>JAOADB010000243.1 GCA_026417535.1 Caldilineales bacterium
GCGCCAGGCGATCCTTGAGCTGAAAGAGGATTTTGCGGGCCGTCTTGATGCCGATGCCGGGAACGCGGGTCAACAGGGCCGGTTCCTCGTTGGCCACGGCCAGCCGCAGGCTATCGGGCGAGAGGGAAGACAGGATGTTCAAGGCCAGCCGTGGGCCGATGCCGTCCACCGAAATCAGCAGTTGAAACAGCTGCAGCTCCTCCTCCTCGGCAAAGCCGAAGAGGGCCATTTCCTGTTCCCGCACGTGCAGATGGGTGAACAGGGCCACGCTTTGGCCGGGTTGCAGCCGTAGCGCCAGGGTGACCGGCACCTGGACCGTCAGGCTGATGGCGCCGATGTCTACGAGCAACCGATCGCCGGCGACGTGCTCGATCCGGCCGCGCAGACGGGCGATCATGCGGTCTGGCGTTCCTCGTCTGGCTGATACTGGTACTTGTAGCCCACCCCGCGGATGGTGCGGATGTATTGGGGCTGGGAGGGATCCACCTCGATCTTCTCCCGCAAGCGTCGCACCCCGACCTCGACCAGATTGGTCGAACCCTCGAACTCGTAACCCCACACCTCGCGGAACAGGTCATCCTTGCTGATGACTTGGTTGGGGTGGGACATGAAGTAGTGCAACAGGCTGAATTCGATGGGCGTCATGTGACAGGGCTTGCCGCGCACCATGACTTCGTGGGTCTGCAGGTCGAGCTGCAGATCGCCATGCCGAAAGACCCGCGGTTGCGGCTGTTGCATCCAGCGCATGCGCCGCAAAATGGCCTCGATGCGGGCCGTGACCTCGCGAAAGGTGAAGGGTTTGGTGATGTAGTCGTCGGCGCCCAGGGTGAAGCCCTTGACCATGTCATCGGTCGAACCCAGGGCAGTCAGCAGGATGACCGGCACGTCCGAGACCTTGCGGATTTCCTGCAGCACGCTGAAGCCGTCGAGTTGCGGTAGCATGATATCGAGGATAACGAGCTGGATATCGGGCGTTTCGCGGAAGCGTTTCAGAGCCTCACGACCATCCGTGGCCTTGATCACCTCGTAGCCTTCGGCCAGCAAGCTGATCTCGATAAGCCTCAATAAGGAAGCCTCATCTTCGACGACAAGGATACGGGCTTTCGGAGGTTGAGCGGACATAGCAATGGTACCTCATTGACGACGAGTGCCTGTGGACAAAGAACGGAAGACGGATTTTCGTCCGCCGTCCTTCGTCTTTCGTCCCCTCAACAGGCAGGAGACAGGGCGAAGAAGCCTGAGCCGACGCCATTAGGCTGGAGCAAGCGCCTGAAAGCGATGGCTGTGAAAGTGACAGAGGGCCAGGGCCAGAGCGTCGGCCGCATCATCGGGCTTGGGGACGGTCTCCAAGCCCAAAAGCAGGCGGACCATTTCCTGAATCTGCCGTTTGTCGGCGCCGCCGTATCCTGTGATGGCCAGCTTGACCTCGGCCGGCTTGTACTGGTAAAGGGGCAATCCGGCCTGGGCCACGGCCAACAGGACGACCCCGCGAGCATGACCGACGGTCAGCGCAGTGCGCGCGTTGCGGGCGAAGAACAGCTCTTCGACGGCCACGGCCGTGGGCCGATGGAGAGCAATCAACTCGCGCAGCTGCTCGTACAGGCGGGCCAAACGGGCGGGGAGGGGTTCGTCGGCCGGGGTCAGAAGGACGCCATAAGCGCGAGCCTGCGCTTCGCCTTCGTTGTCAACGATGATGCCGTAGCCGGTAATGGCAATGCCGGGGTCAATACCGAGGATAACCGCAGCCTGTTGACTCACGCGGGCTCCAGCTGGCGTAACAGTTCATCGCTCAGAGCCAGGTTTGAATGCACCTTCTGCACGTCATCCAGCTCTTCCAGGCGTTCCAGCAAATTGAACACCTGCATCGCCTCGTCGGGCGGCAGCTCGATCTCGTTTTGCGGCAGCATGGTGATTTCGGCGCTGGCGATGGTGTAACCGGCACGGCTGAGGCGGTCGCGCACCTCACCCAGGTCGGCGTCGGCGGTGATGACCTCGATCGTACCATCGTCGTTGATGGTGACATCCTCGGCGCCGGCATCAATGGCGGTCAGGAAGATCTCATCGGGATCGGCGCCGTTGGGTTCGATGACGATCTGGCCTTTGCGGTCGAACTGCCAGATGACGGCGCCGGCGCTGGCCATGTTGCCGCCGGCCCGGGTGAGCAGGTGGCGGATTTCGGAAACGGTGCGGTTGCGGTTGTCGGTGAGGACCTCCAGCAAGAGGGCGACACCGTGGGGGGCATAGGCCTCGTACAGAACCTCCTCCAGATCCTCGCCTTTTTCCAGCCCGGCCCCGCGGGCGATGGCCCGCTCGATGTTCTCTTTGGGCATGTTGGCGGCGCGGGCCTTATCGAGCACCAGGCGCAGGCGCAGATTCATTTCCGGGTCGGGGCCGCCCTGGCGGGCCGCCACCTGCAACTCCCGCGCCAGTTTGGTG
This sequence comes from Caldilineales bacterium, assembly GCA_026417535.1. Taxonomy (GTDB): domain Bacteria; phylum Chloroflexota; class Anaerolineae; order J102; family J102; genus SSF26. The sequence continues at coordinate 2,437 of JAOADB010000243.1, forward strand.
AAAATTTTGCCTTTCCTGGCATCAACAACCGATTTGCGGTACTTGATGTTTGCCCATTTGCTATGACCGGCCATAGCGTCCTTGCCAAGACAACGGGAATGGAAATGGTCGAACGTACGAACGTTCCAACGTTGGGATAATAGGATGAACCACGGCTACGTGGTTCGATATGGCTCTATTATAGCCGTTTTCGGCCTGTTGCCAAAGCATCCGTCGGCGAAAGGGCGCAGCGCAGGGTTTGGCACGGGGGAAGGAGAGACCCTTTCGCAGCTCTCAGGTCGGCATCGTCTCGACCTGAGGGGTGGTGGCCGGAATCGCAGGCTGCGCCTGGGTCCGCTCCCGATGGGCAATGGCAGCCGCCACAAACGCGCTGAACAGAGGATGGGGTTGATCGGGCCGCGATTTGAATTCGGGATGAAATTGGGTACCCAACATGAAGGGATGGTCGGCCAGTTCGGCGATCTCGACGAGCTGACCGTCGGGGCTAAGGCCGCTGAAACGCAACCCCGCCTCGGCCAGGATCCGCCGATAGGTGTTGTTGAACTCCCACCGGTGCCGATGCCGTTCGTGAACCACATCGGTGTTGTAGGCGGCGTAGGCGCGGGTGCCCGGTTGCAAGCGGCAGGGATACAGGCCCAACCGCATGGTACCGCCCATGTCCACGATGGCGCGTTGGTCGGCCATCAGGTCAATGACGGGATAGCGGGTCGTGGGATTGAACTCGGTGCTGTTGGGTTCATCGCTGTTGAACACATGCCGGGCCAGCTCGATGCACATCACCTGCATTCCCAAACACAGGCCCAGATAGGGCACGCGACGCTCGCGGGCAAAGCGTGCGGCCACGATCTTGCCCTCGATCCCGCGATAGCCGAATCCGCCGGGCACGACGATCCCGTCCACGGCCTCCAGCCGTTCCAGGCTGCGGCCTCGTTCCAGGTCTTCCGAGTTGATCCAGTCAATCTCGACCGTGTGGTTGAGACCGATGCCGGCATGGAAGAGGGCCTCGCGCACGCTCATGTAGGCGTCGGGTAAGGCGACGTACTTGCCCACAACGCCGATGCGCACGACCGGCTTGGGCGCCATGATGCGCGCCACCAGCTCCCGCCATGCCCTCAAATCGGGCGGCTGCGCAGGCAGGCGCAGCCGTTCCACCAGGTAATCGCCCAACCCGGCCTCTTCCAACGTCAGCGGCACGGCGTAGATGGTCGGCGCCGTCACCAGGGGGATGACCGCCCGCGGTTCGACATCGCAGAACAGGGCGATCTTCTCGCGCACGTCGTCGCCGACGGGGACATCGGCCCGGCAGCAGATGACATCGGGTTGGATGCCGATCCCTCGCAGCTCGCGCACGCTGTGTTGGGTCGGTTTCGTCTTCAGTTCGCCGGTGGCAGCCAGATGGGGCAACAGGGTCAGATGCACGTAGACCGTGTTCTCGCGGCCCACGTCCTTGCGCATCTGCCGGATAGCCTCGAGAAACGGCTCGCCTTCGATGTCGCCGACCGTCCCACCCACCTCGACGATGACCACTTCGGCGCCGGTCTCTCGCGCCACGAGACCGATACGTCGCTTGATTTCGTTGGTGACATGGGGGATGACCTGGATCGTGCCGCCCAGGTAGTCCCCCCGTCGTTCGCGCGCGATGACCTCGGCGTAGATCTGGCCGCTGGTGACATTGCTGGCACGGGTGACATTGACTCCGGTAAAGCGCTCGTAGTGACCCAGGTCGAGGTCCGTTTCGGCGCCGTCATCGGTGACGAAAACCTCACCGTGTTGGTACGGACTCATCGTGCCGGGGTCCACATTGAGATAGGGATCGAGTTTCTGGCCGGCCACAGGGATGCCGCGGCTGCGCAGAAGCCGACCGATGGCGGCGGCGGTGACGCCTTTTCCCAAACCACTGACAACGCCACCGGTAACGAAGATGTAACGGGTCATGGTCGCCGTCCTTTGCCCAAAAAAGGGACACGGAGAGGATCATCCGTGTCCGGGATCACGTCAGGCGGTCCGGAATCGTCAACAGGCACCGGGATAGAGAGTGGCACGTCGCTGCTTCCGCCGATTGAGACTAACGCATGGTATCACGCCGTCGCGATGGGTGTCAAAGTCGTTGGTCTCACCCTGCCGCCACGCCGGGCGGAAAACGACTTGCGCACCGAGGCGCTGCGACTTGCACACGTTCTTCTCTTCCCCCTACAATCGCGGCCATGTCCCCTTCCGAGCGCCGTTTCGTAGGCATCATCGGCCTCTATGCCCTGTTCGTCCTCTGGCTCCATTTCTTGGTCGAGCATCTGCCGGTGGCCTGGGCGTGGTTCTGGTACCCGGCCAAATTGATCGGACCCGACGGCCGCCTGAAGCCGGAGGAGTGGCTGTGGGGTGTGATCCCCATCACCTATCTGCCGGCGGGATTGCGGGTGGCGACCATCCTGCTGCTCATGGCGGCGGTCGCCTGGACGGCGTTGGGCGGCGGTCTCCCGCGGGTGAGGATTCCCTTTCCTCAACGACCGCGTACCCAGGCGCTGCTGGCCGTGCTCGCCTGGCCGTTGTTCTATCTGGGCCGAGTGGTGCACACCCGCTGGGGGGACGCCTATCTCCTGGTCAAGGGCATGGCCCATCCCCAAGTGCGGCTGACCTACAACTGGCAGGCACCGTTGGACACCTACCTCCACGCCCGGTTCTTTCAGCTAGGCGAGCGTCTGTGGGGTTGGGAGGATGCCATGCCTGCCTATGCGTGGCTTTCTAGCCTGGCCGGGGCAGCGGCGCTGGGGGTGCTGTTACGAACGGCGGCCGATCTCGGTCGCACCCCGCGCGAGCGGTGGGTCATCTTCGGCCTGATGGCCACTTTGGGCGCCATGCAGCTCTTCTTCGGCTATCCGGAGAACTACACCCTGCTCAGTCTGCTCATCCTCCTGTTCTTGTGGCTGGCTTGGCGTTGGCAGCAGAGTCGGGGTTCCCTGTGGGGGCCGGGCCTGGTCCTGGCGTTGGCCGTGGGGTTTCATCCCTCGGCGCTCATCCTGCTGCCGGCATTGGCCGTCCTGGGATGGTTGGCCTGGCGCGGCCGGGGCCAACCGCTGTCGCGCGTGCTGGCGGCGACGGTCATCCCCTTGATCATCGTCATGGCCGGCACCCTGGCGTTGATGACGGCCGGCGGTTTCGGCCTGGAGGCCTTTTTGGGCAGCCAGGCGCCTGGCGGTGGCGACCATCGCTGGCTGGTGCCGCTCACGCAGGTGCGCAGCGAGTGGGAGTACTACACCC
>JAOADB010000244.1 GCA_026417535.1 Caldilineales bacterium
GGGATGCACCGTCCCAATGCGCAGGCCACGGGCGGCGGCGTACTCCCGCACCGGCTCATAGCGGCCGTCCTCGGTCACATCCCATAGCACATGGCTGGCCATGACCGGGCAGACTCCCACCACGCGCTGGATTTCGGCGCAGTCATCGATCTTGTCCCAGATGTGGCGGGCCGCGCCGGGCTGGCGGAAAACACCGTAGCGGGTGCCCGAATTGCCAACCGCCCACGAGGGCAATTCGATGACCTGATTTTTGAGGGCGTTGATGACTCTCCCGACATCCACCCCGCGCTCGGTGAGCATATCGGCAAGGATGTCAAACTGACGTTCCCATGGTTCCATAGAAAAAGCCTCGCTTTTGAGCAGCAATGAAGGAAACGATGAACATCGCACAAACGTCTGAACGTTCAAACGTTCAAACGTTCAACCCCTTTTCGAGGGCTTCCAGCGGTTTCTGCCAGTAGTTGATGGCCGCCAGCCGCGCGGCCAGCTCCTCCGGGTCTTCGGGGCCGACGCGGATGGGATAACGGCCGAACTCGTAGGCGGCATCGAATGCGGCCAGCACGTTCTGCGGCGGCACATCCCCCAGGATGTTGTGGATGGCGGCGAACACGTAGCCCCCGCCCGGCGCCATGATCGCGATCCGGCGCCGCACATCCTCCCGCACCTGCTCCGGCGTGCCCCAGGGCAACACGCGATGGGTATCCACGCCCCCGCCCCACAACGTCAGATGCTTGCCGAAGCGCTTCTTGATTTCCATGGGGTCCATGTTAGCGGCGTCGGTCTGCACCGTGTTGAAGGCATCCACCCCGATGTCCACCAGGTCTTGGAGGAAGGGCATGACCGAGCCGTCCGTGTGGAACAGCACCTTGGCCCGGCTGTGGCTGTGCACCATCTCGCAGAAACGCCTGTGGCCGTCCAGCAGGAAGCGGCGAAAGGTCTCGACCTTGATCATCGGCCCCTTCTGCGCGCCCACGTCGTCGGCCGAGAGGATGACGTCAATGTACTCACCCACGACCTCGAGATAGCGCTTGAGATTGACGAGCTGCTCGTGCACGAGCCGGTCGAAGAAGTACTGGATGAGACGGGGGTTGTTGATCAGGCTCATGTAGGTCGTCTGAAAGCCCAAAATGCCCTCGGTGACGAAGAGGATGCCGAACACGTAGTCGGCGACGATGGCCTTATCGGTCGTGGCCCGCAGCCGCTGGGCAAACTCCCTGGCCCAGACCAGCTCCTCGTCGGTCACCTTGATGCGGCCCATGAAATTGCCGTCGTAGGTCTCGAACCATTCGTCAATCTCCCGCTCGGTGCGGACATCCTGGAGGGGATGGTACTTGACGGCAAAGCCCTGTGTGCCCTCTTTGGGCGCCTCGGCGATCTTGATCCCATGCTCCCACCACTCGAAATCGCCGTCGGCGTTGATGGTGGGGGTGAAATCCACCGGCACCAGGAACTCGGTGCCGTCCACGAAGCGCCAGGGTTTGAACTCGACGTTGGGAATGCCCAGCGACATCTTGTACCGGGGCAGGGTCACCGTGTCCACATGCAGGCGCTCGGCGACGGCCGGTTCGATCTCGGGCACCTGCACCCAGGTGTGGAACACGCGCGCCCGACCGCCCAGCCCCAAATGGCGCTTGAGATTGCCGTAGGCGCGCAGGTTGATGTTCGTGACGCAGGTACTGCCCAGGTCAATAGGCACCCGGTCGGGTTCCTCGTGATTCAAAGCGGCCAGAACGCGTTCACGGGAGTTCATCGTCGCTCACCTCCTGAGCGAGCAGCTCATACAGCGGATGGGCGCTGAAGGCATGGCACTGGGAACCGTCGGGGAAGTCCACGTTCCAGTTTTCCCAGGCCGTGGGAAAGCCGGCCTGGACCCATCGGCCCCAGCGCAGGCGGATGATGTCCTCGATGACGGCCTGACGCCCCCCGCGGCGCAGCGCTGCGAAGACGCGATGGTGCATGTACGGACTGGCCAGCACCAGCCGTTGCGGGTCGGCAGGGCGGGCGCCCGGCAACGGCGACTCATCGGTCGGGTCCAGCGAGCGCGCGGCCAGGGCATCGAGCAGGGCCGGTGCTTCGTCGGGCCGATGGCAGCCGGTGAGCAGGGCCAGCGCCGTGCCCAATTGTGAGCAGGTCGAGCGCTCCCGATCGTCCCACCAGCGGCTGCCATCCCAAAAGGCCGTGCGGATGGCTACCCGGAGGCCGGCGGCCAAGCCGGTCCAACGGTCGGCCTCGGCCGTGGCCCCGCGTGCAGCGGCCATGCGGGCGGCCAATTGCAGGGCCAGCAAAAAGTGCAGGTTGTAGATGGCGTTCGGTTCGGCCTTCGAGATCGGCGCCCAATCCAGGAACAGGCGTCGCCCGGGCTGGCTGCGGATGAGGCCATCAGGCCCGATGTCGCGGGCAAAACGGTCGAGCATCCGCACCAGGGTCGGCCACATGGCCGTGACAAAGGCCTCGTCGCCGCTCAGACGGCGATAGGTGGCCAGCAGCTCGACCCATTGGAAGTTGAAATCCACGACTGTATAGGCATGGGCCTCGGACGGGAAGACGCCGGGCAACACCCCGTCGGGATAGGCGCCCTGGGCCGCCATCTCGATGACCCGGCGCAGGGGACGGAGATCGCCGCACACCATCGCCAGGGCCGGCGCCGCCGTCAGGGCGTCGCCGATCCACTGCGCGTTCTCGCGCCAGGGGTTGTCCACCCAACCGTCGTGCAGGCAGGCCCGCAGCGTGTTCAGGCACAGGTCCAGCACCCCTTGCAGGATGGGGTCGGGGTGGGTGGGAACCCGGTCGAGGGTCAAGGGATATTCGATGCCCCGAACGCGGAAGCGGATGCGGAAGCCGGGTCCGGTCGGCCCCACGACCTGGAAAATGACCAGGCGCCCGCCGCGCGGGGAAAAGCCTTCGACCACCTGCGCACCCGGTCGCAGCCGAAAACGGTCGGTCATGCGCACCCGGCAATAGGTCGCCGGGTCGGACAGGTAAGGCTCTCGGCCTTGAAACTTCTCGCTGTAGCCGATCAGCACCCGTTCCTGGCCGCTGGCGGCCTCGACCTCGGCCCATCCCTGACAGGTGTAGCCGCGGCCCAGGTCGAACACCCAAAAAGCCGTCTCGCCGGCGGCCAGCTCGGGCAGCCACCAGCCCTCGTCGGCGGCCGGCAGGACGGCGGGCTGAGCCTGAGCCCACGCGCGGCGCAGGTCCTCGTGGGGGTCAGGCCCCGGCGGACCGGCCACCCGGCCCCGTCGCATGGTCGCCGTCGTCAACGGCAGGTCGTGTTCGTGCAACAGAGGCAGTTTGCGCGGCTCCAGCCCGGTCCAAGGGGCATTGCCGATGGCGGCGGCGACAACCCGGGCTGTGGGCCAGGCGGCATCGTCATAGCCAGGCGCCGTCCAGTCCTCGGCCAGGCGCAAGTCCCGGTCCTCGACCCCGGCCTGGTAAATCGAAAGCCGCGGCACCCATTCGTGATAGGAGGGGTCACGGCGAACTCGCCAGGTCGCGTCGGTCACCAGGGCGGTCTGGCCATCGCAAACGAGATGGGCCAACAGGCCGGCGTTGCCGCGGTGCACATAGGCAAAATGGGAATAGCCCGGCTGATAGACCTGCACCGCCAGCAGGTTCGGTCCGGCCTGCAGATAGGGCGTTAGGTCGAGGCGGTCAACGGCCTGGGCATGGGGCCAGCAGCGGGCCGGGCCGCGGGCGACAAACCGGCCGTTCACCCATAGCCGATAGCGGCTGTCGGCGGTGATGAAGAGGTGGGCTTCCTTGGGGGCGCGGGCCAGGCCCCAGCCGCGCGGGGAGCGAAAGCACAGGTAAGCCTCGCGCAGATCGAAGGGATGGGCCGAACCGATCCAGACGGCGCCCGGCGGGAACACAACGGGTTCGTTCATGCCGTGCCGTACTGGCGGGCCAGCTCGTTAGCCAGGCGGTACACGCGGATCAGCCGCGCGGGCGGCGTATCGGGCTGGACGAAATGGCCGGTGTTGAGGATGAAGCCGCCGCCGGGCGCGTAGATGGCAAAGCGTTGGCGCAGGTACTCGTCGAGCTGCTCGGCATCCTGAAGGATGAGGGCGTCCACGGTATCGAGGCCCCCGTAGATGACCAGCTTATCGCCGTACTGCGCCTTGACCGTGCGGGGGTCCATGCCGGCGCTCTCCTGCACCGGGTGCAACATGCTCACCCCCATCTCGACCAGGTCGTCCATGATATCCATGATGTAGCCGTCGCTGTGCAGGTTCATGGGCGCCCCACGGCTGCGGATGTGCTTGATGACCCGCTCGGCGTAGGGTCGGATGAGCCGCCGCCACATGGCCGGCGCAAAGAGCATGGTCTGGTTGCTGCCCCAATCGTCGGACATTTGGATGATGTCGGCGCCGGCGGCCAGGCAGCTATCGGCCAGGCCACACAGCCAGTCGGCGTAGCGGTCGAACCAGGCCGCCATCAAATCGGGTTTGCGCCGCAGATTGGCCCAGCACTTCTCGATGCCCAGGAAGGTGCTCGTGCCCTCGACGATCCCCCACATGTGGGCGATGACGGCCCGCTTGCCGCCGTGCCGTTCCACGGCCTGGACCACACTCACCCCGGCGAAATCGGGGTTCCAGGCCTCGAAGGTGATCCAGAAGGGGTCATCGGGCGGCCGCAAGGGCATGTTCAGGAGGTCTTCGATCTCGACCTTGCGCCCGAACTGATTGGGATAGGGTGTCCAGCCCATAGCCAGGTCGAGATTGAACTCGTCCATGAAGGCCTCGCGGGTGCCGTACTCGGCCTCGAGCATCTCGACGAACTGGCGCTGATAGAGCCAGCAATCGAGCGGCGTGCGGTCTAGGGGCCGACGCTCGATACAGGCAAACACACGTTCGCGGGAATTCATCGCTTTCACTCCGTGATCGGGGTCAGATTGAGGGCGGCCTGCCAGGTCTCGGCCGAAAGCCCGGCCACGTAATGGACGACCGACCGCTCCATGAAGACCTGGTCCCATTGGGGGATGATGTCGAGCAGCTCCGGCGGCAGCCGGCGGATGATCTCCCAGTAGGCCCATTCCATCAGCCGGTAGCCGGAGGTCGGCGAGCCGCGGAAGCGGGGGTGCGGCGGGATGATGCCATCTTCGACCATCGTCTGGTCAAGGACATCGGAGATACGGTCGAGCAGTTCGAGCTTGCGCTCCCAGCCCGTGCCGATGTCCACGGCCTCGTCCACCAGCGCGGCCAGACGGTCGTACATGCGCGGGAGCTGCCGAAAGGCCGCCATGGTCCATTTGTCGTAGGGGTAGTAGGTCTTGTCGAGCATGAAGGCCATCTGCACGCCCAGGCGGATGGCGCGACCGAAGGCAATGGAGGCGTAGTACGCGTTGTGGCGCAGCAAGGCCCGTTTCAGGGCGTAGGTCCCCATGCCCGAATAGAACCGGCACCAATGGGCCAGCCGCCGCAGCCGCACCGGTTCGGGATAGTAGCCCCGCAACCGCTCGCGCACGGCCGTGAACTGCCCCGAAGGGTCATGCCAGACCTCGCCGTTGATGACGTGGATGATGTCCTCTTCGGGGATGCTCAGCCATTCGGCATAGGTTTCCGGGGGATGATCGAGACCGATGGTGCGCCGGAGGAAGCCCGACAGCGCCTCCGGCGTGATGCCCGCGCCGACCACGGCCCGCTCGCCCAAGGCGTGCCCCTGATACGAGCGCGGCAGATGGG
>JAOADB010000245.1 GCA_026417535.1 Caldilineales bacterium
ATGTAATGGTTGCGGACAACGCTTCACAACCTTCGAGTACGTTGCCCTGGTTAACCCGGTGGTGGTCAAGGCCGACGGTCGCCGTGAAGAATTTGACCGCGACAAGCTGATGATGGGCATCCGCAAGGCCTGCGCCAAACGCCCGATTGCCATGGCCGACCTGGAAGGCATCGTGGACCAAATCGAGGAATACATTCACTCTCTCGGCAAGACCGAAGTGCCCAGCAAGCTGATCGGCAACATGGTGCTGGAACGCCTCAAGGCCATTGACCCGGTTGCCTACATCCGTTTTGCCACCGTGTATCTCGAGCTCCCCGATCTCGAAGCCGTGCAGCGGGAGATCAACCGGCTGATGGGAAAGGGCTGAGCCTCACCACACCCACCGAAGGAGCATCGTTGCTATGACCGACCCAACCGTTACCGCGGCCACGACCTATCCCGATTACGTGCGTGATGAGCTGATCGCACTCTCGGAGAACAGCCGCGAGGTGCTGCGGCGACGTTACCTGCGCAAGGGCCTGGACGGCAAACCCATCGAGACGCCGGCCCAAATGTTCTACCGGGTGGCGCGCCATCTCGCTCTGGCCGCCGAGCGTTTCGGCGGCGATGTCGAGATGACTACCCGACGGTATTACGATCTGCTGACGAGCCTGCGCTTTTTCCCCAATTCGCCTACCTTCACCGGCGCCGGCACACCCTTGGGGCAGCTTGCGGCGTGCTTCACGGCCGAAATGCGGGTCACAACCGAGCAAGGGGTCAAACGCATCGCCGACTTGCAGATCGGGGACCGTGTCCTGACGCATCGCGGGCGTTATCGTCCGATCACCGAACTCCATCAGCGTGCCTACCACGGTCCCCTGTTTCGCATCAAAATCAAGCTCATCGGTACGACCCTGGAAGTGACACCCGAGCATCCCATCCTGACGCCGTCCGGTTGGACTCCGGCAAGCAAGCTTCGCGTCGGCGATCAAGTTGCCGTTGGCATTCCCTTGGGCGTCCGCGCCGTTCCTCGTTTCGATCTGGCCGAATCCGTATATGCCGATGAGCTGGAGAGGCAAGTCGCAGAAACCGCCATGCGTGTGCGCCGCCCCAGCTCCTATCAGAATTCTGGTCGCCAGGCCAATTGGGTTAACCGATTTGTTGAACTTACGCCGGATCTCGCCCGCCTATGCGGCTACTACGTCGCCGAAGGTACGATCGGACCGGATGAGCAAGCAGTTTATTTCGAAGTACAAAGCATAGAGACCACCGAGTACGCAGGCATCGTTTACAACTGCGAAGTAGACGAAGATCATTCTTATGTGACCGAAGGTGTCGTTGTCCACAACTGCTTCGTCCTCCCCATCGAGGACGACATGGGTAAGCATCCCGACGGCATTTTCCAGACCCTGCGCAACGCCGCGCTCATCCAGCAGACGGGCGGCGGCAACGGCTTCAGCTTTGGCCGTCTGCGCCCGCGTGGGGACAAGGTCCTCACCTCGGCAGGGGTCGCCACGGGGCCTGTGGGCTTTCTCGAGGCCTTCGACAAGGCCTTCGGGGTCATCGCCCAGGGCGGGACGCGGCGCGGTGCCAACATGGCCGTGTTGCCGGTCCATCATCCCGATATCGAGGAGTTCATCACCTGCAAGGCCGAAGAGGGCAAGATCGCCAATTTCAACATCTCCGTGGGGATCACCGACGAGTTCATGCGGGCCGTGATCGAGGACCGGGACTTCCCGCTGATCAACCCGCGCGACGGCAAGGTCTGGCGGACGGTGCGGGCCCGCGACCTCTTCGACACGATCGCCACCTATGCCCATCGCAACGGCGAGCCGGGCGTGCTCTTCCTCGATACGGCCAACCGCACGAATCCCGTGCCCCATCTCTACGAGCTGGAGGCGACGAACCCATGCGGTGAGCAGTGGCTCGGACCTTACGAAAACTGCTGTCTCGGCTCCATCAACCTGGCGCGCCACGTCACCGAGGAGGGCTTCATAGACTGGGATGCCCTGGAGGAGACCATCGCCACGGCCACCCGCTTCCTCGATGATGTGGTCGAGATGAACGCCTACGTGCCGGCCGTGCCCCAGCTCAAGGAGGCGGCCCACCGCGTGCGACGCATCGGCCTGGGCATCATGGGGTTGGCCGATGTCATGTACATGCTGGACGTGCGCTACGGTTCGGAAGAGGGTGAAGAGCTGGCCTCGCAGATCATGGAGTTCGTGCGCTACCATGCCATGCGCACCTCCATCGAGCTGGCGCGCGAGCGCGGGCCGTTCCCGGCCATTCGCGGCTCCATTTACGACCCCACCGACCTGAAATGGACGCCGCCAACGCCCATGACGCCCTACAAGCGCGACTTCGGCCGTCCGCCCCTGAATTGGGACGCCATCGTCGCCGGCATCAAGGCCCACGGCATCCGTAACGGCGCCCAGACGACCATTGCGCCGACCGGTACCATCGGCACCGTCACCGGCTGCGAGGGCTACGGCTGCGAACCCGTCTTCGCCCTGGCCTATACCCGCTACGTCAAGGAGGCCGACGGCGATGTGCCGCTGACCTACGTCAGCCCGCTGTTCCTGCGGGCGTTGGACGAAGCCGGGATCGTCGGCGAAACCCGGCAGCGCATCATTGACGAAATCCTCCACACCGGCACCTGCCAGCACATCGGCGAGCTGCCCGACCACATCCTCCACACCTTCGTCGTCAGCCAAGACATCACCCCCACCGAGCATGTCCGCATCCAGGCGGCCTTGCAGCGCTTTGTGGATAACAGCATCTCCAAGACCATCAACTTCCCCTCCACGGCCACGGTCGAGGACGTGAAAACGGCCTATCGCCTGGCTTGGGAGCTGGGCTGCAAGGGGCTCACCGTGTACGTCACCGGCAGCCGCGAGGAGGTCGTCCTGGAGACGAAGGCCACGGCGACGGCCAAGGGCAAGACGGCAGCCGCCACCCCGGCCGCACCGGCCCCGGCGCCCGAACCGTCGCCTCCCGTTGTGCCTCAGCGCAAGCGGCGCCCCACCCGTCTGCAGGGCTTCACCTATCGGCAACCGACGCCGCTGGGCACGGCCTACATCACCGTCAACAGCGACGACGCCGGCGAACCCTTCGAGGTCTTCCTCAACGTGGGCAAGGCCGGCTCCGATGTGGCTGCCGTGGCGGAAGCGTTGGGACGCCTGATGAGCTACATCCTGCGCATGCCCAGCCCCCTGCCCCCGCGCGAGCGGCTCCAGCAGATCGTCTACCAGCTCGGCGGCATCGGCGGCGGTCGGCCTCTCGGTTTCGGTCCGCAGCGAGTCCGTTCGCTGCCCGACGCCGTGGCCCAGGTCCTCAGCCAGTTCCTCAACGAAAGCGAGGCCGAAACGCTGACGAAGACTCCGCCGCCGCCGGTCGAGCAGATGGAGCTGCCCCTCTCCGTCGGCGACCTGTGCCCCGATTGCGGTCAGGCCACCATGCTCTACCTTGAAGGCTGCAAGAAATGCCAGAACTGCGGCTATAGCGAGTGCTAAAACGGAACTGGGGGGCCAGTAAGAGGTAACTGAAGGTAGGGAATGGCATATGGCCGAGACGAAGGACGAAGGATGGAGGACGAAAACCCCTTCGTCCTTCGTCGTTACCTTCTACCCACCCAACACCTCGGCCGCGAGCTCGCAGTAGACCCGATAGGCGCGCTCGCCGAAACAGACGAACACCACCTGGACAATGCTCGGCTCTTCGGCCAGAATGTCCCGCACCGTGGTCAGGGCAATGCGGGTGGCGCGGGGCAGGGGGAAGCCATAGGCGCCGGTGCTGATGGCGGGAAACGCGATGGTGCGGATGCCATGGGCCACGGCCAACCGCAACGAGTTCCGGTAACAGCTTGCCAGGAGCGCGTCTTCGCCGTGGGCGCCTCCGCGCCAGATAGGCCCCACCGTGTGGATGACGTAGCGCGCGGGCAGGTTATACCCGCCCGTGATACGGGCCTCGCCCGTGGGACAGCCGCCCAGGGTACGGCATTCGGCCAACAGCCCCGGCCCGGCCGCGCGATGGATGGCGCCGTCCACCCCACCGCCGCCCAAGAGCGTGCTGTTGGCGGCGTTGACGATGGCATCCACCTGCTGACGGGTGATATCTCCCTCGCGGATGACGATGCGATGTTGCGGATAAACCGTTTCCATATGGAGAAAGACAACGGACGAAAGACGTAGCGCAAGATGGCATCTTGCGCTACCTCATCGTGTCGTCGGCCTGAGTCGTTACCAAAACCTTACGGCCGCAAGGTGAGCGTGGCCTCGGCGGCGGCTTCCACGGCGCTTTGCTCCCACAACAACGGCGCGTACTCGATCCGTCGCCACGCGTCGATTTGGTCGTCGTAGTGCCTGTGGAAGGGATGCCCCGATTGACCGGTCGTGTTGATGGCCAACGAGCGGTTGAAATCGGCCAGGTCCACGATGATCCGCAGGGAAGGCACCGAGACGACCTGGAACAACCGGTCCTCGTCGGCCGACCAGCCGGTGGCATTGACGATCTCGCTGCCGCCGGCCGTCTCCACCGGCCCGCGGTTGAAGATGGCCTCGATGGGAGCAATGCCCGACTCGCCCAGGGTCTGATTGCGGAAGGTGGCCGTGTGCAGTGCGCCCCAACGCCAGCGGTTGGAGTCCTTGCCCAGCCGCGTCACGAGCAGGTCGTAGGCCCGCGTCAGCGACCGGGCCAGGATGTCCTCGCGGGTCTCGCGTTGGGAGGTGTGCACGTCATCCCACCAGTGGGTGGCGGGGTCGGCCACCAGCCAGCGCACCAGCTCACGATCGCGCGGGGTCATATCGGCCAGCTCATCGCCAAAAAGCTCGCCGGGCAAGACATACCAAAAGGCCTCGAAGAACGCGGCCTCGGCGCTGTCCATGGACTGTTGCCCATCCCAGCGCAGGAGCCGGTCGCGCATGGCCGCCACCTCAGGCCGTGACAAGGTCACACCCGCCAGATGCGGGATGACATCCCTTGCGAACACATTGGCATTGTCGCCCTGGATGGCCTTCATGTCCTCCAGGCTGAGTTTGTCCTTGGCCTCGATCAGCTCGACGATGCGGCGGGCGCGGAAGCCCGGCGAGCCTTCGTGCCGCGTCAGCCAGGGATAACGGGTGTAGTCGGCTACCAGGTTGTTGGCCGTGACGATGTAGCCCTGCCCCGGATTGAACGACGAAGGCAGCTCGTCGAAAGGCACAAAGCCTTGCCATTCGTAGGCATCGGTATGGCCCGGCACCGGCACCAACCCGTCATGACCGGAAGCGCGAATGGGAATCCGGCCGGGCATCTGATAGCCGATGTTGCCGTCCACATCGGCGTAGACGAAGTTCTGCGAGGGCGCGTCCCACTTTTCCAGGGCGGCGCGAAATTCGGTCCAATTTTGGGCCAGGTTGATGGCCCGCACGGCCGCCATCACCCGATTCCCCTCCAGCGCAGTCCAGCGCAGGGCGAGCGGTTGCCAGCCGTAGGCCCAGCGCGCCTGCGTGCCGTAGGCCACATCGTTGAGGATAGGCCCGTGGCGGGTGCGGCGCACGGTCAGATACACCGGCTCCTCCTGCCCGGCCACGCGGATCTCCTCCTGGACGATTTCCATGTCCACCCAACGGCCGTTGACCTCTGTCTCTTATACACATCT
>JAOADB010000246.1 GCA_026417535.1 Caldilineales bacterium
AGATGTGTATAAGAGACAGCAACGCGGCTTGGGGCACCGTCTTCTGGAGCCAGACCTACGACGACTGGTGTCAGATCGAGGCCCCCATCCTCACCGTCGGTTCGCCGAACCCCTCCCACGTGCTCGATTACTGGCGTTTTGCCTCCGATGCCTATCGGGACTACCAGCAGCTGCAGATTGACCTCCTCCGGCAGCACACCCAGGGCCAATGGGTCACCACCAACTTCATGGGCAACTACGCCGACCTGAACTACCACGACCTGGCCGCGCCCCTGGATTTCGTGACGTGGGACTCCTACCCCACCGGCTATGCCGAACGCTATGGCGCCGTGTTCTATCGTTCCGATGAAACGCGGCCGGTTTTCGCCTGGGATGTGGGCGACCCGTACATCACGGGCTTTTGTCACGACCTGACGCTTGGGCTCAAGCCTCGTCAGGGCGGCGGTGGCACGCCTTTTTGGGTGATGGAACAGCAGGCTGGGCCTATCAACTGGGGCGCAGTCAATCCCGGCATCCGCCCCGGCACGGTACGGTTGTGGACCTGGCACGCGCTGGCGGCCGGCGCCGATGCCGTCATCTACTTCCGCTGGCGGGCGTGTCTCTACGGCCACGAGGTGCACCATTCCGGCCTGCTCAAACACGATGGCACCCCCGATCTCGGCTACGAGGAGGTGCAACGTATGGCCGCCGAAGCCGAAACGATGGCTGCCGTGGCCGCCCATCCCCCGGAACCCGCGCCTATCGCCCTGTTGCTCGATTATGAGGACGGGTGGGCGCTCCAGATTCAGCCTCATCGCCGCGAGTTTGGCTATCTCCATCAGCTGTTTGTGTTCTATCGCGCGCTCCGCCGGCTGGGCTTTCCGGTGGATATCGTGCCGTATCACGCCGACCTGACGCCGTATCGCCTGGTGATCGCCGGCAGCGCCTATCTGGGGAAACCGACCCAGCGAGAGGCCCTGGCGCGCTACGTACACGACGGCGGAAATGTGCTCCTGGGCGTGCGTGCCGGTTTCAAGACGCCGACGAACACGGTCACCGACGCGCCTCTTCCCGGCATCTGGCGGCCGTTGGTTGGGGCTACGGTCACGGCCTGGCACGCTCTGCCCGATGGGGTCGGGTACGGGCTAGAGGGCACGGTGGCCGACTTGGGACCGGAGGCCACCTTTTGGACCGAGGCCCTGGCACCCGACACGGCCCAGGCCCTGGCCCATTACACCACCGGCCCATTTGCGGGTAAGGCCGCTCTCACCGACAATGGGTACGGCGCCGGCCATGCCTTCTACCTGGGGTTCTATCCCCGCGTCGAACAGGCCACGGCCCTGTTGCGCTATCTGACCGCCCGCCTGGACATCCCCCCTCTTGTGCACGGGCTGCCACCGGACGTGCTGGCCTATCGCCGTGGACCCTATCGTATCCTGCTCAATTTCGGCGAGGAAGCCCGTGAGGTCGAGCTGGAGGGAGCACAGCGGGTCATCCTGGCCTCACGCGACCTCGTTGTCCATCGCCGTTCATGACCGCATCGTTCGCCGACCGACTCCGCCGTCCCGCCGTCCTCTATGACGGCTATATTTTTGACCTGGATGGCACGGTGTATCTGGGCGAGGCGCTGTTGCCCGGTGCGCGGGAGGCATTGACGGCCCTGCGGCAGTTGGGCAGGCGGGTGGTTTTTCTCTCCAACAATCCCACCCACAGCCGCCACGACTACGCGGCCAAGCTCGCCCGGCTTGGCCTTCCTACCCCCGCGGACGACATCATCAATTCCTCGGTGGTGATGGCCGCGTTTCTGCAGAAGCGCATGCCCGGCGCGCGGCTGTTCGTTGTGGGCGAGGAACCTCTCTGCCGAGAGCTGACAGCGGCCGGTTTTCGGTTGACACAACAACCGGGGGAGATTGACGCCGTCATTGCCAGTTTCGACCGTACCTTTGCCTATTGGAAACTGCAAACGGCTTTCGATGCCATTCGCTTGGGCGCGGCCTTTTTTGCCACCAACGGCGACCGCTATTGCCCGGTACCGATAACACCCGCCACGCCTACCGGCGGTCAGCCCGATGCCGCCGCCATCATTGCTGCCATCGAGGCCTGCACGAACCGCCGTGTGGAAGCCATCGTGGGAAAGCCCTCACCGCACATGGCGGCTGCCATCCTGGATGTATTGCAGCTCCCGCCCCATCGTTGCCTGATGACCGGCGACCGCTTAGAAACCGACGTGGCCATGGGCCTTGCCGCCGGGATGGACACGGCCCTGACACTCACCGGGGCCACCCCGCTTGAGGCACTGGTTACGGCCGAGAGGCAGCCTACCTACGTCGTGCGCAGCCTGGTTGAACTCTTACCTTCCGATTGCATGTCATGAAACTTCTCTTGGGCCTCGATCAAGGCACGAGCGGCACGAAGGCGTATGTGATGGATGAAGAAGGGCGTCGTGTCGGCCTCGGCTATACACCGCTCCCGCGTCTCCATCCCCGTCCCGATTGGACCGAACAAGATCCCCTGGTCGTGGCCGAGAGCGCACGTCGGGCGATGGCGCAGGCGTTGGCGCAGGCGCAAGCACATCCGCGGGATATCGTCGCCATCGGCATCGCTTCTCAGCGCGATACCGATTTCACCTGGGATGCTCGGACACGACAGCCGGTGGGCAATGCCATCACTTGGCAGGACTTGCGCACGGCCTCGCTGGTGGCCGAGCTTCAGGATTGGGCGGGTGCGGCCGAATGGCGTTATCGTCTGGGCTACTTCCCCGGCCCTTGGTGCGCTGCCCTGCACCTGGCCTGGCGCGCCCGCCATCAGCCGGAATGGCGGCAGGCCGTCGCCGACGGTCGGGCGTGTGTCGGCATGTCGGCCGGGTGGCTTCTGGCCGCTTTGGGTGAACCGAGCGGCCATGTCCACGATTACTCGCTCGTCCAAAAAACCGGCCTGTGGGATTTTCGCCGTGGGGCCTATTGGGTCGAATGGATCGAACGGTTAGGGCTGACGACGGCCGGCTTGCCTATGGCGGTCCCGACCCTCCATCCCTTTGGCGTTCTTTGCCTGGACAAGGTGGCCGTGCCCGTCACGGCCATGTTGGGCGATCAGCAGGCTGCCCTCTTCGGTCACGGTTGTCACCACCCTGGTCAGGCCGAATGCACCCACGGCACCGTTAGCTTTGTCAACGTCGTGGTCGGAACCGAGCCGCCCGACCTGAGCGGTCTCAACGTGTACCACGCCTGGTCATTGCCCTCCCCTCATGGGGTGAACCATACCTTTTGCCTGGAAGCTGATACGACGACGAGCGGCGCGGCCGTGCGTTGGCTGGTCAATCAGGCCGGCATCCTGGCCGAAGAGGCCGCCCTTGACGCCCTGGCGCAGTCGGTTCCGGATAGCGGTGGAGTGGTTTTCGTCCCGGCCTTCACCGGCCTCAACACACCCTATCACGTCCACACGGCCCGTGGCGCCATCGTCGGACTCTCATTGGGCACGGGCAGAGGTCACATCGCCCGCGCCCTGCTGGAGGCAATTGCTTTTCAGTTGCGGGCCATCCTGGAAACCATCACCGTGCAAACGGGCTTGCAGATTGAGCGGCTCCATGTAGGCGGAGGGCTGGCCAAATCCGATATGGCCTGTCAGCTCCAGGCCGATGTGCTGGGGATACCAGTGGTGCGACCGACCGAGACGGAGACGACCGCTCGTGGGGCCGCCCTATTGGCCGGATTGGGCATCGGGCTGTGGCGCGGGCTGGATGAGCTACCCCCCTTGGCAGATGAAGGGACGCTGTTTGAGCCGTCCATGCCGTCGGGGCAACGCCAGGCACTCTACGAGCGCTGGCAAGAGGTGGTGGCCCATATCCAGGCTATCCCGTAACGTCCGGAGTCGTCTTTCCTTCTCGGCCAAGTGGTCTTGAGTAGGCTCGAAGGACGTGTAGGGCCTCACGCCAACTTCACGGGGTTTGTATGGTATAATCGGCAGAGTTGAGACCGATGCGAGGCCCTATTTTCGCCTGACCTGAGATGCATCAGCGGATGAGAAGCCGGGCTTTCCTTCCGTCTTTACCCGTGACTTGATCACCCTCAAGCCCGGAGACAAAGCCGATGTCGAGTCCCGCCCTTATGGAACAAAAGCTGGCCCAGGTCTTCGAGAAACGGCAGGCCGCCGTTTTGACCGAAGTGCTCCAGGAAGCTTCCGACGAGTTGGTGCACACCTCCGATTTCGAGGAGCTCAAGACCATCGTTCGCGACCTGGGTATCACCCTGAGAGAACTGGCCGAAACCCAAAAACGCACCGATGCCCGCTTTGAGGAGTTGGCCGAGGCGCAGGCGCGCGCCGATGCCCGTCTTGAGGAGCTGGCTGAAGCCGAGAAGCGTGCCGATGCCCGCTTCGAGAGACTGACCATCGCCCTCGAAGAACTGGCCGAAACCCAAAAACGCACCGATGCCCGCTTTGAGGAGTTGGCCGAGGCGCAGCGGCGCACCGAGCTTCGCGTCGAAGAGTTGGCCGAGGCGCAGAAAGCCCTGGCCGAGGCTCAGCGGCGTACCGAGCTTCGCGTCGAAGAGTTGGCCGAGGCGCAGAAAGCCCTGGCCGAGGCTCAGGCGCGCACCGAGGCTCGCGTCGAGGAGTTGGCCGAGGCGCAGCGGCGTACCGAGCTTCGCGTCGAGGAACTGGCTTTGGCTCAGGCGCGCACCGAGGCCCGCGTCGAAGAGTTGGCCGAGGCGCAGAAAGCCCTGGCCGAGGCTCAGGCGCGTACTGAGGCCCGCGTCGAAGAGTTGGCCGAGGCGCAGCGGCGTACCGAGCTTCGCGTTGAGGAACTGGCTCTGGCTCAGGCGCGCACCGAGGCCCGCGTCGAAGAGTTGGCCGAGGCGCAGCGGCGCACCGAGCTGGCCATCGATCGCCTCAGCAAACAGGTTGGTGGGCTCAGCGACCGCATGGGCGGTGATCTGGAGGACGTGGCCTATATCGTTATCCACGATCTCTTTGAGCGAGAGTACGGGTGGCAGGTTGGGCTTCTCCAGCGCGACTATGTTCGCGCGGACGGTGAGGATGTCGAAGTCGATCTGTTGGGCGAGGCTTACGATCCCAAACGGGAGGTCGTCATCACCATCGTTGGCGAAGTCAAGTTCAATCTCACCAAAAAGGATGTGGAGGACTTTGCCCGCAACTTCAACAAGGTCCGCTCTGTCCTGCCGGGCGAGGTTTATCCCGTTTGTTTCTGCTACCGTATCCGGCCTGAAGTGCGGCAGCTGGTCCGGGAATTGGGTTTCCATCTCGTCTTTTCCTACGGCCGTCTGGGTTAGGACAAATTGGGTAACAGGTCAAGCCGATTTCCGTGATAGGCGGACGATGGACGATAGCCCGTCGTCCGCCCTCGGCCGAGATCGGACGATGGACGATGGAAACCTCGCCCCCTCGGTCGCGACACGGGACGGAAGACGAAG
The DNA here is from genome assembly GCA_026417535.1 of Caldilineales bacterium. GTDB lineage: Bacteria > Chloroflexota > Anaerolineae > J102 > J102 > SSF26. Next base: position 5,406 of record JAOADB010000246.1, read on the forward strand.
AACGAACGACGAAGCCCCTCCGTCCTCCGTCATCCGTCCAGTCCTCGGCCAAGACTCGCCATCCGAGTCCCAGTCACCAGTACCCAGTACCCACTCACCAACTCCTCCACCTGTCTCTTATACACATCT
>JAOADB010000247.1 GCA_026417535.1 Caldilineales bacterium
GAGGTAGCGGCCGCGTTGACAGAGCTGCGAGCCTTGCCCGGCGGCGCCGACTACCGGGCGGCCGAGGTCGGCGAGCTGCTGGCCACGGCCTGCGCCAACCTGGCTATGCAGGCTGAGGCAGACGCCGATCCCGCGACCGCTGGCCTCTATTGGGCCTGCGTCCTGGACCAGCGGCCGGAAGACGCTCAGGCCGCCGCCGGTCAGCGCCACGCCGACCTGTACCAGCGCGGCCTGACGGCCCTGAGAGCCGGGCAATATCCCCAGGCCATCGCCGCCTGGCAGGAGCTGCTCAGCCTCGCCCCCGGCTACGCCGACGTGGCCGAGCGCCTCTACCGGGCCTACGTAACCTACGGCGACACCCTGTGCGCCCAAAACACGCTGCCGGCCATCGAGGAGGGCCGCCGGCAGTACGGCCTAGCCCGCGGGCTGGACCCGAGCCGACCGGAGGCTGCCGAGGGGCTGCGGGCCTGCCAGGTTCCCACGCCCACGGCCACGCCCACCCCAACGCCCCTGCCAGGG
>JAOADB010000248.1 GCA_026417535.1 Caldilineales bacterium
GGGTTGTGGCCACCAGGGCGTCCACGCCGGAGGTGATAACGCCGTCGTTGTTCGTGTCCTCGTAGAGCCACACGGTGACGTTCGGGATGCCGAAATCGCTGGCGCCGAAGAGACCGTTGTTGTCCACGTCCTCGAACACCTTGTCGCCGATGGACCCCGTCCCGCCAGGTAGATAGCCGAAATCGGCAGTCAAGTTCGTTTCATTCAGCGCCAGCGCGATGGTGCGCGGTTCGGGCGGCGTGGTCAGCGTGTAGCCCGTCGGCGGAGTCACGTCCACACAGTAGGTGGCCGGGGTGCTCAGCCCAGTGAACAGGTACTTGCCGTTGGCATCGGTGGTCGTCGTCGCCATGGTGGCGCCGCCGGGGCAGGCGCCGGCTTTTAGCGCCACACTTACGCCGGGCAAGCCCTCATCTTCGGCATCCTGCACGCCGTCGCCGTCCCAATCGCGGAAGACCGTGTCGCCGATGGTGCCGGCGGCTACGTTTACACAGGCTTGGAAGCCGGTGGTCTGTCGCGGGCTGCTGCCGGCCGCGGTGGAGAAGTAGTTGCAATAGGAGCCGGCCGTCACCGCGTTGCCCACCTGCGCGGTGAACTTGAGGACCAGCGCCTGCCCGGCATTGACCGCGCCCGGCACGGTGAACACCGGTTGGTTGGGATTGGTGGTGTTGACCGTGGTGGCTGCGGTCACGTCTGCGCCGTTGAGCGTCACGCTGTCCTTGCTGACGAAGGTGAAACCGGCCGGCAGGTACTCGGTGATGGTCAACGGGCTGCCGCTAGGACCGCTGCCGATGTTGTCAATGCGCAGGGTGTACTGCACCGTCCCGCCTGGCGCCACGGTGGTCGGGGTCACGCTTTTGCTCTGGCTGAGGATGGGGATCAAGCCGGAGGGGGTGATCTCGATGAACGTCTGCGGCGGGAACTGGTTGGATATAACGGTGACCGTATTCTCCAGCGGGCCCGTCGCCGTGGCCTTGACCGTGACGGTGGCCTCCCACTTCTGGCCGGGCAGCAGCGTGCCCACGTTCCAGACCAGCGGATTGGGGCCGCTGTTCTGGGCGGGCACCGCGCTGATGAATTGGACGCCGCTGGGCAGGGTGTCCTTCACGATCACGTTGGTCAGGGTGAGGGTGCCGGCGTTATAGAACTTGAGCTTATAGGTGAAAATCTCGCCTACCTTGACCGCGGGTCGCTCGGCCGGTTTGCCCATGGCCACACAGCCGTTGAGGGTGATGGTGGTGGGCTCGTAGTAGCGCCAAAGGTGGTCTTTGCCGTTGTCGTCGCCGCCGGCGTCACCGCCGAATGCGCCGGTGTGGAAATAGGGACAGCCGTCCGGCTGGATCAGCCCGCCGGTGAGCTGGTTGATCTTGAACTTGACCCACACGTACTCCGGGATGTATTGGGTGGTCTGGCCTACGCTCCAGCGGATCACCTTGGGGCTGGTCATATCGGTCTGCGAGACGGTGGCGGGCAGCGGCATGGTGGCGCCGACGTTGCTGCCATCCACCGAGGCGAAGCCGAGCGCCGTGCTGATCAAACCGGCCTGGTCCTTGGAGATGCCGCTGCCGGCATACTTGATACGCTGCCACGGACCCATCTGATCACTGGCGTTCTTCATGCGGTTCGGGTCGCCGGGGTTGAGACGCCAGTAGTCCCAGTCGAAGTCCCAGGCATAGCCGCTCTGGGGGCCGGCCACGCCGCTGGCCATGCCCCAGGGCGCGTTGCCACGCTGATCGGGCGTGTCCACGATGGCGATAATGGGTGCCTTGGCGCCGAAGGCCAGGAGCTGCTCGGCATCCCACTTGTTCAACGGCACGATCACATCGCCGGAGTTGTTGGTAATCGTATTGTCGTTGGTGCCGGTGTTCTGGTCGAAGCCGCCGGTCGTCGTCCAGGTGTTCCAAGCCGTGTCGGGATGGGTCGAGTAGAAGATGCCGGTGTCGCCATAGACGCCGGCAATGGTGCCGCGCATCAGCCCGGTGCCGTCGGCCACGGCCTTTTCGGTCACGCCGTTGATGTTGGGCCCCAGGGTCAGGTTGATCAGCGCGGTCTGCGTTTTGGCGCCGATGGGGCCTGCGCCGACCGCGATGGGCGATTGCCCCTTCATGGGCACACGGTCGAAGCCGGTGATGCCGTCGGCTACGGCGTCCCCCGGCCGCAGGTAGGCAGCATCTATGACCGTCACCCCGTTGGGGATGTAGAAGTCAATGTAGCCGCCCACGCCGGTGGTGGTGCCGTCGAGCGGGACGCCTTTGATGATCAGGCCGATTTCGTCGCCGACCTGGAGCAGCGGGGTCGGCGGCGTCCAGCCCGGGCTGTTGATGCGGGCATCCAGCATGGCCTGGGTGTCGGGGTCGAAGTAGGCGTAGACGTTGCGGGTCTGGAGGTTGTGGGCATCCGCAACCTGCGGCCCCCAATCTGGAAGGGGGCCAGGAAGCACCACAGGCCAGGGCAACAGGCTGAGGACGAGCGCCAGCAAGAGGGCCAGGTGCAGCGCACGTCGTAAGGGATGACGAATAACGAGATGGAGCGACTTCATAGGCATTCGACCGAGATGTTTTGGAAAGCGTAACTCCTCAGGCCGATGATGACCCGGGCTCCGACAGGGTTCCATCGTAGCGCAAAATGGCATCTTGCTCTACGTCTTACATCCGTCGTCCTGGCGAGCGGCCCGTAGCGGAACGAAAAGACCCATCCGGAACGCGAAGCAGTGGGCTGAGTAGTTACTGGAAAGCAACGTTCAACTTTTTCACGAATCCCACAAAAACGTCGCATCTAAAACATGGACGATTTGCGTTCAATAGTTGTAAAAAAAGTTGAATCATCGAGAACGGATCGTAAAAACATCAGTACAGAGCGATCAGGCTCTGTCCATCGTTATAACAAGACTAAGACGAGAGAGAAAAGTTACGGGGCAAAGTCCTCGATCGGCGCCCGCACGGCGATTTTTTGTGCGGGCGCCGATGAAGGAACGGGAGGGCTCACGGTCGAGTTCTTGACAGGATTTCCGAACGACCGAACCGAGAGGCAAACCGGAGCCTTTCAATAGCGAAAGACGACTTCGGCCATGTCCACCTTGATATGGGCCTTGTGCCTGCCATCGCGATCGAGCACATAGAGGCGTACTTCCGTGCCGGCCAGATCGGCGGCCGAGCTCACCCGCCAGAGATCGAAGGTGTACGTGGCGCGGATGTCCTTGTTCCAGAAAGCCGGCGTGACCACACCCAGGCTGACTTCACTGCCGTCGGCCAGACGTTGCCGGACCTCCAACAGGGCGCCATCGTAGAACGCCTGTACGCGGATCCGCACCTGCGGATCGAACACGTTGATGTCGCCCGAAAGGGCGCCCAGACTCCAGCGCTGCAGATGGATGGGCTTATCGAGCTGCATGTCCACGCTGCCGCCGCCGATGGTCTGCAACGCCGTTGTCACGTTGTTGCCGTTATAGGTGGCCTGGGCCAGGCGACCGGTGCCGCTCAGGTTGTAGCCGATTCCTTTGCCGTTGTTGAGGGCATCGGCCAGCGCTTCGGCGCGGCGATAGGTCTCGCGGGTTTGGGCGCTGGGCGGGTAGAGAATGCCCTCCAGCTCGGCGGCAGCCTGGCCGACCGTTGTCGCCGTCGTCAGTTCGGGCAGGCGGATGGGCGTGCCCGGCAGCAACCGGCGGCTGGCCAGGTTGAGGCGTAGGGCCGCGTATTGCTTGCGCGCGCCTTCCTCGTCACGATGGCCGAAGCGGAGCAGAGCATCGAGCAGGGGCACGACCTCGGGGAAGACGACGCTTTCGCGTTCGGCCGTCTGCCGGAATCCGTCCAGCTCGGCCGCCGTGTACTGGGTGCGACCGCTGCCGCGAAATTCCTTCTTCCATTGCGACAAACGCAATGGCGCCACCAGGAGCGGGTCGTAGTAGCCCAAATTGAGGGTCTTATGCTCGCCATTGGCCAGGCCGAAGGTAAGGGCGACCGGGTCGCCGCTGAAGAGCCAGCCTGCCGGCACGCTGGCAGCATCCACCGTCACCTGATAGCTATCGGGCGCCAGACCATCCCAACCGTAACGGCCCTGGCCATCGGTGACGGCCGTGGCCACCACTCCGACGCCGCCTATGGCACCGGGACCCCACAGCAACGTCAGGCGTACCCCGGCTAGAGGCGCCTCGCCCCCATCCACGACTTCATCGCCGTCGGCGTCGTTCCACACAACGCCACCAACGCCGGCCGGTTCGACCGTGGCCGGCAACAATCCCAGATTGAGAAGGCGGGTGTTGCCGCCTGTCTGACTGCTGATGAGGCTAATGGGCGCATGGGTAGGCTCGCCGAGCCCGCCCGGACGCTGGCCGCGCACGACCCGCGGCCCTGGTTTGAGACCGGGGATGAGATAGTTGCCCTGGTTGTCGCTCAGGGTCGAGCCGAGGAGCTGTTCACCGGGATCGATTTGTCCGTTGCCGTTGGCATCGGCAAAGACCTCGACCACGGCGCCTTGGACGCCGGGTTCGAGCAAGTCCTGGTTGCCGTTGCCGTTGCGGTCATCAAAAACGACACCGGTTAGGTTGAGCGGCAGGGCATCGCCGAAGTGGACGTTGTTCACGACGGCATTCGTCACGCCTACGATGAGAGTGTTCGGCGTGGTGCTGAGGTAACCGGGCAGGTCGGTCTGGACGACGGTGTAGGTCGAAGGCGCCAGACCGGCGAACAGATAGGCGCCGTTAGCGTCCGTCGTCGCCGTCAGGGTACCGACCTGCACCGTAACCCCGGGCAGGCCCGGCTCACCGGCATCGCGAACGCCGTTACCGTTGCCGTCGAAAAAGACGGTACCGGCAATGCCGCCACCCGTTGCGGCCACCGGACCGGCTCCGCCGAGAAGCCAGGCCACGATCAGCATGAGCAGGCCCATCAGCAAAAGCAGTCTAGACGAATTGAAGCGAAACACAATAACCTCCTGAGTGTGGATGGCAGAAAACGATGGCTTCGGTCCGGCGCTGCTGGCACAACGATGACGACGGTGTTAGCGCACTTCAATGGCAGAAATGATCGGATTCCTCCGACTGGAACCGTACTTGGTAAAAACGATGTTCAAAATACCGTCGGTCACGGTGACCTGATAGGTTTTATCCAACGCGACGAACCGACCGACCTGCTCGTAAATGCTGAAGGCTGTCTCGACCTGCACACCCTCGATGGTGATGTCGAACTGGCGATCGGTTATCTTGCTCACCTCAAATTCGGCGAATTTGAGGGTTATCTGGTAGGTGCCGTTGGGCAGGGTGAAGAGATATTCGCCGGGGTTGTCTCGCCAACGCTGATAGAGCGGATCGTCATCGGTACCGGCGACGGCTGTGGAGTTCCATTTCGTCGTATTGCTGGTGCCGATGTGCCCCCAGCTGCCGGCCGTATAGACCCGATCGGCCGACCAGACCTTGCCCGTCACATCGGTATAGTCCGGGCCGCCGCTGTTCACCCGGATGCCCGGTATCGGCGTCGGTGTGGGTGTGGGAGTCGGTGTCGGCGTGGCGGTTGGTGTCGGGGTGGCAGTCGGCGTGGGCGTGTTCGTCGGGCAGGTGGTACAAACGGTAGGCGTCGAGGTCGGTGTAGGAGTGGAGGTCGGCGTCGAGGTCGGTGTAGGA
>JAOADB010000249.1 GCA_026417535.1 Caldilineales bacterium
AGATGTGTATAAGAGACAGTCGCCCACCCGTTCCAGGCCCAGCCGGGCCAGGTTGCGGGCCAGAGCCGGGCCGACGCCGGGCAAACTCGTGAGCGGAGCATCGAGACCGGCCAGTTCCGACGGCCGCGGAGGTGGCGCCGGCGGGGCCGTGGGTTTGGCCCCTGCGGGTGATGGCGGAGGTTTGGCCGCGGAACTGGGCGGGGTCACGGGTTTGGTCGTCTGGCGCGGCGTCCGGTCGGTCGCTTTGGTTTCCGCCGCCGGAGCCAGGGTCTCGAGCATGGCCAACAGCTCGTGCACCGCGGCGACCCGCGCTGGCGGCGAGAGGCTGGGATAGGCGGCAAGCGCGTCCACAATGGCCCCCACGCGCCGCGCGGTGTGTTCGCCGTCAATCAACGGCGCCATCTGCAGATGCCAGCGCCGCGCGTATTCGTCCAGTCCCCCCACAACGGCATCGTTGCGATAGCCGCGCCTGGCTTCGAGGTTCAAAATGGCGCGCAGTTGGGCAACGGCATCGCTCATCACACGAACAGGCGCACGTCTTCGCGCACGATCACACCTAAGGCCGAAGGCCCGATGAACGTCGCCAAGGTGGGGCCGTAGGTGTCGGTGAAAATGGGCAAATCGGGATAGGCCGTCTCTAACCGCTCCAGCAAAGCCGTGGCGACCGGAGTGTTGTTGTTCTGGAGCAGGGCGACCTCTTTGAGATAGGCGAATTCGCTGATGAACGTGAACAACTTTTCCACCATGTCGAGTTGGGTGCGCACCTTTTCCATGACCACCAGATGGCCTTCGCGGATCTCCAGGAGGGGCTTGATGGCAAACAGGCTGCCCAGCAGCGCCTGAGAGGGCCGGATACGGCCATCGCGTTCGAGATAGCTCAGGTCGTCCACGAAAAAGCTGAAAAAGGTGGCGCCGATCAGACCCCGCACGAGCCGCGCCGTCTCGGTCAAAGAGGCGCCGCCTGCAGCCGCCTCGGCTGCACAACGGACGATCATCCCCAACCCCCGGCTGATCGTCTCGCTGTCAATGACCGTGATCTGGGCGTGGGCGCGCAGGGCTGCGGCCGCCGTGCGCGCCAGTTCGCAGACGGGGCTGAGCTTGCTCGACAGATGGATGGAGAGGATCTGGTCGGTTTCTTTGCCCAGCCGGTAGTACACATCAATGAAATCCTGCAGCGGCGGCGGCTGCGAGGTGGGGAGGGTTTTGATCGTGCTCAGGCGGCGCAGATAGCTCTCCGTGGTGATGTCCACGCCCTCGGTGTAGACACGGCGACCCAGCCGTATCCGCATGGGCACGACCTCGATCTGGAACCGTTTGATTTCGTCGCGGGTGAGGTGGGCGCTGCTATCGGTGACGATACGAAAGGGTTTCAAGCGGGACCTCGCGGCGAAAAGGTGAGCAAGGCTGACAGCCGACTCCTCTTCCGGCAGCCGCAAACCATCCGGGCCGTCCGAGGAGACATGGCCGGTGGATAACGAAAAGAGTATACCACAACCCGTCTCGACGCCGGAGATGGGAAATGACCCCCGTGGAATGGTTCTACGCGTCCCGCGGAATGGCGATGACAAAGCGGCTGCCTGTCGGCCCCGTGGCATCCAGCCAAACGCGGCCGCCGTGCGCCTGGGCGATGCTACGCACGATGGCCAGCCCCAACCCGGTGCCGCCGTTGGCCCCCCGGTAAAAACGCTCGAAAATGTGAGGTTGATCCTCCGGCGCCACGCCGTGGCCAGTATCTTCGACCACGAGCCGCACCTCGGTCGCCTCGACCTCAGCCCTGACCGTGACGCGGCCGCCGGCCGAGGTCGCGCGCAGGGCATTGTCAATCAGATTGCCCAGGGCCAGCTCCAATCGCGTCCGGTCACCCACGAGGACAAGGGCCGCAGTGGGCGCCTTCACCTCCAGGACGATCTCCTTTTCCAGCGCCCGCGGCCGGAAGGGCGCCACGGCACTTTCGAGCAGGTCGGCCACCGGTACAGGACGGCGATCGAGCTCGACCAGCCCGGCCTCGGCCCGCGACAGGTCGAGCAGATTCGTCGTGATCCACTCCAGCCGAGCGATCTGCGCCTGGCTTTCGCGCAGGAACTCCTCGCGGGCGGCCGCGTCATCGGCGGCCGGACCCTGGAGGAGCTCGATGAAGTTCTTGAGGGCCGTGATGGGCGTGCGCAGCTCGTGAGAAGCGTCGGCGATGAAACGCCGCAGGGTGTCCCGCTCGCGGGCCAGATGGGCGAAACTGCTCTCCAGCTGGGCGGCCATGTGGTTGAACTGGCGGGCCAGCTGCTCCAGCTCGGTGCCACCGGCCACCGGCGCCCGCGCCGTCAAATCACCCTGCCCCATGCGACCGGCCGCGGCCGCCAATCCAGCCAGGGGCGCGGTCAGCCCGCGCACGACGACCAGACCGACCAATGCCGCCAGCACGGCTGCGGCCACCCCTGCCAGGAGCAGGGCGCGGCGAGTCGTCGGCAGGGCCTCGGTGCCCAGGTCGCTGGTGCGGCGCAGTTCCACATAGCCCAGCGGCTGCTCGGGCGAACCGACAGGAACCAGCACCGTGCGCGCCGTCGCCGTGGTGGGCGAGGAGGGAACCGCATTGGCCAGTGAGCGCCCCAATTCGCCCAGGGTGCCCACCTCGAACACCAGCCGCGTACCCCAGGCCTCCTCGATGCGGCGCACGATGGTGACGACCGTTTCGGGCGGCATCTGCAGCAACCGGGTATCGTCGGCCGGCAGAACCCCCTCGACAAAAGGCTGCAACGCCGGCAACGAGAGCAAAAACGCCCCGACGGTCTCGCCGTTCACGGTTAGGGCCACGGGCGCCGAAAGCCACACGTAGGTGTCGGTGATGCTGTTGGGGGTCGCCATCACGAGCAGGTTGCGCCGGGCATCGAAAATGCGCACCTCCTCGTTGCCCAAAAAGGCCGCCGTCTGGGCCAGCTCGCGCAGTTCGCGCAGCCGCAAGGGATTCAACAACGGTTCGGCCTGCACGGCAATGGCCTCGGCCGTGGCCTGCAACGCCGCCCGTTCGCCCTGTTCGACGTAACGACCCACCAGGGTGAGGGCGACAATGCCCACCAGGGCCACGCTGAGAACGGTCAGCAGGACGTAACTACCGATGAGACGCCAACGAACCGAGCGGATCATACGGCCACTGCGGGCAAACGGTCAGGTTCCATTCAAGGGATGAGACCATCGCCCCAGACCTTACGAGCGCCCGGCGGGGCCGGGCGCTCGTAGTCCGGAGGAGGAGGTGGGAGGAGGGCAAATTCAGAGACCGAGACCCTGTGACGGTGTGTCTTCTCCGGGAGACCAGGGCCACAGGCGGCGCAGGTTGTCTAGGTCGAAGGGCAGCTGCGGCAGACGCAGGTTCTCCAGGTCGAAGGGCAGCTGCGGCAGACGCAGGTTCCAATCCCTGCCGAAGGGAAGAGGAAGGTCGAAGAAGCGTCGGGAGCTTTTCTCCTTCGTCGCCGAGTCTGCCGGAGGCACCGTCGCGTCGCTCACCTCGACCCCCAGATAGGCCCGCTCCGGGTCGTCCGGATGTTCGGCCAGGGTCACCTGCACCCGGCGCCGGACGTCGGTCTCGGCCGCGCGCACGGTGAGGGTGATGACCTCGCCCGGCCGATACGCGCGGAGGATAGTCGCTAGGTCAGCGGCATCGGCCACAGGCCGGTCGTCCACAGCGATGATAACCTCGCCGGGCTTAAGGCCGGCCCGGTCGGCGGGTGTGCGCACCTTCACCCGGTCAATGCGCGCGCCCTGGCTCGTTGCCTCGGGTTGGGACGGCAACGGTAGCTCCTCGAAGGGCAACAGCGGCGGCTGCGCGCTGTAGCGGATGCCGAGATAGGCCGCAGCGGGCCGTTCGGGATGGCGACCCAACGTGACCTCGACCTCCTGCTCCCGGCCGTCCCGCAGGACGGTCAGGGTGACGGTATCGCCGGGCCGATAACCGGCGATACGCTCAGCCAGATCGGCAGTCAGGCTCAGGCGCTCGCCGTCCACGGCCACGATCCGGTCGCCCACCCTGAGGCCGGCCTGGGCCGCCGGGCTATCGGGGACGACCTCGACGATAAGGACGCTGCCATCGCGGAGACCGGGTGGTGTGCGGAACATGAAGCCAAAGGGGCCGTCCATAAAGGGGCCGAAGACACCGCCAAAATAGAGCTGCAAGCCCCAATGGAGACGGCCGTTGCGCTCGACCGGCGTGACGGTAACGGTTTTGACCTCATCGCCATGACGGAAGGTGATTTCGACCTCCTGACCGGGGCGCACGGCTGCGGTGGCCGTCTGCCAGTCGGCGAAGCTATTGACCGCACGGCCGTCAACGCTCAGGAGCACGTCCCCGCGCACGATGCCGGCCTGCGCCGCCGGTCCGCCGGCCTCCACGCCGACCACGACCAAACCGGCATCGGGATCGGGAGGCGCCGCCAAGGCGGTCGCTCCGATGAGGCCGGACAGGAACAGGGCCATGGCGATGGCAGGCAGGAAAAGACGGAACAGAGGCTGAGATCGCATCATGCGGGAACCCTCCCGGTGAGGATGAAGGCATTTTCAGCCTACCACGCCTGCGTGAAGCCGCCGTTGCCGGGATGTTACAGGCTCGTAACGGGCACAAATGAGGGATTTCCCCGACAAAGACTCCGACTTTCCCTGCTACTGCGACCGCCCAGAAAGTGATACATTGTACAAGTGGAATCCCGATGGTACGCCGGATCGGCAAGCCATCGCCGGCATTCGGCTTTACCGGTTCCGCTCGGTAATCTCGTATTCGTTTTCAGGAGGTCCGTCCATGCCCGACGTGCTGGAATTCAAAGACGCCCTCATCCGCATGCAAGAGGACCTGAAGCGGGCGCTGGCCAAGACGCCCAGGGAACGGCGCTGGGTGATGGTGATTGACCTGCGCAAGTGCGTCGGCTGTCACGCCTGCACCATCGCCTGCGTGGCCGAGAACAAGCTCCCGCCCGGCGTGGTCTACCGCCCGGTGCTGGAGGAGGAGATCGGTACATATCCTCACGTGACCCGTCGCTTCCTGCCACGGCCCTGCATGCAATGCGACAACCCACCCTGCACCCCCGTGTGCCCGGTCAACGCCACTTACACGAACGAGGAGGGGGTGGTTGTGGTGGACTACGACCAGTGTATCGGCTGCCGCTACTGCATCACGGCCTGCCCCTACGCCGCCCGCACCTTTGACTTCGGCGACCTTTACGCCGAGAACACACCCGACGGTCTGCCCTTCCTTCTAGGACAGGCCATCGCCGAGGCCTTCGAGCGCACCTCGCCCTATGAGTACGGCGAGTGGCGGGAGCGGGTCGGCGAGCAGTCGCCCATCGGCAACGTGCGCAAGTGCCATTTCTGTTTGCATCGTCTGGCCGAAGGGATGTTGCCTGCGTGCGTCACCACCTGCATCGGCCGCGCCACCTACTTCGGCGACGCCAACGACCCCGACAGCCTGGTGGCCGAGCTGATCGCCCGGCCCAACGTGATCCGGCTGAAGGAGGAGCTGGGCACGAAGCCGCGCGTGTACTACCTCATCTGAGTCCGAGGAGGCCCGTAT
>JAOADB010000250.1 GCA_026417535.1 Caldilineales bacterium
AGATGTGTATAAGAGACAGGCGCTGACGGTCTCATCGCCGTGGCCGACCGTCCCACCACGGTCAAAAGCCGGGTCATGGGCCACAATCAGCAGATGCTGCGGATTGACACCGAGGTCACCGAACCCATCTCCCCCGCCGTGGCCGAGCAGGTCATTGCCTGTTGTCGGCAGCACATTGCGGGTGCCGAGGTCTGCCTGCTGTCCGATTACGCCAAGGGGCTGTTGACCCCGGCCCTGTGCCAGGAGCTGATCGGGCTGGCGCGGCGCCGCGGCATCCCCGTCGTCGTGGATCCGAAAGGCCGCGACTACCGCAAGTACGCCGGCGCCACCGTGGTCACACCGAACACGGCCGAGGCGTTGCTGGCCGCGGGTCTGCACCTGGAAGATGGCTTCGACCTGGCCGATGTCGTGCGGGTGTTGCGCCTGCAGATCGGACCCGGCCATCTGTTGATCACCCGCGGGCCTGAGGGGATGACCCTGTATCCGGCCGAGGCCGAGGAGGGCATCCACATCCCCGCCGAGGCGCGGGCGGTGTACGATGTCACTGGCGCCGGGGATACGGTGGCGGCGACGGTGGCCCTGGCCCTGGCGGCGGGCGCTTCGCTGCCGGCGGCGGCGCGGCTGGCCTCCGCTGCGGCCGGCATCGTCGTGGGCAAGCTGGGTACGGCCACGGTCTCCTGGCGGGAGCTGCGGGAACGCCTGTCATGACCGCGCCGGTTTGAACGAATTCGATCTGCGCCTCTACGATTACGCCGTCCGGCGTTTTGCCGAAGCGGCAGTGGCCTATGGCCCCGATTTTTCTGCGGCCGTGGCCCGCTTTCATCGGGCCAATGCCCTACGGCAGTTCTACAACCGTTTGCGCCGACGCTTCCCCGTGTTCTGAACCCGTTTTCGCTCTGCGCTTATGACAACTTCCTCCGACCTTCTCACCCGGTTACCACCGCCGCCGGCCGGCAAGACCGGCTGGCCCTGGACCGACGACGGCTACGCAGCGGCCCAACGGACGCAACTGACGGCGTGGCCTCGCTTCAGCGTGATCACGCCGACCTCCAACCGCGTTGCCCTGCTCGAAAAGACGATCCGGGCGGTCCTGCTCCAGCACTACCCCAACCTGGAGTACATCGTCATTGACGGCGGGTCGCGGGATGGCACCGTTGAGCTACTCGAACGCTACGGTGAACACATCGCCTATTGGGTCAGCGAACCCGACAAAAACCAGGCCGATGCCCTCAACAAGGGTCTACGGCGTTGCACCGGAGAGATCGTTGCCTTCATCAACAGCGATGATTTCTACCTGCCGGGCGCGCTGCGACGCGTGGCGCAGCTGCTCGTAGACCATCCGGAGGCAGCCTGGATCAGCGGGGTGGTCCGCTACGAGGACGGCGAAGGCAACTACCTGTTTTCCCGCCAGATTCCGCCCTTGCCAGCCCATCGGGCCGATTGGATTGACCGCTGGCCGACCTATCAGCCGGCCTGTTTCTGGCGCCACGTGTGTTTCCAACGGGTGGGCGAGTTCCGGGTGGATTTGCCCTACACGTTCGATACCGAGTTCACCATCCGTCTGCCGTTTCACGGGTTATTCCCCCTTTCGGTGGATGAGCCGTTCAGCGTGCGGGTGCTGCACGGCGAGACTAAGCAGCAAACCCATCCCGACATCTACCCCCGCGAAGCGCAGCGTTACTATCCCGATTTCGCCCGGTATCTGACCCCGGCCGAGATGCCGCCCTTCTTCTGGCGGCAATTGCGGCGGCGTTACGGCAAGGCACGGGCGCGGAGCCTGTGGGAGGCTTACGGAGAAGTCGCCAAGGCGGCCCTGCGGCATCCGCTCTGGTTTTGGCGGGGCTGGCGCTGGTGGCGGCAGGAAGAGGCGCGACGGCGGACCGTGACGGCGTGAGCCTCACTACGGGTGTCACGACTCAGGCCGACGACGACAATGCCCCGGGTTCCTAGGCTTTTTGCTCTCGGGCAGACGAAAGACGAATGACGAAAGACGCCTTCTCTTCGTCCGCCGTCTTTCGTCCGCCATCCCGGCGAGCAGCCAGTGGCGAGAACGGAAGGCCTGACCGGGACGTCAAGGCCAGTGGCTGAGCAGTGACCTATGGGCTATCGCATCCTCGTCGCCACCGGCACCTCGCCGGCCTTTCGCCGCTACGTGCGTGAGCACCATCCCGATTGGGCTCGGTACGACTACCGTCGGCTGCGGGACGCCTTTCTGTTCGAGAGTTTCGGCTGGAGCGATGCCTATGCCCTCGAGTTCAACCGCTTGGGCTGCGAGGCGGAGACCTTGCTGGTGGGGGTGCCCGAGGTTCAGTTCCGCTGGGCCGAAGAGCACGGTTTGAAAGCGGTGGCGCGCGAAGCGCAGCTGCTGGAAAGAGCGCACCGGGCGGCCGAACGCACAGGCGTCGGCCTCAGCCTTATTCAGCAACGGCAAAAGCAGCTCCTGAACGAAGTCTTCTTGGCCCAGGCGCGGCAGTTCCGTCCCGATATTCTGCTCGTGCAACTGCAAACACCGCTGGCCGCCGGCGCTATCCGGGCGGCGCGAGAGCATTGTCGGCTGGTCATAGGCCAACTGGCGAGCCGCTTTCCTGCCTATCTCGACCTGTTCGGCGTGTATGACCTCATTCTGAGCGCCTTTCCCCATTACGTGCGCTTTTTCAACGACTGTGGGTTGCGCAGCGCCTATTTGCCCCTGGCCTTCGAACCGGTCTTTCTGGAGCGGTGTCGTCAGCGTTACGGCGAGGTCACAGAACGGACCTACGGCGCCGTTTTCATCGGTTCCGTGTCCGATATGCACGTCGAACGGCTGCGCTGGTTGGCTGCGCTGGCCGAGAGCGGTCTCGTCGAGATCTGGCTCTCCTTCGACCGGGGTCTGGAGGCCAACGCGTTGCCCTCGGTCTTGCGGGAGCGGGCCCATCCGCCGGCCTACGGCCTGGCCATGTACGACATCTATCGCCGCGCTCGCATCGGCCTCAACGCCCATCCCGAGATCGCCGGTCCCTATGCCGCCATCCTGCGTCTTTTTGAGATCACCGGGAGTGGTTGTCTGTTGTTGACCGATGACCGCGCCAATCTGGCCGACCTGTTCCGACCGGAGCACGAGGTGGTGACCTATCGGGATGTGGATGAGTGCCTAATGCGGCTGGAGTACTATCTGGCCCATCCCGATGAAGCCGCCGCCGTGGCCCGTTGCGGGCAGGAGCGCACCCATCGGGAGCACCTTTTTGCCCACCGCGCCGCCCGCATCCTGGAGCTGGCGCGACCGCTGTTGGCCGGTGACCGATGAACGGCCGTCCTGTCCGTCCCATCGTCATCCTCGGCTTTGGCCGTTCGGGCACAACCTGGCTGTCGGACATCGTCTCCAAGGTCCTCGGTGGGCTGATCCTCTTCGAGCCGTTGCACCCGCAGGTGTGTGCTTTCGCCGCCGACGTGTGCTATGCTACCCATCCCACGGCGGATACCTCGCGGCAGCTGGCTGTCTATCTCAACGAGGTCCTGAGCGGCATCCATCGCCATCGCTGGCTGTTGCGCAACCACCTCTTTACGCCGCTGGAAGAGGTCAGCCAGGCCTATGTGGACATGGTCTGGAACGAGTGTCCGATCCTCGGCTTCAAGGAAATCCGGGCCAATTTTCTGCTCGACTGGCTGATTGACCATTTCGATGCCCGGGTGGTCTTCATCATCCGCCATCCCTGCGCCGTTCTGGCCTCGCTCCGTCGCCGGCCTCGCTTTTGGGAGGAATTCGGACGGGAGCGTCATTACCGGATGTTCTGGGAGCGCGTGGTCGCCGGCCAGCCGGAGGCCCGCAAGCGGGTTCGTTCTCGCCAGGGGGTCATCGCGGCCGCCTGCACCGACCTGGAAAAACAGGCCGTCATGTGGGCGCTGACCACCGACCTAGTGGCCCGACAGCTCGAACGGCGAGGTCTGCCCATCTTCCGCTACGAGGATTTTTACGAAGAACCCTTCACCGCGACCCGACGGCTGCTGGCTTATTTGGGCGAGCCGGCCCCGCGGCTCCATCCTGCTCACCTCTTCGTCCCTTCGATGACCACGCTGCGCACCACCCACGGTTTGCTTCGCACCGAGAACGACTACGCCGTTCACGGCGAACGTCTGTTCTGGCAGGATGTATTGAATGAAGATGAAATCGCTACAATCATGACGATTGCTTGCGCGTTCGATTGTGATCGTTTCTATTCTGCAGATGTGGCAAAAATCTACTCCGCACAAAAGGGATGTACCTAGAATAATAAATGTTTTTATATCCACCAAAGCACCTATAATTGCCACAAGAATGTTTTTGAATTGGATAGGTGTCAGAAATGCGCGTAAAGTTTTTGTGATAGGTTTTAACAAGACAGGAACAAGTTCAATCCACTCGATATTCAAAAACCTCGGATTACCCTCTTATCATGGCAACAAATGGCGTTCTTGTAATGATTTGAAATTGTTGCGTTTATATGACTGTTTTAGTGATGGTATTCCCAGAGATTTAGCTAAACTCGATACAATGTTTCCAAACGCTAGATTCATTTTACAGGTACGTGAACTTGATACATGGGTCCTAAGTCGCCTTGCGCATATCGAGCGTTCCAAGCGAAGGGGAAAACACAGCGGGGTGAATACCTGGGATACTACGGAATATGCTGTGCAAAAATGGATCAAAAATCGCAATTGTTATCATATTTTTGTTTTGAACTATTTTCAAGAAAGACCGCAAGATATTTTGATAATCAATTATCTTCGCGATTCAATGGCATCTTATAAAATATGTCAATTTCTTGGTTGTCAAAAAATTATTGAAAAACCACACAAAAATATGAATCCCTTCAAGCATTATCCTCCCAAACACATCGAAATATTGTTCAATTGTGCCAATGCGTTAGGAATTCCCGAATATGAGTTGAAATACGACCTATTTTGTCCAAGTCTAACCGATATGAGTACGTATAGCGTACTCCCCTATGACACGAGTTTGCTTACCCCTTAGAATAAAGAATGACCATCGGATTCGAACTGGCCATCGCCACCCATACCCGTCTCATGGTCGTAACGCTGGATGCGACATGGCAACTCCGTTCCTATCGGGTTCTGGCCACCGGGCATCATTACGGGATTGCCCTGCCGGACGGTGATGGCCGGTCGTTTCTGGCCAAATCCGATGACCGCGCCCTGACCTGCTATGAACGAACGGCGGACGGATGGACGGCAACCGGTGTCGTCCCCTTTCGGCGGCGGGTCGGTTACGTCCATCAGATTGCCCATGCCAACGGCGGCCTCTACATCGCCAATACGACCCATAACAGCGTCGTCTATCAAGACGATGCCGGCCGGGTCGAGCACGAGTACCATTTTTACGGTCGTCACGACGGCCGCCATCACGTCAATTCGGTCTATCCGGGGCCCGATGCCGTCCTTGTCTTGCTCCACAACAAGGGTCGGGCACCGAGTCAAGCCGTTCTGTGTGCGCACTCGCCCACGACGGGCTTTCGCCCGGTGCTCACGCTGGGGC
>JAOADB010000251.1 GCA_026417535.1 Caldilineales bacterium
AGATGTGTATAAGAGACAGGGTAGTGGCGCGCGCCGAGGACCGCCTCGTCATGCTCGAGCTCGCCCTGCACGATAACCCGGCCTTCAGCATCTCCCGGATTGACCTGGAACGGCCGGGGCCCCATTACACGGCCGATATGGTCGAACTCATGCGGGAACAGCTCGGCCCCGGCACCGAAATCTGGTTTTTGATGGGGTTGGATTCGCTGATCGACTTTCCCAACTGGCACGAACCCGATCGCCTACGCCGCCTGGCGCGGCTGGCCGCGGCCACCCGGCCCGGTTATGCCGTGGATTGGGCGCCGTTGGAGGCGGTGTTGCCCGGCATCAGCCAGGAGGTGGTGCTGTTGCCCATGCCGGGGGTGAGCATTTCGTCCAATCATCTGCGCCAGCGCATGATGGAGGGCCGCAGCGTGCGCTATCAGATCCCGGAGCTAGTGCGCCAGTACATTTTCAGCCGGGGGTTGTATTTCAAGTAGGACGATGGATGATGGATTTCGTCTTCCGTCGTTCGGCCTTCGTCACGGGTTGAGACCGATGGCGGAGACGAATGACGAAGGACGGACGACGAAGAAGCTCCCCCAAGCTCCCCCAAGCTCCCCCAAGCTCCCCCAAACTCCCCCAAGCTCCCCAAAGCTCCCCCGAAAGGCATGGACGCCATCACCCTCACCGCCGTGGCCTGGGAGCTGCGAGACCTGCTCCTCGGCGGCCGGGTCCAGGCCGTCATCCCGCCCGACGAATACGGTCTAGCCCTGGAACTGTACGCACGCGGGGCCCGGCATTGGCTGCTGCTGGACGCCAACCCCCGCCGGCCGCGGGTTCATCTTCTGGCCGAGAAGGCCCGCCGCGGCCTGGAAACCGACACGCCCTTTCTTTTGCTCGCCCGCAAATGGCTCGACGGCGCCCGCCTGTCCGAGGTCTTCCAACCCGCCTGGGAACGGGTCCTCTTCCTCACCTTCACCCATCCGGGCGGTGAGCGGATGACCCTGGCCGCCGAGGTCATGGGGCGTTGGAGCAACGTGCTCCTCCTCGATGCCGACGGCATCATCCGCGCCAGCCTGCGACGCTTCGAGGGCGCAAGCGCGCGACCGCCCTTGCCCGGTCGGCCGTACGCGCCGCCGCCACCTCAGGCCGGCAAGCTTCCCGTTGACCTGTTTCGCCGGGAAGACGCCGAGCGTCGGCTGCGCATGGCCCCACCCACGACTCCCATCTGGCGGTTGCTGGTCGAACAGCTCGCCGGCCTCAGCCCTCTGCTTGCCCGCGAGCTCGTCTTCCGGGCCGTAGGCGACGCCCAGGCCACGCCGAACCACCCCAACGCCAGCCCCGAAGCCTTGAGCGACGGATTCGATTGGGTGCGCCGGCTCGTGCGCGAGGGCGGTTGGGCACCTGCGCTGGCCCTCGACCCGGCCACAGGGACGCCCGTGGCCTTTGCCCCCTACGAGCTGACCCACCTCGGCTCCTGTCGTCTCTATCCTTCCATCAGCCAGGCGGCCGCGGCCTTCTACACGGCCGCCCTCGGTGCCGATGCGTATGCGGGCCGCCGCGCCGGGGTGCAGGCTCTGCTCACGGCCGCGCGCGAACGTCTGCAGGCCCGCCGCGAGGCCCTGCAGGCCGAGATAAGCCGGGCCGCCGCGGCGGAAACGCTGCGCCAATGGGGTGAGTGGATCCTGGCCTATGCCACGACCCTGCCGGCCGGCGCCGACGAGCTGGTGGCCGATACCGGCGCCGAAACGCTGCGCATTCCCCTCGACCCGACCCTTTCCGCCGTCGCCAACGCCCAGGCCTATTTTGCCCGCTACCACAAGGCCCGCCGCGCCCTGGAGAAGCTTCCCGGTCTCCTGGCCGAGGTCGAACGGGACCTGGCCTATCTCGACCAGCTCCAGGCCGACCTCAACCTGGCCGACAATGCCGGCCATCTGGAGGACATCCGCCAGGCCATTGTGGCGGCCGGGCTGGTGCGCCCACCGGGTGAGCGACGGTCGCCGCGACCGCCGGCTTCACAACCCCTGCGCCTGCGTTCGCGCGACGGTTTCGAGGTCATCATCGGCCGCCATGCCCTACAAAACGAGCGCGTGACCTGGGAGCTGGCCGGCCCCGACGACCTCTGGCTCCACACCGAACGCGTGCCCGGCGCTCACGTGATCATCCGCACCCACGGCCGGCCGGTGCCGTCCACAACCCTGGAGGAGGCGGCCGGCTGGGCGGCCTACTACTCGGCCGCGCGACACGACGGCAACGTGCCTGTGCTCTACACCCAACGCCGCCATGTGCGCCGAGTGCCGGGCGGGCGACCGGGGCAGGTGCGCGTGCTCCAGGCCCGGAGCCTGATGGCGACGCCGAAACCGCCTGCGACAACCGCCGGGACTTGACAGGCATCTCCGCCTGCGCCAAACTTGTCCTGCCGTGCACAAACATCGAGACGAAGGACGAAACCTCTCCGTCCTTCGTCTTCCATTCCGGTATCGGTCACGCTCAGGACGAGAAACGAACGACAACGCATCCCATGAAATCATCCACCCCCATGCTCGTCCAGATCGAGGAAGACCGCCACTGGTGGTTTGCCACCCGCACGCGCGCCGTCCTGGCCCTGCTCGATAAGTACGTCGGGCCGGGTCGGAACGGGCGCCGCGTGCTCGACGTCGGCGCCGGCGCCGGCAACATGATGCACCACCTGGCCCACTACGGCGAGGTCATCGGCCTGGAATACCATCCCAAGCCCATCCCCATCGCCCGGAGCCGCGGTTTCGATGTCCGGCAGGGATCGGCCACGGCCATCCCTTTCCCCGATGCCAGTTTCGACCTGGTGGCCCTGCTGGACACCATCGAACACATCCCAGACGAAGCGGCGGTCCTGCGCGAGACCTGGCGGGTGACGAAACCGGGCGGCTGGCTGATCGTCACCGTGCCGGCGCTCATGTGGCTGTGGAGCCAGAACGACGTGCTCAATCAGCATCAGCGCCGCTATGCCGTGCCCGAATTGCGGCGCAAACTCACGGCCGTGGGCTGGGATGTGCCTTTTTGCAGCTACACGTTCACCCTGATTTTCCCCCTTTCGGCCGCGCTCATCCTGGCCCGGCGTCGCCTAGGCCGCGAACCCGATCTGGCCTCGCCCCACTTCGATCCCGACGCCTATCAGGTCGAGATGGAGCCGGCCCCGCCCTGGCTCAACGCCCTGCTCGACCGGGTGGGACGGTTCGAAGTCGCCCTGCTCAAACGCACACCGTTGCCCATCGGCACGAGCATCATCGCCGTGGCGCACAAACCGGAGGGACGCCATGTCGGCCACGCCTCATGAATCCCACACCGAACCCGAAGCCTTCAGCTGGGAGCGTTGGCTGCTGGAGGGCCTGCGCCATTTGCGCCAGGTCTTTTTCCGCTACGATTTCGGCCTGCCCGAGGAGTTCTGGCAGCACCTGGAGCGGGCTGCCCACGAGCTGCTTCAAGCCGCGCGCATCCTTCTCAAAACGCTCCGCCGGCGGCTGCGTCCCTCGCCGACAACGGCTCCGCCGCGCGGCCCCGTGGATATCGAGTGGGAGGGCTAAGACCCCATCCGTAGGCCCGTCCTATCCGGCCCTTGGCGCTTCGGCTGCGCACTGCGGACAGTGGTTGGGGTCCTCCAGCTCGATCAGGTGGCGAGCGCACACAGCGAAGACTTCAACCCGTTCCAGAATCCCCCATTTGCGCACCACCGTCGCCTCCAGGGCGATTTCGGAGCAATTCGTCTTTTGGAGGATGCCCGGCACCG
The DNA here is from genome assembly GCA_026417535.1 of Caldilineales bacterium. Lineage (GTDB taxonomy): Bacteria > Chloroflexota > Anaerolineae > J102 > J102 > SSF26. The sequence goes on from JAOADB010000251.1 coordinate 3,746, forward strand.
GGCAGGTATCGCACAACGCCCGTCGCCACGGCCGCGAGTCGGGATTGCGCTTGATCAGCCGGCATTCCTCGTAATCGCGGCCGCGGTGGTAGTCGGCGTAGAAATAACGGCAGTTGACCGGGCGGCGGCTCATGGCGGCAAAGGCAGGTCACGTTGGAGCAGATCGGCCGGACGCTGGCGGCGTTGGATGAGCAGGAGATGGTCATCCTCCAGCCAGTACACCGCCGGCGCCAGGGCCGCGTTGTAGTTGCTGGCCATGCTGAGCTGATAGGCCCCGGAAACGGGCACGGCCAGGATGTCGCCGGGGCGAACGTCCGGCAACGCCACAGCCGGGAGAAGGACATCGCCGCTTTCGCACAGGGGACCGACGATCCGACAGGGGCCGCTGGCGGCGTCGAGCGGGCGGGCCGGCAGGCAGGCCGTGTAGCGGGCGCCGTAAAGGGCCGGCCGAATGTTATCGGCCATACTGCCGTCCACGGCGACGATGCGGCTGCCATCGGCCAGACGGCGCACGCTGCCGACGGTGTAGAGGGCCACGCCGGCGCGGGCGATCAGCGAGCGCCCCGGCTCCAGCACGAGCGTGGGTGGTTCGATACGGCCGTTCTGACGCTCCCAGACCTCGGCGCAGTGCCGGGCCACGCGTTCCACGGCCTGCACCAGGTCGAAGCGGGGGTCATCGGGATGATAGGGTTGGCCCAAACCGCCACCGGGACTCAAGAAGCGGATGACATGGCCCCGCTGCCGCAAGGCCGTCGCCAACTCGATCAGCCGTTCGCAGGCCGCCAGGATGGGTTCCAGATCGAAGATCTGCGAGCCGATGTGAACGTGCACCCCCACCAGCTTGAGATCGGGGTGACGGGCAATACGGCCGGCCGCGGTCAGGGCTTCGTCGGGCGATAACCCGAACTTGGCGCCGTAATGGCCCGTCTGCCGATAGGGGTGGGTCGGCGCGACCAGGTCGGGGTTCAGGCGCAGCCAGATCGCCTGCGAGGTCGTCAGCCCTTGCGCCGCGGCCAGCACTTCCAGCCGGTCGAGCTCGTCGAGATTGTCCAGGACGATGGCGCCCACGCCCAGCTCCAGCGCCCGGCGCAAAAGGGCAGGCGATTTGTTGTTGCCGTGGACGTGGATGGATTCGGGGGGAAAGCCGGCGGCCTCGGCAATGGCCAGCTCCCCCTCGGAAACGACCTCCAGGCCCAGGCGACGCCGGTCCAAAAACTGGGCCATGGCCAGGGTAAACCAGGCTTTGGCCGCGTAGGCCAGCCGCGCCTCGCCCGGCCAGGCCCGCAACCCCCGACGATAGGCGGCAATGGCGTGTTCAATCGTGGTCGCGTCGTAGAGGTAGAGCGGCGTGCCCAGCTCGGTCGCCACATCGGCCAGGTCGAGATGACGCAGATAGAGCCGTCCGCGGTAAAAATGGGCCGTCAACGGCCAGAGATGGAAGGGGAACATGGGGTGATGGACGATGGACGGAAGACGGGAGAGAGCAGGGGAGTTTTTGAGTTCCTCCAAGCGCCTCCGGGCTCCTCAAAAGCTCCCCAAACTCAGAGGATGACGAGCAGCACGCCGAGAAGGGTGACGGCGGCGCCGATGACCTCGTTGAGGCCGGGGATTTCACCCAGGAGCAGGATGCCCAAGAGGATGCCGCCCGTCACTTCCTGGGTGGCGATGACGTTGACATAGGTGGCATGGGTGCGACGCAGCGCGGCGTTGTAGAGGGTGTGACCCAGGCCCAGGGGAATGAGGCCCAAACCGATGAGGC
>JAOADB010000252.1 GCA_026417535.1 Caldilineales bacterium
TCATTGTCAAGTGTGGTGTCTGCGATCCATGCCGTACCGGGCGCGCAAACCGCTGCCAACATCCTCGCTTTCCCAACGGCGCATACGAAGAGTATGCGGTCCTCCCGCAGCGCAACATCTTCCCCATCCGCGAAGACGGCCTGGTGCGCTATGTGCGGCCGTTGCCCTGGCAGTTCCCCACCGTGTTCCGGGTGGTCAACTACGAAGGGCCGACGGAGTGGACCCAGTACAAGCCGTTCTACACCAAGCAGCGCGGCGGCTATGAGTTCACCTATCCCGGCGGTATGCCCGGCGCCGATTTCCGGCTGTTCCTGCGCACCGATTGCGGCGTCGTCATCATCGAGACCTCGGTAGATGACCCCACGCCGACGCCGGTACCCGGCACGCCCACACCGACGCCCACCCCGCCCAAGCTGCGCTGACCGTTCCTCGTCTCCTGCTTCACCGTAGGGCAGGCTCCATCGGGGCCTGCCCGTTTTTTTGCTCTTGAGCCGATGGCCGCGATGAAGGACGAAAGCCGAAGGACGGAGGGGGTTCCGTCGTTCGTCCGTTGTCTTCCGTCCCGGTTTTTAGCCGATGTCCGGGGTGAAAAACGAATGGTGCAAGGGGTCAAAACGTAAGGAACTTGCAAGCTGAAAAGGATTGTTTTGGCCTGGGGGGTCGCGTAGAATCGAAAATGCCTGAGGTGCAGTTCCCATCCCCCAATCAATGCACCGGGGTTGCAGCCTTTTCTTCCATGTCATGGTGGCCGCAACCCGTGGGGTAACGACGCTTTTTCCTTTTGGATGTCCGGCCGGTTCCCCCTATGCGTTTTCTCATCCTTCCCAAGAATCCCAAGGGTAACGGACGCATGTCCTCATCGAGCTCTATCGAGCGCCTTCTGGATCGGGAGCATGAGTGGCGGCATACCGATCGCGAGGCCGGTTTGGAACATGACCTGGAATGGTGTGATGTCATTCTGTTGGAGGTCTGCACCGGTGAGGATGTGCTCTATTGCCAGAAACTGCGCAGCCGATCGCTCAAGCCGCTCCTGCTGTACGGCTGGAATGTGCCGACGCAGACATGGGTGCAGGGATTGGAACAAGGCGCCGATGCCTATCTGCCGCTCTCGGGTTCGGAGGATGTGCTGAAGGCGCGGTTTCAGGCGGTCTTGCGTCGCTTGAGCGGCAGGCATCCCATGATGAGATAGGCGGTCTTTCGTGTCTCGCCCGGCCACAACGGCACATCGGCTCATCCTCGGTGGGGCACCCTACCGCTGAAAAAGCAGTTCCTGTCGTCCGTGCCGAAGCACGGCCTATAGCGGTGTAAATTCCTTACGGTCGCAAATCCTTGTTGTCAGCGAGTTGTAAGCTCGACAACAACCGAAAAGGCGTTACCCTAATTCGGTGGAACTCGTCTTCCAAAGAGAGACAATGCTCTATCCCTTAGGTGTCCCATCGGAATGGGTACAGGCATTGTCCTTGTTCTCTCCCATGCCTCGCTGCCTCTGCTCCTCGTAACGAAACGAGAGAAGGTATAAAAAATCTTTTTCAGGAGGAATTCCGACCATGCCCTTACCGCGAGCCAAATCCCTCAATCGGGCAGAACTGTTGCTGCGCCTGGTTCTGGCGCTGGCCCTGGCCTTTTCGTCGCTGGCCTTGCCGGCCCGTTATCTGCCCACGGTCCTGGCCGGCGATAACGATGCCCCGCTCCAGCTCCGCACGGCGGGCACCTGCCAGGATGCCGCGGGTCTTGGCGTCTTGACCTTTGGTTTGGGGCTCGACGGCCTCACCGGCGGCGTTTTCAACGTCTCGGGCCTGCCAAGCGGCGCCACCATCCTCGAAGCCTGGCTCTACTGGAACGGTTCGGACACGGGCAACGCGCCCGAAGACAACCCGAGCCTGTTCAACCCGGGCGTGCACGATGGCGACCCCACGGTATTCCTCAACGGCAACCAGGTCGCCAACGTCACACGTATCGGCGGCCCCGCCTTCTGGGAGACGTCCAATTTCTCCTATGCGTATCGGGCCGATGTCAGCGGGATCGTCACGGGGAACGGCGTCTATACCCTCACCGGGATCAACAGCCTGGATAACTACGTCAACGGCGCCGAGCTGGTCATCGTCTACAGCTCGCCGGCACGCGATCCCCACTATTTCGGCCTCGCCGAGGGCATGGACCTGGCCGAAGGCGCCAACGGACCCGCTTCGGGCCCCGGCACCACGGCTGTGGTCTATCAGTTCAACCCGGCCGCCGTGACGCGCACGGCCACGGTCACTGTCTTCCTGGGTGGCGCCGGCTTTGCCCCCGGCGACAACGCCCTCTGGTACGAGACGGGCACCAACGCCAACCTGCCGTCCTTCCCGAATCCGACCATCATCGGCCGGCCCACGGCCACCCAGGTCCTGAACGCCTTTACCGGCTTCAACAACCAGACGACCCCGCTCAACGGCTATTGGGATAGCTACACCTTCAGCATCCCCGTGCCTGCCGGCAACACCTGGTTGGCCGTCCAGGTCGAATCGAAGGACCATCCCACCGACCCGGAGCGGCTGGAGTGGGTGGGATCGGCTATGGAGATGCCGCTGGCCTGTCCCGAATACACCGTCACCAAGACCCGCACCACGCCTGACTTCGTCCAGCCCGGCGAGCAGGTCGCGTTCAATATCGTCGTCACGAACACGGGCAACACGAACATCGTCACTGCCACCCTGCGCGACCTGTACGACACGACCTATCTGAGCTACGGCTTCGGCGGCAACTTCAGCACACCCGCCAGCAACGATAACATCAACGACGGCCAGATTGACTGGACCGACATCACGGGCGCGGGTTCGCTGGCGCCGGGTGCCTCCGCGACGGTGACGGTGCGCTTCACGGCCGTGGCCAGCACCAACCCCATCACGGGTCCGCCACCCAAACGAACGGTCAACACGGCCTTCGTCCTGGCCGCCGTTGACCAGAACGGTCTCAGCGCGGCGGCGCCGCAAAGCGATGACGACAACGTCCGCATCACCAGCCCCAGTGTGAGCGTCCAGAAGACGCTGCTCATCCCGGCGGACGGTTCGACCAAGGTCGGCGGGCAGGTGCAATACCGCATCCGCATCACGAACACGGGCGACACCACCCTGAACACCGTGCCGCTCGTGGACACCTACAACACGACCTATCTGAGCTACGGCTTCAGCGGCAATTTCAGCACGCCGGCCAGCAACGACAACATCAACGACGGCACCCTCAACTGGAGCGACGTGACGGGTGCGGGTTCGCTGGCGCCGGGCGCGTTCACCGATGTCATTGTCAACTTCACGGCTGTGGCCAGCACGCAGCCGCTGCCCAACCAGCAAACTCTGAACGCGGCCACCGTCAGCGGCGCCGTGGACGAAAACGGCGATTCGCCGCCCCAGGCCTCGGACGATGAACCGGTCGAGATCGGCAACCCCAGCATCGCCATCCAGAAAACCCGGCTCATCCCGAGCAGCGGGCCGGCTTTGGTGGGCGGGCAGGTGCAGTACCGCATCCGCATCACGAACACGGGTGATACGGTCCTCACCGTCATCCCCCTGGCCGATACCTACGACACGAACTACCTGACCTACGGTTTCGGCAGTACCTTCAGCACGCCGGCCAGCAACGACAACGTCAATGACGGTACCCTCAACTGGAGCGACGTGACCGGTTTGGGTTCGCTGGCGCCCGGCGCGTTCACCGATGTCATCGTCAACTTCACGGCCCGGGCCAGCACCTTGAGCCTGCCCGGCCAGCAAACCACGAACACAGCCGTTGCCGGTCCGGCCACGGACGAGAACAACGAGACCACCGGCACCGCCAGCGATGATGAACCCGTTCCGATCGTCAACGATGCTGCCATCGGCGACTACGTCTGGTACGACGCCGACGCCGACGGCATCCAGGATGTGACCGAGGATGGCATCGGCAACGTCACCCTGAACCTGTGGCGGGATAACAACACGAACAACGTCATTGACGGCGGCGATACCCTCATCGGCATCCAGACCACCGGCGCCGACGGCGGCTACATCTTCACCGGCCTGTTGCCGGGCCAGTACATCGTGGATGTCACCGATACGAACGGTATCCTGACCGGTCTCACCCACACCCTGGGGCCGCAGAGCCAGCCCGATCCCTTTGTCGTCGTCGTTGCGGCAGGACAGTTCTACCGCGACGCCGACTTCGGCTACGTGCGGCAGCCGGCCTCCGGCACCGGCATCATCGGCGACACGGTCTGGTACGACCAGAACCAGAACGGCATCCAGGATCCGGGCGAACCGGGCATCCCCGGCATCACGGTACAGCTGCGCAATGCCAGCCATGTCGTCATCGCCACCACGACCACGAATCCCAACGGCAACTACCTGTTCACGAACGTGCCGCCCGGCACCTACTACGTCCAGGTGCCCGTGCCGCCATCGGGTCTCAGCCCGTCGCCGGCCGCGCCGAACCCCACGGGCCTCTTCGTCCTGGCCGCGGGCGACCAGTATCTCGACGCCGACATCGGCTTCTATGACCCCACGAACACCATCCTGGGCACCATCGGCAACCTGGTCTTCTTCGACAGCAACGGCAACGGCATCTTCCAGGTCGGGTTGGATAGCCCGTTGGGCGGCGTCAGCGTGGACCTGATCCGGGATAGCGACAACGACGGTGTCTGGGATGCGGGCGAACCCATCATCGCCACGGCGAACACGGCCACGGCCTTGGGCGCCAACAACGGCAACTACCTGTTCACGGGGGTGCCTGCGGGTCGCTACCTGGTGCGTGTGTCCGACACGGCCTACGTCCTCACCGACTACAGCCCCACCATCCTGGGCACGCCGAACACGGACAACCACAACCAGACCCAGCCCTATCCGGTGATCTTGCCGGCGGGCGGTAGCGTGCTCACGGCCGATTTCGGCTATGTGCGCAGCGGCGTGGATCCCAACGGCGTCATCGGCAACCAGGTGTGGTACGATGCCGACGGCAACGGCATTTACAACCCGGCCAACGGCGATGTGGGCATCGAAGGCGTCACGGTGGAGCTGCGCGATGCCATCACCAACAACCTGATCGCCACGACCACGACCGGTCCCGGCGGCGACTACGCCTTCACCGGCCTGCCGGCGGGCACCTATCGGGTGCAGGTGACCGATGTCTTCGATGTCCTTGACGGCTATATCGTCAGCAACCTCGGCCCCACACCGGGTGCTGACAACCACAACCAGGCCCAGCCTTACACCATCGTCCTGCCCGCAGGCGGCATCAACCTGACGGCCGACTTCGGCTACACGCGGCCCGGCGCCATCGGCGACTTCATCTGGTACGACGCCGACGCCGACGGTATCCAGGACGTGGGTGAGCCGGGCATTGCCAACGTGACCGTGGCCCTGTACAACCCCGGCCCCAACGGCGTCCCTGGCGGCGGCGACGATGTCCTGCTCCTGAGCACCGTCACCGACACCGACGGCGGCTACATCTTCACCGGGCTGCTGCCGGGCTCCTACTTCGTGGACGTGACCGATACCCTGGGCCGGCTGGCGGGCCTGACC
>JAOADB010000025.1 GCA_026417535.1 Caldilineales bacterium
ATAGTCCACGATAGCGAACTTGACGTTCGGGTTCGCTTTGGCAGCTTTTGCGGTGTCCTCGCCCAGCAGGAATCCGACGGTCACGATCAGGTCGTACTTTTGCTGGATGAACTCGTTGATGTTCTTCTCGTAGTCGGCCTGCTGTTGCGATTCGAGATAGGTCGCTTCCCAACCCAGTTCCTGCGCCGCCATTTGCGCACCCAACCAGGCCGTCTGGTTGAACGACTTGTCGTCCACGCCACCCGTGTCCGTCACCTCGCACACCTTGCCTTTGGCGACGGGCGCTGCCGGAGCGGTTGTCGGTGTGGGCGGCGCCGCCGTCGGAGCTACCGGCGCCGGAGTGGGTGTCGGAGTCGCTCTGGCGCAGGCGCCGAGGACGACAACGGCCACCAGAGCAACGGCCAGAAGCAAAAACAGTCGCTTAGACATGGTTTCATCTCCTCCTTGAGAGAGAACCGGATGAAAAGAGGGAACTGAAAACGAACGGACCGACTTTGGGTGCCGTATTCCGCTCGTCAGTCAAAAGTATAGCCGGGGTTGGGCTTTGTGGCAACAAAGGAAGTTGGGTAACAGAGCATGGCCCGGTGTCGGGCACAAGACGGGACGAAGGACGAACGACGGAGGACGGACAAAGCTCCCCCAAGCTCCCTCCAGCAGCTTCCCAGCTTCCCCAGCTCCTTCCAACCCCCTCATCCCCTTCCGGTGGGCGCGTCGCCGGATTTCTTCTCGTCCGCACCCGGTCCGGCGGCTGGTTTCAGAACCTCGCGACCGCGGCTGCCGCCCAAATCGGGCCCTACGATCCCATCCTGTTCCATCATGTCGATCAGGCGGGCCGCGCGGGTGTAGCCAATCTCCAACCGGCGTTGGAGAAGGCTGGTGCTGGCCCGGCCGGTCTCGCGCACGATGGCTACGGCCTTCTCGTACAGAGGGTCGCGGTCGCCCTTGGCCGCTGCCGTCGCCACGATCTCCTCCCACAGCGGGCGTTGGACGGCCGGCTCGTCCTCGGCTTCGTCCTCGGCATCCGGCTCCGTCGTTTCCTCGAACACGGGCCGTTCGCTGAGGGGGCGCATGACCCCGCGTGGGCTGCCACCCTGACCGTGCCAGAAGCGCACGATGCGGTTGACCTCGGCATCGGACACATAGGCGCCCTGTAGGCGGGCCAGCTTGGCCGAATCGGGCCGCATGAAGAGCATGTCCCCGCGGCCCAGCAGACGCTCGGCGCCGGGCACATCGAGGATGACCCGCGAGTCAATCTGGCTGGTGACGGCAAAGGCGATGCGCGAGGGAAAATTGGCCTTGATCAGACCGGTGACGACGTTGACCGAAGGCCGCTGCGTGGCGATGATGAGATGGATGCCCACGGCGCGGGCCATCTGCGCCAGACGCACCAGCGACCGCTCGACCTCTTCCGGCGCCGACATCATGATGTCGGCCAGCTCGTCAATGACAATGACGATGTAGGGCATGACCGGCTTGCCCTCGGCCAGCCGGCGGGCATTGAAGACCTCGATGTTGCGGGCGCCGGCCTTCTCCAAGTCGCGGTAGCGCTGCTCCATTTCCTTGGTGGCCCAATGGAGGATGCCGATGACTTTGTCAATCTCGGTGATGACTTCGCCGAGCAGGTGGGGGATGCCGTTGTAGGCGGTCAATTCGACCCGTTTGGGGTCCACCAGCACGAAACGCAGCTCGTCGGGCGTGTATTGGAACAGGAGCGAGCAGATGATGGCGTTGATGCAGACCGATTTGCCCGAACCCGTAGCGCCGGCCACGAGCAGATGGGGCATCCGGGCCAGGCTGGCGGCCACGGCCCGGCCGGAGACATCCTGGCCCAAGGCGATGCGCAACGGGCCTTTCAGCCGCCGGAACTCCTCGGATTCCAGGATGCTGCGCAGCGAGACCAGGGCGATGCTGCGATTGGGCACCTCCAGGCCGACGATATTCCGACCCGGCACCGGCGCTTCGATGCGGATGGGCGCGGCCGCCAAGGCCAGAGACAGGTCGTTGGCCAGAGCCTGGATTTGGCTGACGCGCACCTTCATGCGGTGCTCTTCCCCACGAATTTTGCGGGTAATATAGCCCGGTTTGAGGCCGAATTGGGTGACTACCGGGCCTTTGTTGACCTCGACCACGGTGACGGGCACACCGAAGGCCTGCAGGGTATCCTCGATGACCCGCGCCCGCTCGGCCAGGTCTTCTTCGGTCAGCTCGCCGCTGCCGAAATCCTCCAGCAGATGCTCGATTTTGGGCAGGCGCCAGACCCTATGTTGCCCGCCGATGACGCGCATGGGCGGCGCCGTCTCTCCGGCCGTCGGCGTTACCAGGTTCGGGTCGGGCGGCAGGGTCGTGACAGGCCCTTCGAGATGGTCGTTGATGACCGGCATTCCCCCGTGCGCTCGGCGGCGCGTCGCCCACCATAGGCTCAGCCGCTCGCGCCAGGAAAGTTCGGGTGACGAAACGCCTTCATGTTCGCGGCGTCGCGCCGCCGAGCGGATCGTGACATCGAGCACCCAGGTGGCCCCGGCGATGAGCAACCCGCCCAGGTCTTCCAGGCTCAGCCCCAGGACCATCACCAGGCTGAACAGGGCCAGGCCGATGAGGGCAACCAGGCTGAAGGTGGGACCGAGCAAGCCGCTCAGGGCCTGACCGATCACCCAACCCACCCAACCGCCCAAGCCGGGGGCAGGTGTATGGACGGCCGCGCCAATGAGCGACGCCGTGGCCTGAAAGACCAGCCAGAGCAAGAGCACGCCGCCGACCTGAGACGGCGCCAGTGAGCGCGCATGCCCGCTGCTGCGCAGATACAGGTAAAGGCCGAATGCCGGCAACAACACGGGGAGGAGATAGCGCCCCACGCCGAAGAGCGCGTTCAGCTGCTCCAGCCACCAACCCGTGACCGTGCCCGGTGTCCCCAGGAACGACAACAGGGTGAGAAAACCGCCGAGGACGAACACCGCACCCCAAAGCCGACCGCTGAAAAGCCCCAACCCGGCGCCCGCCGTGCTCCGCCGCGCGGCACCACGGCCTGCGCCCGCTTTGGCGCGGCCTTTGGTCTCGGTGGTTTTGCGCTTACCCGCAGAGGAAGGAGAGGGTTTGGCCATGGCAGGGCCGAAGAAACAGCGGTTACGAGTAGCTCATTTGTTCTTGTCGTCATTATACCAGCCTTTCAACGGTGTCAACAAGGTCGCAGAGCAAGGGGTGGGGTTGGGCTGCGCCGGACCAGGGGCAGGAGTATCGCTCCATCGCTCAGAAAACGCTTAGACGGAGGCATTTTCATCGGTTCGTCCTTCGTCTTCCGTCCTGGCTTGAGGCCGAGAAGAGGTGGATGAGGGCGTTTGGGCAAGGACACGGCCCGCGGGTCTGATGCTCAGCCGGGCGCGAAGCTTGCGAAGACCACAAAACGGCGAACCACACCCTCTCGACGTGCCGATTTTGGCACAAACCCGTTCGCATCGTACAATTAAACTTTGCCGGTCGGCCCATCGGCGCCCGGCGCTCCCTCATTCTCTTGGCACGTTGTTGATCCCCGTACCATGCGTCCCACCACCAGCGACCAGATTCGCGAAGCCTTCCTCGAATTTTTTGAAGAGCACGGCCACCGTCGCGTGCCCAGCTCCTCCCTCATCCCCTATAACGACAAGACCATCCTCCTGACGAATGCCGGGATGGTCCAGTTCAAGGATGTCTTCCTGGGCCTGGAAACGCGACCCTACACGCGCGCCACCACCGCCCAGAAGTGCATGCGTGTGTCGGGCAAGCACAACGACCTGGAAAACGTCGGCCCGTCGCCGCGGCATCATACCTTCTTCGAGATGCTGGGCAACTTCAGTTTTGGCGATTACTTCAAGGCCGAAGCCATCCGCTATGCCTACGAATTCCTCACCGGGGTGCTCGAGCTGGACCCGGACCGGCTGTACTACACCGTCCACACCGAAGACGATGTCGCCTTTCGCATCTGGACCGAGGACATGGGCATTGACCCGGCCCGCGTCCATCGCATGGGCGATAAGACCAATTTCTGGTCCATGGGCGATGTGGGACCCTGCGGACCCACCAGCGAAATCCACTATGACTGGGGCCCTCAGGCCTGCACCTGCGGCCGGCCCGATTGCTCGGTGGCCCTCGATAACGGCTGCGAGCGTTGGCTGGAGATCTGGAACCTGGTGTTCATGCAGTTCAACCAGGATGCCGACGGCCGGCGCACGCCCCTGCCGCGGCCCGGCATTGACACGGGCATGGGGCTGGAGCGCATTGCCGGCGTCGTCCAGGGCACGCCCATCAACTACGAAACCGACCTCTTCCGGCCTATCCTGGATCACGTTCAAAGGCTGTGCGGCCATTCGGACGAGGAGCGCCGTCGGCACACGGTGGCCTACCGCGTCATCGCCGATCATGCCCGCGCGGCTGCGTTTCTGGTCGCCGATGGCGTCAGGCCGGGACCGACCGGCGCCGGCTCCGTAGCCCGCACCGTCATCCGCCGGGCCTTCTACTACGGCCGGCGCATTGGCTTCGACGGCCCCTTCCTGGCCCGGGTCACCGATGCCGTGGTCGAACGGATGGGCCACGTCTATCCGGAACTGCGACAACGCCAGGCTCTCATCACACGGGTCGTCACCCAGGAAGAAGAGCAATTCCTGATCACCCTAGAGCGGGGCCAGCGCGAGTTAGACCGCCGGCTGAGCGAACTCAGCGCGCGTGGGCGCGCCGTCCTACCCGGAGAGGAGGCCTTTAACCTCAAGTCCACTTACGGTTTCCCCATCCAGCTCACCCGCGATATCTGCCACGAACGCGGCATCGAGGTGGATATGGCAGGCTACGAACGGGCCGAAGCCGAACATCGGCTCAAGAGCAAGGCCGGCGCCGCTCCGGTCGTCTTTGCGGCCGGCGCCGAGCCGTACGTGGCCGCGCTCGACCGCCTGCAGGATAGCGGTCTCCTGCCCGATGACGGCGTCCTCTACGACCCCTACAGCGCGCTGCGACGGAGCACCCACGTCGTCGCCCTTCTCACGCCGGAGGGCATGGTCGAAAGCGCTACCGGCGAGGTCGAGCTGGTGCTGGCTGAGACGCCCTTCTACGCCACGGCCGGCGGTCAGGTGGCGGATACCGGGCGCATCGTGGGCGCGGATTGGGAGGCGACGGTTCTCGATGTCAGCCGTCCCGTGACCGGTCTCATCGTCCATCGCTGTCAGGTGACGAAAGGCGTGGCCAAAGCCGGCACCCCCGTGGAGGCCGTTGTGGATGCCGAACGGCGGCATCACATCATGCGCAACCACACGGCCACCCATCTGCTGCACGAGGCTTTGCGCATGCACCTGGGCCGGGATGTGCAGCAGCGCGGCTCGCTGGTCGCGCCTGACCGCCTGCGTTTTGACTTCAGCTACGATGCCGCCCTCACCTCCGACCAGATCGAACAGATCGTCCTCACCGTCAATCAGGCCATTCTAGCGGCCTATCCGGTGCGCATCGCCTTCAAACCGCTTGAACAGGCCCTGGCCGAAGGCGCTACCGCCCTCTTCGGCGAGAAGTACGGCGACGAAGTGCGCACCATCCAGCTGGGCGAGAACGGCGTCTTTTGGAGCTACGAGCTGTGCGGCGGCACCCATGTGGCCAACACCGCCCACATCGGCAGCTTCTACATCGTCAGCGAAGGCTCGGTCGGAGGCGGCGTGCGGCGTATCGAGGCCGTGACCGGGTTGGGCGCCGTCACCTGGGCCTCTCAGCATCGGCGTCTGCTCGAGCGCATGGGCCGCGATTTCAACGTGGCGCCCGAAAACGTACCCCAGAAGGTGGCCGACTTGAAGGCTCAGGTGGCCGGCTTGACCCGCGAAGTGCAACGCCTGCGCCAGCAACTCCTGGCCAAACAGGCGGCGGCGCTCGCGGCCGATGTGCGGATGGTGGACGGCATCAAGGTCTTGGCCCGGCGCGTCGAAGCCACCGATATCGAGGACATGCGGGTGATGGCCGACGACTTACGGAACCGGCTCGGCACCGGCATCGTCGTGTTGGGTGCCGTTCTCAACGACCGTCCCACCATCATCGCCGCGGCGACGGCCGATGTCGTGGCCCGCGGTTTCCAGGCCGACCGGTTGGTCCGCGCGCTAGGGCCGATCATCGGCGGCGGCGGCGGCGGCCGGTCGGACATGGCCCAGGCCGGCGGCAAGGACCCGGCCCGCCTCGATGCGGCTTTGGCTGCCGTGTTCGAGCAGATCGCCCATCTGTTGCCGACCTGACGACGCGTCGGGATGGTCGGGACGGTGGAGGATGGAAGAAGTCCGCCATCCCTTTTCGGCATGGGCCGCTCGTCAAGACGACGGACGGAAGACGCAGAGCACGATGCCATCTCGCGCTACATCTTTCGCCGATGGAACCCTGTCTGGGCCGTCATCGTCATCGGCCTGAGTCGTTACACCGGCTGAAAAAACGACTCCTTTTCGCCCTTTTCGTCCATCCTTCGTCCGCCATCCCCTCACTCGACCGAAGCCCAGGACGAGGGACGTTTTCTATTCGATGTCCACACGCGTTGTCGAACTCGCGGCGCCTGTTACCCTGGCGGCGGCCCTGGCCGCCGTGCGGGCGGCGGCGCCAGGCGAGCGTCTGGTTCTCGTTTTGCCGCCGGAGGCCGATGGCCTGGCCGGGGCGGTACCCCTGCAGCTCTTGCGCCGTCAGGCCGATGCCGCGCGCGTCCAGGCGGCGTTGGTCACGACCGACCCGGACATCCGCTATCATGCCCGTCAGGCGCGGCTGCCCGTCCTGGCCGACGTGAACCGGGCACAGGGCCGCTGGCGTTATCCTTCGCCCCCGCCGCCGTTGCCTTCGCCGCGGGCGGTGCGACCGTCGGTCATCCGTCCGCGGGGTCGTGTAGGGTTGGGCTTGCAGGCGCCGGCCATCGTCACTCTTGGAGAGACCACCCTGTTCGACGGCNCCCTGCGTCGCCGCGCCCCGGCGATCTGGGCGCCTCTGTTCGGGTACCTGTTCCTGAGCCTGCTGCTGGCGGCCGCCCTTCTGGGATTGGCCGTGGTGCTTGTACCGCAGGCCACCGTTACCCTGGTGCCGGCGCACACACGGCTGGTCAGTTCCGTCGAGATCATCGCTCGCACCGGCATTGACCAGCCCGACTACGTCAACCGCCTGGTCCCGGCGCGGGTGGTCCAGGCGCGGGTGGAAGGTACGGGGACGACCATGGCCACCGGTTCCATGTTCGCGCCCGCAGGCAAGGCCAAGGGTGTTGTCACCTTCATCAACCGCACCGCCCGTGAGATCACGGTGCCGGCCAATACGGTCGTGCGCACCATCACCGGTAACAACGTCCGTTTTCGCACCGAAAGCGAGGTCATTGTCCCGGCTGGCATCGGCCAGCGGGCCGGCGTGGCCGTCGAGGCCCTGGAGCCGGGGCGGCAGGGCAATGTGGCGGCCTTTGCCATCGGCGAGGTCGAGGGGCCGTTGGGTCTGAGCCTGCGCGTGACCAACGAAGCACCAACGAGCGGCGGTACGGTGGCCGATGTCGTCGTCGTCACCCAGGCCGACAAGGAGCGGCTCTTGGGCGAGTTGCAGCAGCAGCTCCAGGCCCAAGCCTATACCCGCCTGGGCGAGAGCCTGCGCCAGGGCGAGTACATTCCTCCGGAGACGGTGCAAACCTTCACTCTGGCCGAGACTTACGACCGCTTTGCCGGCGAGCAATCGCCCACCCTGGGGCTGCAGCTGCAGCTGTTGGCCCGGGGCATGGCCGTGGACCTGGCCGGCGCGCAAGTGCTGGCCGCGCGGGCGCTGCGCGAGTCGGTGCCGCCCGGTCATTTTCTCCTGGAAGAGAGCATCCAGTACGGCGCCGTCCAGTTCATCCGCTTCGACCAGGAAGCAGTGCGGATGACCCTCACGGCCGCCGGCGAGGCGTTGCTCCCCATTCGCACCGGCGAGGTGCGGGCCTTGCTGGCGGGGGTTCCCTTGGACGAGGCGACGCGGCTGTTGCAACGCCGTTTCGAGCTCGCGCGGCCGCCCGAAATCACCCTGGAACCGAACTGGACCGGTCGCTTGCCCTATATCCCGACCCGTATCAAGGTCCTCGTTTTAGAGCGCTAGATGGGCCTGTGACCACCTGGCTGGCCCTGGATTTTGGCGAACGACGCATCGGCGTGGCCGTCGGCTCCGACGAGGCACGGCTGGCGCGACCGCTGGCCGTTCTGACCCGTCGTAGCCGGCGCGAGGACTTCGCCGCCATTGCCCGGTTGGCTGCCGAGGCCGGCGCCGAACGCATCCTGGTAGGTCTGCCCTATCGCATGGACGGCAGCGAAGGTCCGCAGGCACAGCGGGTGCGCCGTTTTGCTCGCGACCTGGAACGCCGACTCGGTTTGCCCGTCCTCTTGTGGGACGAGCGGCTGAGCTCCTTCGAGGCCGAGCAGATCGCCGCCGAAATCGGCCGCCGTCGCCGTCACCACGACGACATCGCCGCCGCCCTCATCCTTGAGTCGTATTTTGCGCGTGGTGATGGGTAATTGGATACTGGATACTGGATACTGGATACTGGTAACTAGTCCCCAGTATCCAGTATCCAATCCCCAATCCCCAATATCCAGTCCCCAGTATCCAGTCAGTCCCCAGCCCCCACCTCCCCCATGTCCCTCCTCCGCTTTCTCCCTCGCGCCGTCTTTTTCCTCACCGTCGTGGTGGCCCTTGGCCTTGTCGGGCGCACGGCGGCCGAGTGGACGCGCGCTCAGGTTACGGCCTACGAACGCGAGGGGGCCGACGCCGGGTTGGTGCGCTTTGTGAATGCCCCCTGGCGCACGCTGCGCCCCGACAATCTGGAGACGCAGGTTTTGCAGTTCTATCTCAACTTGCGGCGGAGCGATATCGAACGGCCCGTAGACCCCAACGGCGCGCCGGTGGCGTTTCATGTGGAGTTCGGCGAGACCGGCTTCGAGATCTCGGAACGGCTGGAAAACTTGGGCCTGATCCGCGATGCCGCGCTTTTCCGGTTGTACATGCGCCTCAACGGCATTGACCAGCAGCTGGAAGCCGGCGATTTTCTGCTCTCGCCGGCGATGACGATGCCCGAAATCGCCGAAGCCCTCCAGAGCGCTCGCGCCGAGGACATCCTCGTCCGTATTCCTGAAGGTCGCCGGGCCGAGGAAGTGGCTCAAATCCTGGAGGAGAACGGCGTGGTTGGCGCGGCCGAGTTCCTGGCCTCGGTGCGGGCCGGGGATCTGGCCCTCCTGGGCTTGCCCGATTATCCCCTTTTGCGTGACAAGCCGGCGGGCTTGTCCTTCGAGGGCTATCTGTTCCCGGATACCTATCGTTTCCCTGTGGCGGCCACCTCGGCCCAAGTGCTGCGCATTTTCTTCGACAACCTGGAGGCCCGGGTGGACGACAACCTGCGCCAGCAGATCGCCGCCAGCGGTCTGACCTTCCATCAGGTCCTGACCCTGGCTTCCATTGTGGAACGCGAGGCGGCCCTGGCCGAGGAACGGCCGTTGATCGCCTCGACCTATCGCAATCGCTTGGGCGAAACATGCGCCCGCGAGACCTTCGGCTATCTCCAGGCCGACCCTACAGCCCAATACGCCATGGGCTACAGCATCGAACAACAGACCTGGTGGCCGACGGTGGAGAAGGTCGAGGATTACCAGCAATTCAACTCGCCCTACAACACCTATCTCTATCCGGGCCTGCCACCGGGCCCGATTGCCAGTCCCAGTCTGGCTTCCATCGTGGCCGTGGTCAATCCGGCCGAGACGAACTACTGCTATTTCGTGGCCAGCAGCGGCGGCGCCCACGTCTTCGCCGAAACAGGCGCCGAGCATCAGCTCAACGTCCAAACCTATGGCCGCTGATGCCGACGGATCGCAACGGGACCCGGACCCCTGTAACAGGGGGTCTGATATTTTCGCGCGGGTGGGGGAAAGGAGGCCGGTGGGGCAAAGATGATGGGCCGAAACGGTCACTTTGTCAGGATTTTGCAAGCCAAAAGCGAGACCATTCGGCGCGTATGCGTGTTATAGTTCGCATAATATGGCTTTTGATCGCGGTGGGCGCTTTGGTCGGATGTGCCGATCTGCGCCCGCCCCGTGTCGTCAAAATCGGCCTGATCGCCCCCTTTGAGGGCCCCTCCCGTCCCTATGGCTACGCCATCCTCCATGCCGTCAAGCTGCGTTTGCAGACCTGGAACGCGGATGGCGGGCAACCGCAGGTCGAGTTGGTGGCGCTCAACGACGACGGCGATCCCGAGCTGGCCGCTGCGCTGGCAGCCCAGCTTGCCCTCGACCCCGATGTGTTGATCGTCCTCGGTCCGGCCCAAAGCCACACGGCCCGCCGGGCTGCGCCGGCGCTGGCAGCCGAAGGACTCCCCGTCCTGAGCCTGGCCCCTCTGCCCGAGACACCGTGGCTGTGGGTCGAACCGTTGGCCGGAACCACCGCCGACCTGACTGCAACCCTGGCCCCGTGGGTATCCAACGCCACACCCGCCTGGGAGCTGCCCCTGGCCGGACCCACCATCTGGTTGGGCGACCCCCTGACCCTGGCCGAACTGCGCCGCACCGACCCAGAGCGGGTGCCGGCCGCCGGCCCGGTGGCGGCCGAGGAGGCGGCCATCGCCTGGGCAGGAGAAGCCCTAGCCGGCTTGGTCTGGGCGACGGTCCTGCCCGATGACTTGCCCCCGGATGTGGCCGCCGCTTATGAGGAGCGCACGGGTGTACCACCGCCGCCCCAGGCCGTTTTGGCCTATGCCGCGACCGATCAGGCGTTGCGCCTGGTGGCCCAATCGCAGACCCGGAGCCAGGTGCTGGCCGGTTTTGGCGACCTGCCGCGTTGGCCCTATCACGTCTTCATCCATCAAGGTCGTCTATGCTGTACCCAGCGCGTTTCGACTCCCCCGTAAATGACACCACGCTCCTGCGCGTGGCCATGCTGGCAACCGAATACACTCGCAACCGCGTAGGGGGCTTGGGCGCGCACATGCGGGCGCTGGTGCCACGACTCAGCGACCGCGTGGCCGTCAACCTGTTCCTGCCCCGCTATGACCCGAGCTGGGAAGCCCACGAGACCGTAGGCCGTTTCGGGCGCGTCACCCGCATTGACGCCGTGATGCCGCGGCTCAACGGCGATTTTGTCGGTCAGGTCTGGAGCATGAACGATGCCCTCAACGCCTACATCAGCGGCTTGCTGAACGGCGCCGGCGGTTTCGACCTCATCCATGCCCATGATTGGCTGGTCGGCCTTGTCGCCAACGACCTCCGTCGTCGCTATCACATCCCCCTCGTTGTCACCTTTCATGCCCTCGAAATCGGCCGCATCGGCGGTCATCCCCCGACGACCGAGCTGAGCAAGGCCATCCATCGGGCCGAATGGCATCTGGCCCAGGAAGCCGACCTCATCATCACCTGTAGCCGGTTCATGCATCGGGAAACCATCACCCATCTCGAGGTGCCGGCCGATAAGGTGGTCGTGATCCCCAACGCCGTAGACGCGGCGACCTTTGTCGGGCTGCGCCACCAGAAGAGCGCGTTGGCGGCGTTTCGGAGCCGGTGGGCCGCGCCCAATGAACCGCTCATTTTCTACGTGGGTCGGCTGGTTGGCGAGAAGGGTGTTGACCTCCTCATCGAGGCCATGGCCGAAGTCTGTCGGGAACAGCCGCAGGCCCGCGCCATCATCGCTGGCAAGGGACCCGAGGAGTACACCCGGCAGCTCCAAGAGACCATCGCCCGCCTGGGCCTGGAACGACGGGTGGAGCTGGTCGGTTTCATCACCGACGAGGAGCGCGACCGCTTCTACGGTGTGGCCGATGTAGCCGTGTTCCCCAGCCGTTACGAACCCTTCGGCATTGTGGCCCTGGAGGCGATGGCGGCCGGCATTCCCGTCGTCGTGGCCGAGGGCAGCGGTCTGGCCGAAGTGGTCGAACACGGCCGCACCGGTCTGCATGTGGCCCGTAATTCGGCCTCGGCCCTGGCCCAGGGCATCCTCCAGGTCTTGCGCCATCCCGAGGCCGCCCAAGCGCGGGCGCGGGAGGCTCAGGCCGTGGTGCGCGCTCATTACAACTGGGATCAGGTGGCCGAACAGACGCTGGCGGCCTATGACCAGGCCCTCGAACGGGCGCGGGCGGTCAGGGCTTGAGGGAACGCGGAGAACAGAGGAACCAGGAGGGGGCGGCCCTTACGGCCTCGACCCACCCTGCAACACGGCCTGACCGGCCGGAGAAAGGAGCCAATCCCGCAGCAACAAAGCCCCGGATGCCGCTGCGCGGGCCGGTACGACGACATCAATCGTCCGGCGCAAGGCATAGCCCGGATCGTCGGGCAGCCGGTCTTCCAGGCGCAGCACACGCACCTGCCCATCCGGGACGGCGGCCAGGGCTCGCCGGCTCACATAGCCCACGGCGCCGGGGTGATCGCGCACGTAGGCCAGCACGGCGGCATCGTCCGGTTCCAGGCGGGTCGTCAGGGCTAGGGGCACATCGCCCATGACCCTTTGGATGAAGGTCGCACGGGCGCCGCTGCCCGTTGCGCGTCCGACGAGACGCACAGGCCCGCCCCCGGCGCCCAGCTCGCCCCACTCCTGGATGAATCCCCCGAACAGATCGCGGGCCTGGGCCAGGGTCAGATGCGTCAAGTCCACGCTGGGGTGGACGATGAGCACCAGGGCATCCTCGGCTACCGGGGTAAAATGCAGGTCGGGATAGGCTGCCGCCGCGGTGGGATCCGTGCTGAAGGCGAAATCGTGCCGGCCTGCGGCCAGCTCGTTCAGGGCCAGGCCGCTGGGCAGCGCCTCGTAGCGCAGACTGTAACCGGGATGCGCGGCGCTGAAACCCGTCGCCACCTGCGGCCAGAGGGGCGCCAGCAGGGCGGTGCCGGCCCCGCGCAGGTGTGTGGGCGTGGGTGTGGGCCACGCCGGGCTGCGCGCGCAACCCGTTAGCCATCCCACGAGCAGCAGCCCGGCCAGGACCGGGCTGATCAGCCTCCGACCAACACCGCCCGCACCAGCGTGATCAGCGCCAGCAGCCATACATAGCCCGTGAACGCGTAGAGCGTCCGCCGTTGCAGATAGCGCAACAGATAGCGGATGCTGAGCATCCCCGCCACGGCCGCCACGACCAATCCGGTCACCACCGGGAGCACACCCGTCGTATCGAAACCCGTGGCGATCAGCTCGCGCAGCTGGAACAGGCCGGCGCCAAAGATGATGGGCGCGCTGAGCAGAAAGGAAAACCGAGCTGCGGCCGGCCGTTCCAGCCCCCGGCCCAGTCCGGCGGCAATGGTGATGCCGCTGCGGCTGATGCCGGGGAAGATGGCTACGGCTTGGGCCAGGCCGACGATGAACGCGTCGAGCCAGCCGATCCGCTCCAGGGTCAGCCCGCCGTGGCGGCGTCGTTCGGCCAGGATGAGGAGCAGGCCGGTGAGGATGAGACCCACGGCCACCCCGACAGGACGCTCGAACATGGCGGCAAAGAAATCCTCGAACAGGTAGCCCACGACCGCCGCCGGCAGGGTGCCGACGATCAGCGCCAGCAATAGCCGCTGTTGGGCCGGGTCCCGACGGGCCGACCGTGGCCACAGACCCACGGCCAGGTCCCACCAGTCGCGCCAGAAATAGAGGACGACGGCCAGCAGGGTGCCCAAATGGAGCACCGTATCGAAGGCCAGGCCGGGCGCCTCCCAGCCCAACCACCACGGCACCAACACGAGATGGGCCGACGAGCTGATGGGCAAAAACTCGGTGACGCCTTGGACGATGGCGAGAAGGATGGCTTCGAGAAGGGACATGGTGGTAACGGGACGATGGACGATAGACGATGGACGATGGATGGGGAGACGGAGAAGCGGGGAGACGGGAAAACGGGGAAGCTCCCCTAAGCTCCTCCAAGCTCCTCTAGACTCCCCCAAACTCCCCCGCTCTCCGTTCCAAATACCCGGCCAAAAAGGCCGTTTTGAACGCGGCGAAGGTGCCGACGGCGATGTGGTCGCGAATGGCCTGCATCAACCGCTGCATAAAGCGTAGGTTGTGCAGGGTGAGGAGCCGTAAGCCGAAGATCTCGCCGGCGCGGAGGAGGTGATGGATATAGCCGGTGGCAAAACGGGTGCAGGTATAACAGTCGCAGCCCTCTTCGAGGGGCCCAGTGACGTCGGCGAAGGCGGCGTTGCGCAGGTTGCGCCGTCCCTGGGCCGTGAAAAAGGCGCCGTGCCGCGCCACACGGGTGGGCATGACCGAATCGAACAGGTCCACCCCGCGGGCCACCGCCTCTACGATGTCCTCCGGCGCGCCCACGCCCATGAGATAGCGGGGCCGATTCGCCGGCAGGAGCGGCGTCGTCACATCGAGGGTGGCGTACATCTGCTCTTTGGTCTCGCCTACGGCCAGCCCGCCGATGGCATAACCCGGCAGGTCCAGGGCCGTCAGCGTCAGCGCGCTCTGTCGGCGCAGGTCGGGAAAGATGCCGCCCTGGACGATGCCGAACAGGGCCTGTTCGTGAGGACGCTGCTGGCTTTCGGCGCAGCGCCGCGCCCAGGCGTGAGTGCGCTCCAGCGCCTCCTCGTTGTAGCGCCGGTCGAGGGGGTCGGGGCATTCGTCCAGACACATGATGATGTCGGCGCCGAGCCGGGCCTGGACGGCCATGACGAGTTCGGGTGTAAAGCGGTGGCGGCTGCCGTCAATGTGGGATTGAAAAGTGACGCCATCGGCATCCACCTTGCGCAGCCCGCTCAACGAGAAGACCTGAAAGCCCCCGCTGTCGGTGAGGATGGGGCCATCCCAGCCCATGAACCGGTGCAAACCCCCGAAACGGGCGACGCGCTCGGCCCCCGGCCGCAAGTAAAGGTGGTAGGTATTGGCCAAGACCAGGTCGCAACCGACGGCGCGTACTTCCTCTGGGCTGAGGGTTTTGACCGTGGCCTGGGTGCCAACAGGCGCAAAACCGGGCAGACGGATATCGCCATGAGGGGTGCTGAAGAGACCCAGTCGGGCCTGACCATCGGTGGTAAGGAGACGATAGCGAAAGGACATAGGCAACGGAAACGCTTTTCCCGATTCGAGACGCGACATGATACCATGTTTGCCACAGACTGCCAGCATCGCCATCCCATGGATCGTCCCCCGTCGTCTTTTTCGCTTTCCCGTTCGGCCGATTTCGCCTCACCGTGGGGGCGATGGTTCTGTCTGGTCATCATCGGTCTGGCCCTGGCCGGCCTCGGGGCGGGACCGCCCATCCTGCGCAGCGGCCACACGACCCATCCTCTGCGCCTCAGCCCTGGCCAAATGCAGGCCCTGCGGGCCATGACGACCGGCCCCACCGTGGCGGCGACGGCGGCCATCCTGGTGGATCGCCGTGAGAACTCGGTGCTCTACCGCAAAAACGCCGAGAAGACCCTGCCCATGGCCAGCACGGCCAAGCTGATGACCGTGCTGGTGGCGTTGGAGACGCTTTCACCCGATGAGGTGGTGACGGTGCCGGCTGAAGCGTTGGTCGGCGGGGCGACGATGGGGCTGCAGACGGGCGAGCGCGTCAGTGTGCGGGCGTTGCTCTACGGCGCGCTGTTGCCCTCGGGCAACGACGCAGCCATGACCCTGGCCCTGGCCGCAGCCGGCTCCGAGGCCGCCTTTGTCGAGCGCATGAACCGGCGGGCGGCCGAGTGGGGTCTGGCCCACACCCATTTCGTCAACCCCACCGGCTTCGATGCGCCCGGCCAGGTCAGCACGGCTGCCGATCTGGCCGAACTGGCCCGTCGCGCCTTGGCCCATCCCCTCATCGCCGCCATCGTTGCCTTGCCCCAAGCCGAGATCGAGGGCTACCATCTCCAGAACACGAATCAGCTTCTCGGTGTCTTTGCGGGCGCCTATGGCGTGAAAACGGGCACGACCGACGAGGCCGGACAGGTGCTCATCGCCGCGGCCCGGCGCAGGCAAGGCGATGCCCTCAGCGTGGTATTGCGCAGCCCCGACCGCTACGCCGACACCCGACAGCTGCTCGAGTTCTACTTTGCCCATTGGCTTTGGACCGATTTCGGCCTGAGCCATAACGTCCTCAACCGGGTCATCGCCCCCGACGGCAGTGCCTACATCCTGCGCACCCCCTCACGTCCACTTTTCCTCCCCCGCTGGCAGTCTGGCCAGGTGTGGACCTACCGCCGCATCGGCTTCGACGAGACCGGTCGGCCCAACGGCCATTTCCAGGTGTGGTTGGGCGACCGGATCCTGCTCGAAACGCCCATCACCTTCCTTCGCCAACCGTCCTGAAACGCCATGTCCCCCGGTTCTCCCTCCGGCGTTCCGGTCACCCCGCCGGACTCACCCATACGGCTCAACAAGTACCTGGCCCAGGCCGGCGTGACCTCGCGGCGCGGGGCCGATGCGCTCATCCGCCAGGGCCGGGTACAGGTCAACGGCCGTCCCGTTTCCGCTCTGGGCACGGTCATCACGCCCGGTCGCGACCGGGTGACCCTCGATGGTGTGCCCATCGAGCTGCGGCGGCAGACGACCACTACCCTCATGCTGAACAAACCGGCCGGCTACCTCTGCACCCGCCACGACCCGGAGGGCCGCCCCACCATCTACGACCTGCTCCCCGCCGAGTACCATCATCTCCACCCCGTGGGACGGCTCGACCTGGACAGCGAGGGGCTTGTGCTGTTGACCGACGACGGCGACCTGACCTACCGGCTCACCCATCCCTCCTTTGCCCACGAGAAGGAGTACTGGGTGCAGGTGAGCGGCCGCGCGCCCCTGCCGGCCCTGCGCAAGCTGCGCCAGGGGGTGATGCTAGAGGACGGCCCGGCTGCGGCGCCGGTGCGTCCGCTGGCCCGGATTCCCGCCGAACAGCGCTTCTGGGTAGAACCGGAACCCGACCCGCGGCACACCTGGTTGACATTCGTCATTCACGAAGGCCGCAAACGCCAGATCCGGCGGATGTGCGAGGCCGTGGGGTTGGAAGTGCGACGGCTGATCCGGGTGCGCATCGCTTCGTTACACATCGGCGATCTGGCACCGGGACGCTGGCGCCGCCTCACGGCCCGGCAGGAACGGGCCGTTGCCGCCATCAAGGAGGGTTGACGATGACAACGCCCG
The DNA here is from genome assembly GCA_026417535.1 of Caldilineales bacterium. Classification (GTDB taxonomy): domain Bacteria; phylum Chloroflexota; class Anaerolineae; order J102; family J102; genus SSF26. Next base: position 17,035 of record JAOADB010000025.1, read on the forward strand.
AGTGGGTCATTGCCATTGACGGCCCGGCGGCTTCGGGCAAGAGCACCGTGGGCGAGGCCGTGGCGCGCGCGTTGGGCTTTCTCTACGTGGATACCGGCGCCATGTACCGGGCCGTGACCCAGGCGGCCCTGGCCCGCGGGATACCGGCGTCAGACGAGGCGGCCATGGTGGCCCTGACCCGCCGGCTCGACATCGCCATCCGCCGGGATGAGGTGGGTGACGGCCGGCAGTACACGGTGCTGGTGGACGGCGAAGACGTGACCTGGGCCTTGCGCAGCCCCGCTGTGGATGCCCACGTCTCGCAGGTCAGCGCCTATCCCGAAGTGCGCGCCATCCTGGTGCGCGAGCAGCAGCGGATCGCTGCGGCGGGCCGGGTGGTCATGGTGGGCCGCGACATCGGCACGGTGGTGCTGCCGACGGCGCCGCTGAAGGTTTATCTCGATGCCTCGGCTGCCGAACGCGCCCGGCGCCGTTATCGCGAGCTGTTGGCTCGAGGTCAATCCGCCGATTACGAGGCCATTCTGGCGGGCATTCGTGCCCGCGATGCCGTGGATAGCCGCCGCGCCGCTTCGCCCTTACAGCCTGCCGCCGACGCCGTCATCCTCGATACGGACGGCAAGAGCATCGAACAGGTGGTGGCCTGCGTCCTTGACCTTGCCCGCCAACGTTTTGGGATGGAGAGTGACTCCTCATGGCCGTCCTCATCCTGAACGACCTCATCGCCGACCTGAGCCTCCGGATCGCCCGTTTTCCCATTGCTGCCAAGGACCTGCCCAAGGTGAGCTATATCGAGCTGGGTCCGGGCGGGGCCTGCAATGTGGCCATCATGGCGGCGCGCTTGGGTCTCCCGGTGGTTGGCCTGGGCGAGGTCGGCTATGACCATTTCGGTCTCGTCGTGCGCGAAGGGCTGAGTCGGGAGGGTGTGGACATCGCCCACCTGGCGGCCTTTCCCGAAACGCGCACCCCGGTCGCGGGCGTCCTTGTGGACGAAGCCACCGAACCGGCCTATCTAGGCTATCCCGGTCATCTCGTGTTGCACACGTTGCCGTCTGCCTGGCGCGAGCGCATTCCCAAAGCCCGGGCCCTATTCACCGACGGTTGGGCCGAGCACGAGGGCGTGGTGGCGATGGCCCTGGAGGCCCTGGAGTTGGCCGCCGCAGCGGGCGTCCCCACCTTTTTCGACCCCGGCCCCGGCAATCCGGCCCTCGACAACGCCTGGCACCGGCAGGCCGCGGCCCTGGCCACGGTGGTGCTCGCCAACGAGGAAGAGGCGCAGCGGCTTACCGGCCATGCCGACGGGCTGGAGGCCGCACAGGGGTTGCTGGCGCTGGGCTGCCGCTGGGCCGTGATCAAGCGCGGGCCAGCAGGCTGTTTGATCGTCACCCGGAAGGATTTGGCTCTGTCGCCGGGCTTCCCGGTGGCGGCGGTGGATGCCACTGGCGCCGGCGACAGCCTGGCCGCCACGGTCATCTGGGGCTATTTGCGAGGGGTGGACCTGCCGACCCTGGCCACGGTGGCGAACGCTACGGGCGCGGCCAAGGTGCAGAAGCGCGGGACGGGCCACAACATGCCCACGCGCGCCGAGATTGCGGCCGTGCTTAGCCGCTTCGGTTTGCCGACGCCGGCCTGGTGAGATGAAAATTCCGTTTTTCTTCGTCCGTCGTCCTAGCGAGCGGCCGCTGGCGGGAAGGGAAGACCCATCCGGCGTAAGGTTGTGGGACAACCCGGAATCCCCGAACGTTTTCATCGAACAATTTCGATGAAAAGCAGTGCATTATATCTCATTTTTGCCAATTATTTGCCAAAAAGATTGATAGAATCTTCTATTTCTTTAAAAAATCATTCTTGGTGTTCTTGGTGGGATAACAATACTATGTTCCAAACGCCCTCTAAAGAGGCCAAGTCCTCATCCCGCGACGGGTTCGGCGGTGGCGAGGGCGCGGGCTTCGGCGCCAAGGAGGATGCTCAGGGCGTAGTCCTGCACATCGGCAGGGAGGTCTTCCCAACGTTTGCCGGCGGCCACCCATTCGCGCAGGGCCTCGAAGCCCAACCGATAGGCCACGAGCAGCCAATGGTCTCCGCGCAGGTTGAGCCGGGTCGCCAGCCGGCGGCGCAGGTCTTGCAGGTAGGCCGCCGCCACCCGCAGGTTGCTTTCCGGGTCAAAGGGGTCGAACACCTGCAGTTTGGGCGCCCACTCGGCCCATACGGCCGGAGGGACCAACATGATGCCGAGATGCCGTTGGTCATTGACCGCTAACGGGTCCCACTGCGATTCGCGCCAGGCCTGTTCGGCGAGGACGTGCTTATCCAGCCCGAACTCGGCGGCGACACGGGTGATCAGGGGGAGGTAGATGGCGGTGCTCATGGGCAGGGAGAGGAACGCAACGGCGCAATGCCTGCCATTATAGCACGGCAAGGGCGACTCTCCACGTCTGCCTTTCGTTTATCGGTTATCCCCTATCCCGCTACGGCGACCCTTTTCCGCTTCACCTTCCCCGTCTCCCGCACCGCCTCGACCCGATAGCGCTCCACCGAGATGACATTGGGCACCCTTTCGATGCGGTCCATCACCCTGGTCAGTTGCTGCGCGTCCTTGACGTTCAGGGTGAGCATCATCACGGCAAAGGGGCTTTTGGGATTCGTGTTGGTTGTGGTCGAGCTGATGTTGATACCCTCGGCGGCGACGATGGCCGTGATATCGCGCAGAAGGCCGGTGCGATTCCAAGCCCGCACGACGATGGGCACGGGATAGGTGGGCGTTTCGGCGCCCCAGCTGGCCTGGATCAGCCGTTCCGGTTCGGCGCGGTTGACGATGTTGGGACAGTCGGCGCGATGCACGGTAACCCCACGCCCGCGCGTGACGTAGCCGACGACATCCTCGCCGGGCAGAGGGTTGCAACATTGGGCCAGCCGCGTCAACAGGCCGTTCACGCCGTGGACGGTGACCAGTTCGGTGGCGCCCGGCGTGGCCACTTCGGGCAGCCCCAGGTCTTCGGCCTTTTCGCCGCCTTTGTCGCGCGGCTGCAGGGTGATGAGTTTGCCCGAGAGCCGGTCGCTGGTGATGTCGCCGTAGCCGATGGCGGCGAAAAAGTCATCCACGTTGTCGTAGCCGAAGGCGCGAGCGGCCTCGTCGTAGCTGACCGAACGCAGGTAGAGCTGCTTGATCAGCCGGTCGAGGATCTGGCGGCCGGCCTGGATGTTCTGCTCGCGGTCTTGCTTACGGAACCACTGTTTGATCTTCGAGCGGGCGCGCGAGGTGCGGACATAGCCCAGGTGTTCGTTCAACCAGTCGCGGCTGGGGCCGCCCTTCTTGGCCGTGATGATTTCCACCCGGTCGCGGTTCTTGAGTTGATAGTCCAACCGCACCATCTTGCCGTTGACGCGCGCCCCGCGACAGCGATGGCCGACCTCGGTGTGGATGGCGTAGGCAAAGTCAATCGGTGTCGAGCCGGCGGGCAGGCTTTTCAGGTCGCCCTTGGGGGTGAAGACGTAGACGCGGTCGCTGAAGAGGTCGCTGCGCATGTTCTCCAGCATCTCGGAGGCATCGCTGGCCTCTTCCTGATAGCTCTGCAGCGCCCGTAACCAGGCCACCTTGTTGGCAAAAGCCTCGTCGAACTTGCGACCGTCCTCCTTATAGCGCCAGTGCGCGGCCACGCCCTGCTCGGCCAGCTCGTGCATCTCCCAGGTGCGGATCTGGACCTCCATGGCCTGTCCACCCGGTCCCGATACGGCCGTGTGCAGCGACTGGTAGCCGTTGTCCTTGGGGCGGGCGATGTAGTCATCGAACTCGCCGGGGATGGGCGGCCAGCGCTTGTGGATGATGCCGAGCACCACGTAGCACTCGGGCACAGTGTCCACGATGACGCGGAAGCCGTGCACGTCGTACACCTCTTCGAAGGGGATGCCCTTCTTCTGCATCTTGCGCCAGATGCTGTAGATGTGCTTGGGCCGTCCGCTCACGTCGGCGCGGATGCCGGCGGCGGCCAGGTCGGCGCGAATTTGTTCTTCGACCTGGCGGATGAAGCGCTCGCGCTGGGCGCGACGCTGGTTGATCTTGTCGCGCAGCTGTTGGTAGATGATGGGCTGCAGATAGCGGAAGGAGAGGTCCTCCAGCTCCCACTTGATCTGCCAGATGCCCAGTCGGTTCGCCACGGGCGCGAAGATCTCCAGCGTCTCCCGGGCGATGCGCCGACGCTTGTCCTCGTTGCGGATGGCGTCGAGGGTGCGCATGTTGTGGAGCCGGTCCGCCAGCTTGATGACCAGGATGAGGGGGTGTTCGCCGGAGCTCAGGAAGAGCTGGCGCATGTTCTCGGCCCATTCCTCTTGCCAGGACGGGCCTTCGCCCCTAGCGGGCGCATCGCCGTTGTGGTTATCGGTGGATTCGAGCTCGTAGCGGGTCTGTTTAGAGAGTTTGGTCACCCCCATGACCAGGTCGCGCACCTTGCGGCCGAACTCCTCTTCGATTTTCTCCGGAGGATAGCCGGTATCCTCGACGACGTCGTGCAGCAGGCCGGCGGCCAGGGTTTCGGCGTCGGCGTGCAGGTCGCACAGGATGTCGGCCACAGCCAAGGGATGGGTGATGTAAGGCTCGCCCGAACTGCGCGTTTGCCCGCGATGCTGGACCTCGGCCACCTCGTAGGCGCGGCGAACGAGATCCCGCTCGGAGGGCGAGAGATAGTCAAGCCGCTGGAGGAGCTGCTCAATGGTGGGAGAGACGTAATTCGGCATGGCAAAACACCCGGACGGAACCAGCAACAGGAATACAACAACAGAGACGCCGCCGCGACGCCTCTGTCCTGGTTCCATTATACCCGAAAAGTCACTCCTCAGCCCACTGTCTTATGTTCCGATGGGTTTTCTCCTTCCGCCATCGGCCGCTCGCATGGCCGACGCACCCTTCTCACCCCCTGGCCGATTTGCAATCATGCCCCACTTATGACACAATGCGTCATAAACCGACCGCCGGCCGGTCCCAAGACGGCGGCCATCGGCAATGAGGCATTGACAAGGCTGGACAGGGTCGGAGACCCGCTTTTTCTGGTTTTCCGTTTCTTTATTGCAGGAGCGTGCACCATGTCACAAGCCATCTCGTCGGAATACAAGGACCTTTATCCCATCGGCGAGCAACCTCCGTTGGGATATGTGCCCAAGCAGATGTATGCCTGGCTGATCCGTCCCGAGCGCTTCGGCGAACCGATGAAGGCCTTCCAGGTCGAGGTGATTGACGTCCCCGACATTGCCGACGACGAGGTGCTGGTCTATGTGATGGCAGCCGGGGTCAATTACAACAACGTGTGGGCCGGTTTGGGGGTGCCGATCAACGTCATCGAAGCCCGCCAGAAGGCCGGGGAGCCGGAGAATTTCCATATCGGCGGCAGCGATGCCAGTGGCATCGTGTACAAGGTCGGCAAAAAGGTCAAGAACCTCAAGGTCGGCGACGAGGTCGTCATCCACTGTGGGATCTGGAACCAGGAATCGCCTTGGGTCAAGGCCGGCAACGACCCCATGTACGACCCGTCGTTTCGCATCTGGGGCTATGAAACGAATTGGGGGAGTTTCGCCCAGTTCACCAAGGTGCAGGACCATCAGTGTTTGCCCAAGCCCCGGCATCTGACCTGGGAGCAGGCGGCGGCCTACATGCTCGTGGGGGCCACAGCCTATCGGATGCTCTACGGCTGGGGCGAGCATTCGCTCCGGGAGGGCGATGTGGTGCTCGTGTGGGGTGGGGCCGGCGGCCTGGGTTCGATGGCCATCCAGATTTGCCGGGCGGCCGGCGCCAAAGCCATCGCCGTGGTCAGCTCCGACGACAAGTTCGAGTACTGCATGAGCTTGGGCGCCGTGGGCTGCATCAACCGCAAAAACTTCAACCATTGGGGCATGCTCCCCCACTGGAAAGACACCGTCGGTTATGCCGAGTGGCTGAAGGGGGTGCGCAAGTTCGGCAAGGCCATCTGGGACATTCTGGGTGAGCGCAAGAACCCGCGCATCGTCTTCGAACACCCCGGCGAAGACACCATACCCACCTCCATTTTCGTCTGCGATACGGGCGGCATGGTCGTCATCTGCGCCGGCACCACCGGTTACAACGCCACCGTGGACCTGCGCTATCTGTGGATGCGCCAGAAGCGGCTGCAAGGCTCTCATTTCGCCAACGATGAACAGGCCAAGGGCTTCAACGACCTGGTCATCGCCGGGCTGGTGGACCCCTGTCTCTCCCGCACCTTCCCTTGGGACGAGCTGCCGCTGTCCCATCAGCTCATGTACGAGAACAAGCACCCCTATGGCAACATGGCCATCCTGGTCGGCGCGCCGACCACCGGTTTGGGCGTCAGCGCGGCCGAACCGGAGAAGGTCGTGCCGCATGCGCCTGTACCCACCGTGCGCCGCGATTTCTTCCGGGCGCCTTTGCGCCGCCTGCCCGAACCGGAGGCATTGCCGTCCACGCCTTTCGATGCGATGACCGTGCGCGAGCTGATGCACTACGGCGTCATCACCGTCAGCGCCAACACTCCGGTCAACGAAGTGGCGCGGCGCATGGCCAGCTACCGCATCCACGCCATCGTCGTCGTGGACGAGGACGGTTACGCCATCGGCATCGTCTCGCAGACCGATATCGTCCTGGCCCGCCAGGGCAACACGCCTGAACAGATGGCCCGTCTCACCGCGGCCGACATCATGACCCGCCGCCTGATCACCTGCACCCCGCAGACGAAGGTCTCGGAGGCCATCACCCTCATGACCCGCAACCGCATCCATCGCCTGGTCGTGGTGGATGAACGCCGGGGTAAGCTGTGGCCGATCGGCATCCTCAGCCAGACCGATATCATCAACTACGGCCTGGAGATGCCCACGATGGCCGAAGAGAGCGGTACGATGCCTAGCCTGGCCGAGGTCTACGAACCCACGCCCCCGCGGCCTTCGAAGCTGGTGCCGCCCAAACCGGCGCCCGTGGCCCTGACCGATGAAAGCACTGTGGCCGATGTCATGCATCACGGCGTCATCTCCTGCCACCCTGACACCTCGGTGGCCGAGATCGCCCATCGCCTGCTGGCCAACCGCATCAGCGCCGTCATCGTCGTGGACCACGAAGGCTTCCTGACCGGCATCGTCTCGCAGACCGACCTGGTCATGGCCCGCCTGGGGCGCACCCCCGAACAGCTGGCCGCGCTGACCGCCGCCGACATCCTCACCCATGAGGTCATCACCTGTACCCCGGCCACCCGACTCAGCGAGGCCATCACCCTTATGACCCGCAACCGGATCCATCGGCTCGTCGTCGTGGAGGAACGGGATGTTCTCCCAGCAGGTGAGCACGAGCCGGAAGCCGAACCGGTCCCGCAGCCGGGCGGCCTGCTCGGAGA
>JAOADB010000253.1 GCA_026417535.1 Caldilineales bacterium
AGATGTGTATAAGAGACAGTCCTAGGGCTGGCCTGGGCAGGATTGCTGAGCGTGTATGTGCCTTTCGTTTTCCTGTTGGGGGGGTTCAGTTCGGCGCTGACAGGGTATATCGGGATGCGCATGGCCACGCATGCCAGTGCCCGCACGGCCCAGGCCGCGCGCATCAGTCTCAACGACGGCCTGCAGGTGGCCTTTCGCGGCGGCGCCGTCATGGGTTTGAGTGTCGTTGGGCTGGCGTTGCTCAACGTGGTGGTCGTTTTTTTGCTCCTGTACTATCTGGTTCCCGACCGGGCTTGGGGAACCGATGACAAATTGACCCAGGTGGCGGCCGTTATCCTGGGCGGTTCTTTTGGCGCCAGCACCATGGCCCTGTTCGCGCGGGTCGGCGGCGGTATCTACACCAAGGCCGCCGATGTGGGCGCCGACCTCGTCGGCAAGGTCGAAGCCAACATCCCCGAAGACGATCCCCGCAATCCGGCCACCATTGCCGACAACGTGGGCGACAACGTGGGCGATGTGGCGGGCATGGGCGCCGACCTGTACGAGTCCTACGTCGGTTCGCTGGTGGCGGCCATGACGCTGGGCGCCTCGGCCACCATGGCTGCCGGCCTGGCCACTCAGTTGAACTACGTCGTATTGCCGCTGGCCGTGGCCGGCCTGGGCGCGCTGATGGCCGTGGTGGGCATGGCCTTTGTGCGCACCAAAGAAGGCGCCGAGATGGGGCAGGTGATCCATGCCCTCGACCGGGGCATCAACGTGACCGCGTTGGGTGTGGCCGCGCTGGCGTTGCCTTTGTGCTATCTCATCGTGCCGGAAAATGCCTTGGGCTTGTGGTTGACCGTGGTCCTTGGCATTGCCATCGGCGTCATCATCGGCTACTCCACCGAGTATTTCACCTCCAGCGTCCATCGTCCCACGAAAAGCATCGCCTCTCAGGCGGAAACCGGTCCGGCCACCGTGATCATCCAGGGCTTTGCCGTGGGGATGGAGTCCACCGCAGTGCCGGTGGTGACCATCGGCCTGGGGCTGCTCCTGAGTTTTGCCCTGGCGGGAGGCATGAACAACACCCTGCTCGGCTTGTACGGCATCAGCCTGGCGGCGGTGGGCATGTTGTCCACGTTGGGCATCACTCTGGCCACCGATGCCTACGGACCCATCGCCGACAATGCCGGCGGCAATGCCGAGATGAGCGGGTTGCCCAAAGAGGTGCGGGCGCGTACCGATGAACTCGATGCCGTGGGCAACACGACCGCCGCCATGGGCAAGGGCTTTGCCATCGGTTCGGCCGCGCTGACGGCCCTGGCCCTGCTGGCGACCTACATCGACCAGGTCCGTTTCAGCCTTTACCATCTCCTTGGCCAGAAAACCATCGCGGTCGCCGGGCAATCGGTCGATCTGGTCAGTGCCACGGTGCGCGACATCGTGACCTATTACGACCTGACCCTGCTCAACCCGTCGCTGATCACCGGGTTGTTCATCGGCGCCATGACGGTGTTTTTCTTCGCCTCCATGACCATGAACGCCGTGGGACGGGCGGCCGCCGCCATGGTGCAGGAGGTGCGCCGTCAGTTCCGCGAGATCAAGGGACTGCTCGAGGGGCAAGCCCGGCCGGATTACGCGCGGTGTGTGTACATTTCCACCGCCAGCGCCCAACGGGAGATGCTGCTCCCTTCGCTGCTGGCCATTGTGATTCCGGTGCTCACCGGCGTCTTGTTCGGCGCTCCCGGTGTGGTGGGCTTGCTTTCGGGCGCGCTGGCCACCGGTTTTGTCCTGGCCGTGATGATGAGCAACGCCGGCGGCGCCTGGGACAACGCCAAAAAGTACATCGAACAGGGCGCTTACGGCGGCAAAGGCTCCGAAGCGCACAAAGCGACCGTCGTCGGCGACACGGTGGGCGACCCCTTCAAGGATACCAGCGGCCCCTCCCTCAACATCCTCATCAAGCTGATGAGCATCGTCTCCATCATTTTCGCCGCGCTCACCGCTTCGACCGGCACCATTGGCCTGTTGGGCGCGCTGCTGTCGCGGCTCTTCTGAGCGAGGGGAGTCATCGCTCGGGCCGATGCACGAGACGGACGACGCAGGACGAAGGACGAGAAGAGGAGCATTCCCCGCGTTCGTCCTCCGTCCTGCGTTTGGGCCGCTGGCGGGAACGGAAGCCTCAGCCGGACTGCCACTGCCGCCCACGTGGGCGCGCCTCAAACGCCGGCAGCCTGGGCCATGGCCTCCCAAAAGTGCCACTCGTATTCCAACAGCAGCCGGGTGGATTGGCGGATTTGCTGCGCGGTCACGCCCCGGTTGAGCGCCAGCTGCAGGTTGATCTCGTCGGGCTTGCAGCCGGGGCAGTCGCCCAACGAGGTGCCCCGCTCCAGCGCGGCCTGGATGAACGGTACGACCTCTTCGTCCCGCGGCTGGTAGTTGGCGTACATCTCGAAAAACTGGACGGCCTCGCGGCTGAAGCCATAGCGGTTCTGCAAGGCCCGGCTGACCCGCAAAGCGTTGGCGATCCACACCTGGGCGTCGAAATAGAACGCCGTGATCAGGTCTGCGTCGGTGCCGTACAGACACATAAACGTCTCGTAGTAGCTGAACATCATCGCCTCGGCCAGCACGGGCGCCGCCTGCAGGTCCGCTTCGCTCAGGCCGAGGGCCTGGGCAAAGGTCAGCACGGCCTCGCGCACGGCAAACTCGGCCTGGAGGAAGTCGTTGAGTTTCTTCCGGCTAGGCTGATGCCCATAGCGCGCCAGCAACAGGGCGATGTTCTGCAGGCCCTGCGAGACGATATGGTACTGTTGTGAGGCCAACACCTTGAAGGATTCCGGCGGCACCTTGCCGGCCTCCAGGGCGTCGAGATAGCGATGGGTGGTGATGCGCTGCAAGAGTGGCTGCAACTCGCGGCGCAAATCCTGCAGCAAAACGGCGGCATCGTCGGTAAACAGCGGTGCGGACATCGTGCAACTCCTTTGGGCAAAAAAACACCCTCTGCCGGGCGACAGAGGGTGAAAGACGAAAAAAGCGAACGGTCCCTGCGCCGGCATTACCCGGATCAGGTTCAAGGGGTCGAGAACGAAACGGTTCTCCTCTCAGCCCGGCCTCACCGAGCCCCCCCTATGGCGTTGTCAAACGGAGATGGACGATGGTCGTTTCATCGTCTCTCGTTCGGTCGTAACGACTCAGGCTGATGGCGATGATGGCTCAGATTCCAACAGGGTCCCTCCCTGGCAGACGGAGGATGCCGCGCAAGATGGCATCCTGCACTACGTCTCTCGTCCTTCGTCCTGGCAAACGGCCGATGGCGGGAAGGAACGACCCATCCGGAAAGGAGGGCAGTGGGCTGAGTAGTTACGTTCGGTCATTATAATCCTGCGGGCCGGATTGTCAATTCGGCCGCTTTGGGCTACCATGAAGCCTTGCTTGTGCAAACCCTCACATCCCAGCCTGTGGTCGAGGTACTCCCATGATTGCCGTCAACGAACTTCCCTTCGCTCCCGAAACCCTTACCGACGACCTGGCCAATCGCGCCGTCAACACCATCCGCTTTTTGGCAGCTGATGCCGTGCAAAAGGCCAAGAGTGGGCATCCCGGTATGCCCATGGGCATGGCCGATGTCGCCTTTGTGCTGTGGACGCAGTTCCTGCGCCACAATCCCGCCGATCCCACCTGGTTCAACCGCGACCGTTTTGTCCTCAGCGCCGGTCATGGTTCCATGCTCCTCTACGCCCTGCTGCACCTCACCGGCTACGACCTCTCGCTGGACGAGATCAAAAACTTCCGCCAGTGGGGCAGCAAAACGCCCGGCCACCCCGAATACGGCCATGCGCCGGGCGTCGAGACGACCACCGGCCCCCTCGGCCAGGGCGCGGGCATGTCCGTGGGGATGGCCCTGGCCGAAGCCCTGCTGGCCGCCCGGTACAATCGCCCCGGTTATACCATCGTGGACCATTACACCTACGCCCTCGTCTCCGACGGCGACCTGATGGAGGGCGTGGCCTCCGAGGCGGCTTCGCTGGCCGGCCATTGGCGTCTCGGCAAACTCATCTGGTTGTACGACGACAACCGCATCAGCATTGACGGTTCGACCGACCTGGCCTTCACCGAGGACCGCGCCGCCCGCTTCCGGGCCTACGGTTGGGACACCATCGCCGTGGACGGCCATGACCGTGTGGCCGTGGCCCGGGCCCTCGCCGCGGCCCGCCGCCAGACCGAACGACCCACCCTCATTCTCTGCCGCACCCACATCGGCTACGGCGCGCCCACGCGTCAGGACACGGCCCAGGCCCACGGCGAACCGTTGGGCGAGGCCGAGCTGGCCGCGGCCAAGGCCAATCTGGGCTGGCCCCAGGAGCCGTGGTTCTACATCCCCGATGATGTCCTCGCCTTCTATCGCCAGGCCCTGAGCCGCGGCGCGGCCGCCCAGGCCGAATGGGAGGCCCGGCTGGCCGCCTATCGCCGCGCGTATCCCGACGAAGCCGCCCAGCTCGACCGCGTTCTGGCCGGTGAGCTGCCCCCCGACCTGGAGGCGGCGCTGCCGACCTTCGGTCCCGAAGTCAAACAGGCCACGCGCGTGACATCCGGCGTCGTTCTCAATGCCCTGGCCCCGCGGGTGCCCGAGCTGATCGGCGGCTCGGCCGACCTGACCCCCTCGAACAAGACCGATCTCAAGGGCGTCAAAGACGTGCAGGCCGGTCAGTTCGACGGTCGCTATCTGCGCTTTGGCGTCCGTGAGCACGGCATGGGCGCCATCCTCAACGGTATGGCCTTGCACGGCGGTCTCATCCCCTACGGCGGTACCTTCCTTGTCTTCAGCGATTACATGCGGCCCAGCATCCGCCTGGCCGCCATGATGGGGGTGCGGGTCATCTACGTCTTCACCCACGACAGCATCGGTCTGGGCGAGGACGGCCCCACCCATCAGCCCATCGAGCAGTTACCCGGGCTGCGGGCCATGCCCAATCTCCACGTGATCCGCCCGGCCGACGGCAACGAGACCGCCCAAGCCTGGTTGGTGGCCCTGGAACGGCGCCACGGCCCGACGGCGCTGGTGCTGACCCGCCAGAACGTGCCCACCGTCACCACGCCCGCCCAGGCCCGCGGGCTGCGGCGTGGGGGCTATGTCCTAGCCGACCCGCCCGCCGCTGCGCCGGCCGTCGTCCTGATCGGCACCGGTTCGGAGGTGGCGATTGCCCTGGAGGCCCAGCATCTGCTGGCGGCCGAAGGTATCCCGGCCCGTGTGGTCAGCCTGCCCTGTTGGGAACTGTTCGAGGCCCAACCCGAAGCCTATCGCCGTGAAGTGCTGCCGCCCGACCTGCCCGCCGTGGCCATTGAGGCAGCCAGTCCCTTCGGTTGGGAACGTTACGCCGACCGCGTCATCGGCATCGAGCGTTTCGGCGCGTCCGCGCCCTATCAAGTCATTTACGAGAAGTTCGGTCTCACTGCCGCCGCCGTCGTCGCCGCCGCGAAAGCGCTGTTGTGATTGGGGGTACTGGGT
>JAOADB010000254.1 GCA_026417535.1 Caldilineales bacterium
ACCGAGGAGTTCTACTCGGACCAGGTGCGCATCTGCGCCGAGACCCTGCTGCCGTTGATCAAATGACCGCTTCCGGGAACGTGCCGCGGGCGTCGGGCCGAGACTACCCTGCCGCCCGCGGCCGACCGGCCGACGGGAGGGAGAACATGACCGCTACCGTTCACATCATCGGCACCCTCGACACGAAAGGCGCCGAGATCGCCTATCTGCGCGACCGATTGGAGGCGCTAGGGGTACCCACGACCGTGGTGGATTCGGGTATTCTCGGCGAACCCGTGGGCATCAGCCTGCGGCCGGGTCGCGACATCGGCCGCGGCGAGGCGGCAACCTACGGCGGGTTTACCATCGAGCAGCTGCGCGGGGCTGGCAGTCGCGGCAAGGCCGTGGCCGGGATGCGCGAGGCGCTGAAGGCCCTGGTGCGGCGCCGCTATGCCGAGGGGTTGGTGGCCGGCGTTGTCAGCATGGGCGGCGCCGAAGGAGCCGTCATGGGCGCGGCGACGATGATGCAGCTTCCTCTGGGCGTGCCCAAGGTGCTCGTCTCGCCCATCGCCTCCGGCAAGCACTACTTCGATCCCCTCGTCGGCACCAGCGATATCATGGTCGTTCATTCGGTCGTGGATATCCTGGGCTTGAATCCCATCGCCACGACCGTCTTCGACAACGTGGCTGCCGCCCTCAAGGGGCTGGTGGAATACGGGCACGTGTTGCCGCCGCCCAAGCCCGGCGATCGTTACGTGGCCGTCACCATGCTCGGCAACACGACCAAGGCCGTGATGGCGCTGAAGGAGCGGCTGGCGCAGGCCGCCGACGAAGCGGTCCTCTTCCCTTCCAACGGCGTGGGCGGCCCGGCCATGGAGGAGCTGGCCGAGGCAGGCTATTTCGTCGGCGTGATTGACTACACCACGAACGAAATCTACGACCCCATGACGGGCGGCATCCACGACGGCGGCCCCGATCGGCTCAAGCGGGTGGGGCTGGCGGGTCTGCCGCAGGTGGTCGTGCCGGGTTGCATTGACTTTTGCGTGTTCCACGCCGGCACGATCCCGCCGGCCCTGCAAGGACGGCCGGTGTACGACCACAATCCCGAATACACCCTCGTGCGGGCCAGCAAGGACGAGATGATCGCCCTGGGCCACATCTTCGCCGAACGGCTCAACCTGGCTCGCGGCCCGGTCCTCATCGCCGTGCCCACCCAGGGGCTGTCCATCCCCAACCATCCCGGCGGCGTCTTCTGGGACCCGGAGGCCGACGCGGCCTTCCTGGAGGTCGTCCGCCGCGAGATCCGGCCCGATATCCCGGTCCTGACCTTCGACCGCCACGTGAACGACCCGGCCTTCGGCGTCGAAGTGGCCGAGCTGTTCATTGATTTGATGGCACAACTCGACCGGAAAGAAGGCTGACCTGTCATCAGCGGTAGCCGCTCAGGCCACGAACGGATTTCCGTCACGGCGAACGTCCCGGACATGATTTCGATCAAGTGAGTGGTTTTTGGCGTCGCCTCCTTTCCTTTGCCGGCTCCTCTTGCATTCGCTGGCCCGGGCATGGTATCCTCGTCACTGACCTTACGCATTCGGCGATCCGGACGAGTTCGGCTATTTGGGACGATGAAATGACTATGACGGTCACCTCGTGGGTTCGCTCGGAGGCTTGAGTCGAGGTCTATCCGCCACGAAGCACCCCCTCCTCTGCCCCTTCCCTTTTCCCGGCCGCAGGCCAGGGGAGGGAGGGCTCAAGGAGGTGAAAGGGTTCAAACCGGCGTATTGGAAGCATCCGGTCGAACCCGGAACGGATGCATTCTGCGTAGGGTGAGCTTGTAATCAATCACAATCGCTCAAGAGGTGTCAATGCCATGAAAGCCAGAGCGGTTACAGCCACCGAGGCCCGCACTCATTTCGGTGAGCTGCTCCAACAGGTGGTTCAAAACGATGAAGCTATTGTCGTGAAACGAGCCGGTCAGCCCGTGGCGGTGATCCTCCCATTTGCCCGATATGACCAGATGCTGCAACAAATGGTCGCACCAGACTGGAAGCAATTGCTGGAGGACGCGTACGCCCATCTTCGGGCAACCGTAGAGGCTCGCGAGTTGATGTCCCCGGCCGAGATCCTGCGGATGAGCCGAGAGGAGCGCGATGCCCAACAACTTGGTCTGTCTTGACGCCAGTTTCCTGGTGCGGTTGGTCACGTCATACAACGATCCCAGACCGCGCTCGTTGGTGGAGACGTGGCTCAACCAGGGTTACCGGCTAGTGGCGCCGACGTTGCTGCTTTATGAAATCACCAATGCTCTCTACCTTTACGAGCGCGTTGGACAATTGGACCGGACGGCCGTCTTCAAAACGCTGAATGTGGTTATGGCCTTACCCATTCAACTCCATGGCGAACCCGATCTTCATCGCGAGGCCTTGATCTTGGCCTTTACACATAACCTCAAAGCCACTTACGATGCTCACTATCTGGCTCTTGCCCAACGTCTGAACGCCGATTTGTGGACGGCCGACAGTCGTTTGGTGAGAGCGGTGCAGTCCGCCTGGCCCTGGATTCATCTTGTGGAATAACCAGTTCGGCAAACGGCGATGATGCCGTGCCGAACGTTATCCGGTAAGGAGAGATGCCCTATGATTGCCGAAAACTACCGCGACTACAAAGACCTGCCCCACCTGACCACAGGTGATGAAGAATTCCGCGCCAAGTTCCTGTCCTGGGACCTGGGCAACCTGACCTATGTGGACGTCCAGGAGTACCTGAAGGTCAAGGATACCATCCTGGTGCCCATGGCCAGCTTCGAGCAGCACGGCCCCCATCTGCCCCTCTACACCGATACGATCACGGCGGTGGAGGTGAGCAAACGCGTGGCCGAGATGATCGCCGTGCTGCACACGCCGCCCATCTGGATGGGCTACTCGCCCCAGCACATGTACGCGCCCGGCGCTGGCCGCGGCACCATCACCGTGCGCAGCACGACGCTGCTCAACCTGCTCTACGACGTGGGCCGCAGCCTCATCCACCACGGGTTCAACCGTCTCATCTTCATCAACGGCCACGGCTCCAACGTCAAGGTGGTGGACCCCATCCTGCGCAAGCTGCGCTACGAGACAGGCGCGCTGATCAGCTTTGTCAAGCCCTACATGGAGAACTACGTCGGCATCCTGGCGGGCTTGATGGAGAATCCGCCGGAGGAGACGCCCGGCTGGCACTCGTCCGAGCTGGAGACCTCGCAGGACTTGGCCTGGAACGAGCGCTACGTGCGCATGGAGCGGGCCGCCTTCACGAAAGCGCACATCCCGGAGTATCTGCCCAAGTCCTTCGAGAAACGGGACGGCATGCCCGATGTCGAATTCGAGGGCTACAAGTACTTCACCTTCCCCATGGACCATCACGAGTTCATCGAGAGCGGCGTCATCGGCAACCCGCTGCGGGCGACCAAGGCCAAGGGCGAGGAGGCGTTCCGTCGCCTTTCCGAACACGTGGCCCGCGGGGTGCTGGAGTTGATGAAGGTACCGGTGGAGGTGCACAACCGCGAGTTCGTGGATCGGGTGTTCTAGGTGGTAACTGGGTACTGGTTACGGAAGTAGCGCGATGAGCCGTTCAAGCGTGCGACAAGGAGTCTTCCATGAGCATCAAAGTGGGCTGCTTTGCCCTGATCGATCCCTTTTCCTCGCTGGACCATCAGCTCGAGCGGATTGCCGGGCTGGGGTTCAAGTACGCCGACGTGACCGACAGCCATCCCGGCAGCTCCCTCGGCCGCGATTACGGTTTCGCAGCCACGGTCAGCCTGGACGACAACCCCCTGGATGTCAAGCGCCTATTCGAGCGCCACGGGCTGACCATCACCAGCGTCTGTGCCCACGCCACGCTGCTGGACCCGGTCTCGCCCGCCCGCTTCGGCACCACCGAAATCCTCAAGGCCATCCGCCTGGCCGCAGGCATGGGCGTTGCCCATGTCATCACGACCGAAGGGCATCCGCAGACGGAATGGGCCCACAAGCTCAGCCGCAAAGAGCAGCTGCTGGTCATCGTGGACAAGCTCTACGAACCGGTGCGGCTGGCGGCCGATCTGGGCGTTGTTCTGCTGCTGGAACCCCACGGCCCGCTGACCGATTCCATTGACGGTCTGGGCGACATCATAGACGCCTTGGGGAACCCGCCCAATGTCGGCATCAACCTGGACACGGGCAATTCCTGGCTAGGCGGCGCCGACCCCGTGGCCATGGCGAAGGCCTTCAAGGATCGGATCTACCATATCCACTGGAAGGACCTGCCGGCCGAGTGGGAGGCCAAACGCGGCACCATGTGGGGCTGCGGCTTCGGCCCTGTGGCCTTGGGCGATGGCGTGATTGACATCAAGGGCGTCTTCGAGGTGCTCAAGGACGCGCCTCATGTCGAGTACTCGACCCTGGAGGTCGGCGGCGACGCCAACATGCTCAAGAGCTACGCCTACTTGAAATCGCTAGGCGCCGAATGAGTCAGCCCATCTGAGCAAAGGCCGTGCGCGTTCGACTGGCTTACGGTCGTCAGGGCCTGGAGGTGGACCTGCCCCCGCAGACGCAGGTCATTGCCCCGCGCTTTGTGCCCGGCCTGGAGGATGAGCCGGCGGCGCTGCGCGCGGCGCTCCGCCGGCCCATCGCCGCGCCACCCCTGGCCGACCTGGTCAAACCGGGCGATACGGTCGTGATCGTCCACACGGACATCACCCGCGCCACGCCCAACGACCGCATCCTGCCCATCCTGCTGGAGGAGCTTGAACACGCGGGCGTTCGCCGCCGTGATATCACCCTGCTGAACGGCCTGGGTACCCATCGCCGCCAGACCGAGGCCGAGCTGCGGGCCATGTTGGGCGATGCCATCGTCGAGACCTACCGCTGCCTGCAACACGACTGCTTCGACGATGCCAACCTGGTGAGCCTGGGCGTGACGAGCTTCGGCCATCCCGTGCGGATCAACCGCACCTACATGGAGGCCGATGTCAAAATCCTGACCGGTTTCATCGAACCCCACTTCTTCGCCGGTTTTAGCGGCGGCCCCAAGGCCATCCTCCCCTCCCTGGCCGGGGCCGAAAGCGTCTTCACGAACCACGGCCGGGACATGATCGCCCATCCGCGGGCCACCTGGGGCGTGACCGAGGGTAATCCCATCTGGGAGGAGATGCGGGAGGTGGCCCTGCGCACGCGGCCGACCTTCCTGCTCAACGTGACCCTGAACACGCGGCGGCAGATCACCGGGGTTTTTGCCGGCGACATGCTCCAGGCCCACGCGGCCGGCTGCGCCTTCGTGCGCGAGCACGCCATGGCACCCGTGGACGGGGCCTTCGACATCGTCATCACGACGAACAGCGGCTATCCCCTGTCTCTTATACACATCT
>JAOADB010000255.1 GCA_026417535.1 Caldilineales bacterium
GTTCATCGCAGAGGATGAGGTCGGGCCGGCTGGCCAAGGCGCGGGCAATGCCCACGCGCTGCTTCTCGCCGCCGCTGAGCTGCCGCGGCAGGCGGTCGTAGTAGCTGGCGTCGAGCCGCATGGCCTTGAGCAGGCGGATGACCTCTTCCCGCACCCGTTCCTTGGGCACAACACCGAAGCGCAGCATGGGCCGGGCGATCTGCTGGCCCACGGTGTAGGCCGGGTTCATGGTCGCGTCGGGGTTCTGGAAGACCATCTGCAGTTCCTGGATGAGCCTGACATCCCGCTTGTCAATCCCATTGGTGATGTCGAAGCCGAGGAAACGCATCGTGCCGTCGGTGGGTTCTTCCAGGCCGATGATGGTCTTGACCAACGTCGTCTTGCCGCAGCCCGATTCGCCGACGATGCCCAGGGTGATGCCTTTGGGCACGCTCAGGCTCACGTCCTCGACGGCCTTGACAAAGCGTTTTTGGCCGAGGCCGAGGATATCCCGCAGTGAATTGCCCGGCACCCGGTAGTACTTGCGCAGGCCCTCGATGCGCAGCAATGGCTCGTCAGCCGTTGTCGTTGTCGGCGTTGTCGCCGCCACGGGCAGCTCCATATCGAGGGAGGGCTGCCATTGGGTGGGGTCAATCTCCTCGGCGAAATGGCACCGCACCTCGGTGCCGTGTGCGCTGCGACCGTCGCTGAGGAGGGGACGCAATTTGGGCTTCTCGTGCAGACAGCGCTCGCGGGCGTAATCGCAGCGGGGCGCAAAGACGCAGCCGAAGGGCCGGGCATGGGGCGGCGGTACCCGACCGCGGATGGGGTAGAGGATGCTCTCGGTCTTGTTCGTGCCCAGGCGGGGCACACAACGCAGCAGGCCCTGGGTGTAGGGATGCCGTGGCCGGGCGAAAATCTCCTCGACCGTGCCCCGCTCGACCATCTCTCCGGCGTACATGACCCCCACCTTGTCGCATACACGGGCCACCACGCCCAGGTTGTGGGTGATGAACATGATGGCCGTCTCGAAATCGCGCTGCAGCTCGGCGATGAGGTCGAGGACGGCCGCCTCGACGGTGACATCGAGGGCCGTGGTCGGTTCGTCCATGATGAGCAGGGCCGGGTTGTTCAACAGGGCCATGGCGATAACGACCCGCTGTTGCTGGCCACCCGAAAGCTGATGGGGATAGCGCCGCAGGACGTTGGCCGGGTCGGGCATGTAGACCCGTTCCAGCATCTGCAGACAGCGCGCCTCGGCCTCTTCCTTGCTGATGCCGCGATGGACAGTCAGAACCTCGGCCATCTGGTCGCCGATGCGCAACGAGGGGTTCAGGGCCTGCATGGGGTCCTGAAAGACCATGGCGATTTGGTCCCCGCGCAGTTGGCGCAGCTCCTCTTCGCTTTTGCCCACGAGTTCCTGGCCCAGGAACTGGATCGAGCCGCGCTTGACATAACCGTTCGGCCCCAGGAAGTTGACGATGGCCCAGGCCACCGTGCTCTTGCCGCAGCCCGATTCGCCGACGATGCCGTGGGATTCGCCCCGGTGGATCTCGAAACTGGCGTCTTGCACGGCCTCGATCTCACCCCCGCGCACCTTGTAGGCGACGGCCAGGTTCTCCACTTTCAATACGGGGCCAGGGCCTGATCGCGGAGTTTGGTCTTCGACGATCCAGTCAACGGTGGGCGACGCCATGCCTCTCTCCTATTTCTGATAACGGGCGAGCTCTTCACGCAGGCCGTCGGCAAAGAGGTTGAGGCCGACGACGAGGGAAGCGATGGCCAGCGACGGCGGGATAACGCCCCAGGGGAAGACGAAGATGTAGCGCCGGGCGTCGTTGACCATGCTGCCCCAATCGGGGTCAGGCGGCGGCAAGCCCAGGCCCAAAAAGCCCAGGGTGCCGATGGCGAAAATGGCATAGCCCACGCGCAACATGGCATCCACGAGCAAGGGGCCTCGCGCGTTGGGCAGAATCTCGCGGTACATGATGTAAAAGGCCGTTTCGCCGCGAGTTTCGGCCGCCCGGATGAAATCGCGGGTCTTAATGTCGAGGGTCAGGCTGCGCACCAGGCGGGCAATGCCGGGCGTGCCGGTGAGGGCGATGGCGAAGATGACGACCAGGTCGCCCTGCTCGAAGGCGGTGATGATGACGAGATAGAGCACGATGGCCGGAAAGGCCACTAGGGCATCGAGGACCTGCATGATGACCTGGTCCCACCAGCCGCCCCGATAGCCGGCATTGAGACCCAAGAAGGAACCCAGAACCAGTGCTGCGGCTACGCCCCACAGGGCCACACCGCCGGGGATGACCAGGTTGCCACCGGGCAGGCGGGTTTTGAGCAGGACCACCTGCGTCCCGGCCATCAACCGCGAGAGGATATCCCGACCCAGATGGTCGGTGCCCAGCCAGTTCGTGCCGTTGGGGAGCTGATTCTGGGCGAAGAGGCTGGAGTTGGGCGGATAGGGCGTCCAGAACAACGAGACCAGGCCCACAATCACCCAGAAGAGGACCAACCCCAGCCCCACGGTGGCGACGCGCGAGGCGAAGACCAGACTCAGACCGTCCTTCCAGCGCTGCCATCGGGAGGGCTTGGCAAAGGTTTCCAGCGTGGGTTGGGCAACGGCCATGATCGCCTCCGGGTTCAGGTGTAGCGGATGCGCGGGTTGAGGAAGGTGTAGGCCAGGTCGCCCAGCAGCCGCGTGACCACGGCCAGGGCCACCAACAGCATGGCGGCCGCCTCGACGGCGTTGATGTCGCCGAAAATGGCCGATTCGTAAATGTAGCGGCCCATGCCCGGAAAACCGAAAATCGTCTCGACCACGACCACGCCGCCGACCAACCAATTGACATGGAGCATGATGATGGTAATCGGCGCCATGAGGGCGTTGCGCAGGGCATGGTGGATGATGACCCGGCGCCAGGGCATGCCCTTGATGAAGGCCGTGCGGATGTAGGGTTTGTCCATCACCTCGACCATGCTGGCGCGGGTCATGCGGGCCACGTAGCCCATCTCGACCGCCGTGAGGGTGAGGACGGGCAGGATCAGCAGGGTCGGGTCTTCAAAAATGGCATTGGGGCTCATGAAAACGGCCACGGCCGGCGCCACCTTGAGCCAGATGCCGAAAATCAGGATGAGGAAAATGCCGGTGACGAATTCGGGCGTAGCCGTGAGGGTCAGGCCAACCACCGAGATGGTGCGGTCGAGCCGACGCCCTTCATTGCTGCCGGCGATAACGCCCAGGAACAGCGCCAGCGGCATGACGACAAGGAAGGCGATGCCGGCCAGCACGAACGTATTCCGCACTCGCGGGAACAGGGTCACCGCCACCGGTCGGCCCGTCTGCAGGGAGAGGCCCGCATCGCCTCGCAACAGCCCCTTGCGCAAGGGGATGTACTGCCGGGGGCCATCGCCCTCTTTGCGGAAGCCGGCCTTGGTGCGCACCCACACCGTCTCGCCTTCCCCGCGTACCCACATGACGGCGTTGTTTTTCGTGTCCACCCCCCAGAAGATCTCGCGGCCGTTTTCGTCGCGACGCCAGGCGTCATCGGCGTCTACCGTTTGCGAAGCGCCGCCGGGTCGCCGGATCAGGGCGACAAGACGGCCGTTTTCCAGCTTCCAGCGAGTCAGGGTGCCGTCCACATCGGCCCACCATTCGCTTTCACCGGTTACTTCGTTTTTGACCGTGACGAGGGGATGGCCG
Source organism: Caldilineales bacterium (assembly GCA_026417535.1). Taxonomy (GTDB): domain Bacteria; phylum Chloroflexota; class Anaerolineae; order J102; family J102; genus SSF26. The sequence goes on from JAOADB010000255.1 coordinate 3,683, forward strand.
ACAAGGGCTTCGGCCCGAAAGTCATTGCCGATCAACCAGTCGAGATACCGCTGCCAGGCCGGCGCATCCAACCCCAGCTGCGCGCGGTAGGAAGCGCGTTGTTCGGCTGTGGACTCGATCCCCAGGATTTTGACCGTGACATCCCCGCTGCCGACCTCCACGAAATAGAACAGGGTGATAGAGACCAGGAACATCGTCACCAGGGTGGAAACGGCGCTGCGAAACAGGAATCGAGTCATGGACCACTCCTTCGGGCGCGGACCCGTTCGTCGGTGGCGAAATTTGGGATAGTGTCGGTAAGGGTGGGTGGAGGGAAGGGAACATTCCCTCCACCCACTTCGCCGCTCAGGCCTCCTTCCAAACGTCGTTCATCAGGTAGTAGGCCGTGGGATGGGCACGCACGTTCTGGAATTCCTTGCGGGTGATGTTCCACACCTTCTTCCAGAAGCTGTTGCCGATGGGGCCGCGCTCCTGCATGATGGTCTCGATTTGGCACATGATCTGTCGGCGGGCTTCCACATCGAGGGTGCCTTCGGCCTGGCGCAGGAGTTTTTCGAACTCATCGTCGGTCCAGCGGGTTTCGTTCCAGTTGCCGATGGCTTCTTTCGTGTAGGCCAGGGGCAAGACCATCGTGCCCAGGGGCCGATGTGTCCACGAGGTGATGCCGAGGTCCACTTCGGTCCACCGGTCCCAGTAGCCGGCGGGTTCGGTGATGTCGAGCTCGATCTCGAAGCCGGCCGGTCGCGACAGCTCCTTGAGGGCTTGGGCGATTTCGGGTTCGTTCTGGTCGTTCTTAGTGGCCAGTTTGACCTTGAGCGGCAGGGTGACGCCTTTCTCCTTCGCCCATTCCTCCAGCAGGGCCTTGGCCCGGTCAGGCTGATACTCCGGAATGGGGAGCGGGCAGTATTCGGGGTGCACCGGCGCCACATGGGCATCGAGGGAGAGGTCGCCCTCGCCGAAGTAGGCCAGCTGCAGGATTTTGGCCCGGTCCTGGCACAACTTGAGGGCCGTGCGGACACGGTTATCGTTCCAGGGTTCCAGGTCAACCCGCATGCGCAGAAGCAGACATTGGGCCGTGCTGGCCGAGCGGACAACCAGATTGGGGTTATCCCTCAGGGCCAGGAAGTCACCGGGCCGGGGGTCGTACATGGTGTCCACCTGGCCCGATTGCAACGCCGCCACGCCGGCATCCTTATCAATGGAGACGAAGATGAGCTCGTCGAGATAGGGCAGCGGCTGACCGTCCTCGCCCTTCTGCCAGTAGTCCTGGCGGCGCTTGAAGCGCGCGCGCTCGCCCTCGGCGTACTCGACCAACTCGAAGGCGCCCGTGCCGATGGGCTGTTTGATGATGTCGCCTTCGAAGCTGCGATGCAGGATGACGCCCGGATAGTGGAAAAGGTGTTCGGGCACGCCGATGTTGGGCGAGGCGAGGTGGAGGCGGATGTGGTAGTCGTCCACCTTCTCGATGTTCTGCGGGCCACCCCAATAGGCGAGCAGACCGAGCATGGACGAACCGATGTCGGGGTTGAGCCACTGGTTGAAGGTGAAGATGACGTCGTCCGCAGTCAGCTCATCCCCGTTGTTGAATTTGATGCCCTTGCGCAGGTACAGGTCCCAGGTCTTCACATCGGGGCTGGCCTCCCACCTGTCTCTTATACACATCT
>JAOADB010000256.1 GCA_026417535.1 Caldilineales bacterium
GACAGCCCCCGGCCCTGCGCGAGCAATCCCTGGGTCTGCAATGGACCGTGACCGACGAGCAGGGCGCCGTGGTCGCCCAGACCCACACGGCCCTGCAGGAGCCGGTCAACCTGCCGATGCCCGAACAACCCGGCGTGTACAAGGTCAAGGTGGCCTTGCTGCGGGACGGTCAACCGGTGACGGTGCAGGAGACGCCGGTGCCGGTGGCCACCTATACGCCAACGCCGACCCCCACGCCCGAAGCGACGCCCACGCCGACGGCCACACCGACGCCGACGCCGCTGCCCTATGCCGTGGCCGTGGCCATTGACACGACCAATCTGCGCCAGGGACCCGGCACGAATTATCCCCTGGCCGGTCGCATGAACGCCGGGCAACAGCTCAAGATCATCGGCAAGAACGCGAACGGGACCTGGTGGCAGCTCGAAAGCGCCGACGGCAAACCGGTGTGGATCATCGCCGACCGGGTGCGCGTGGTCGGGCCGGTGGAGACGGTCGCCGTGGCCCAGAACATCCCCACCCCGCCGCCGGTGGCCGCTGCGCAACCGGCGCCCTCGCCGGGCAACAATCCACCGGTCTCAGCTCCGCGGCCGACCGGCGGCATTGGCTTTGGCTACGGCATCCAGATCCAACCCTACGGCGGCGCCGACATCGCCTTTGCCGCCAACGCCATCAAGGGCATGGGCTTCAACTGGGTGAAATGGCAGGTCCCCTGGAAGTACGTGGAAGGCGCGCCGGGCCAGATTGACCTGAGCGAACAGGAACGCCTGGTCAGCTTCTTCCACGGTCAGGGGATCAACATCCTGGCCTCCATCGTGAAGGCTCCGAAATGGGCCCGCCCGGCCAACACGGACCTCAGCGTCGAAGGGCCGCCGGCCGATCCGCAGACCTTCGCCAACTTCCTGGCCGTCTATGCTCGCCAGTTCTGTGGCCGCGTGCAGGCCATCGAGGTCTGGAACGAGCAGAACCTGCATTACGAATGGGGCAACGAGCCCCTGGACCCGGCCCGCTACATGGAGCTGCTCAAGCGGGCTTATGTCGCCATCAAGAATGCCTGTCCGCAGATGTACGTCATCAGCGGCGCGCTGACGCCGGCTGGCGACGTGGGTGCCCTCGCCATTGACGATTTCAAGTATCTCGAGGCCATGTACCAGCACGGTCTGAAGAACTACTCCGACGGCATCGGCGCCCATCCCAGCGGTTACAACGTGCCGCCCAGCCTGACCTGGCAACAGGCCTGCGATTACATCCGCCAGAAAGGCACTAGCTTCCGCGGGCCGTGCGATAGCCCCCATCACTCCTGGTCGGCCCGTTCGACCATGGAAGGCTATCGCAACATCATGCTCAAGTATGGCGATGGCAACAAGCGCATCTGGCCGACCGAGTTCGGATGGGCCGCCGGCGGCGCGCTGCATCCCAACTACGGCTACGCCAACGACAATAGCTACGAAGAGCAGGCCCGCTGGACGGTGGAGTTCTACCAGATGATGAAGAACTGGGGCTTTGTCGGCCCGGCCTTCCTCTGGAACCTGAACTTCCACCTGACGAACCCCGGCACCGAGCTGGCGCAATGGGGCATCTGGGGCCGCCCGGCCTACGATGCCCTGCGCGACATGCCGAAATAGCCCCGACGGAACCCCGTCGGTTCGTCCGACGTCGGCAAAAGGCGTGAAACGTCGGCCTGCGGATACCGGCCTGCGTTTCACGCCTTTGCTTGCCGCTTTGGCACGTTCGCCCTGTTCCCTTCGCCAGCGAACGCAAAGCGGGACGAACAATGAACCCGTGGCCTCCAACAGAGCAGAAGCACCGCCTGACCCGACCGTTACGCTTGCAAGCACCCATGACGTTATCGCCTCGTTCCTCACCGCTCCCCCGCCACCGCCGGGGCCGGATGCTGGTGGCGCCGGTCGTTGCGCTCGTCATCCTGACCCTGGCCGGGTGCGCCGCGTCACCCACGCCTACCCCCACGCCGACGAAGACGCCAACGCCGGTGGCCGCGGCCCAAAGCACGCCCACACCGGGCAGCATCGTCATCACGCCTCCGCTTCCGATCGCCACGCCCACGTCCGTTCCCCCGACCGCGGTGCCGGATAACCCGCCGAATCCGACCGCCGACCCGCCGCCCGCGGCGCAGGCTACCGACACCCCGACGGCCGTGGTCGCGACGGCCACGCCGACGCCGGCACCGCCCACCCCCACCCTGCGACCGTCCGGACCGGTTGCCATGCGCTCGCCCGATTTCGGCGCCCAGGCCTTCCTGTGGTGGCGGCCCGAAGTGGCCGACCGCGACCTGGGCCTGATGCGAGATGCCGGCTTCAATTGGGTCAAGCAATGGTTCGCCTGGCAGGACATCGAGGGTGCCGGCCGCAATCGGTTCGACTGGTCGCGCACGGATCGCATCGTGAACCAGGTGGAGCAACACGGCCTCAAGCTCTTGGTGCGCGTCTCCCCCACAGCCGACCGGACCTTCTGGGCCGGGAATCCGCCCGAAAACGCCGATTACTTCGCCGAATTCGTCGGCGCGCTGGCCCGTCGCTATCGCGGCCGCATCCACGCCTATCAGATCTGGAACGAACCGAACCTGGCCCGCGAATGGGGGAACAAGCCGCCCGATCCCGCCGGCTACGCGCTGCTGCTGCGCAAGGCCTATCGGGCCATCAAGGCCGAAGACCCCAACGCCATCGTCGTCACCGCCGGCATGGCCCCCACCACCGCCGACCAGGCCGAGGCCATGTACGATATGAAGTTCTACGAGCTGATGTACCAGGCCATGGGCGGCAACAGCGACGGCTATTTCGACATGCTGGGCGCCCATGCGGCGGGTTATGCCGTGCCGCCGGAAACCGACCCCGGCGCCATCGCTTCGAATCCGGCCTGGTATAACCGCGACCCCAGCCCGCCCGAACGCCTGCGGGTGTACAGCTTCCGCCATGTCGAGGACATCCGTCGGCTGATGGAGCGCTACGGCGACGGCCGCAAGCGGATCGTCATCCTCGAATTCGGCTGGACCTTCGACCCCCGGCCCGACAGCCCCTACTACTGGCACGGCGCTGGCGCCGGCATTGACCCCTTCGTCCAGGCCGATTATCTCGTGCGGGCCTACAAGTGGGCGCAGCAAAACTGGCCCTGGGTGGGGCTGATGTCCCTCATCTACATGCCCGATTCCGAGTGGACGCCGGAAACCGAGCAGTACTACTGGTCCATCATGGACCCCAGCCCGCCCGGCCACACGTACTGGCGGCCGGCCTACATCGCCCTGTGTGCCTATCTCAACAGTCTGAGAGGCGCGACCTGCCCTTATGCCCCTCGTTAGCCGGCCGTGGTGGCAACGTTCGGCATGGCAATTGGCCTTCACCGGCGCCGTTGTGAGCTTTCTGGTCACGGCGGCCTTCCTGTTCGTCTATCGCGAGGTCAATCTCGATGAGGGCTGGTATCTGTGGGCGGCCCGGCTGGTTTACGAAGGTCAGATTCCCTATCGCGATTTTGCCTATCCCCAGGCGCCCCTGTTGCCCTATGTTTACGGCTTGTTCCGCCTGGTGTGGGGCCAGGGGCTCTATCAGGGGCGTCTGACCACGCTTTTGCTGGCGGTTGGGGGCCTGACCATCGGGTATCGGCTGACCCGGCGCCGCGGGGGCGCGTGGGCGGGCGTGCTGTTCCTCTGGTTGCAAACGACAACCTTGGTCGCCGCCACCTACACGGTGGCCTACACGGCGCCCTACGCGCTGGCCTCGGCCTTGCTGCTCCTGGCTTTCCATCAAAGCCTCGATACGGCTCGCGAGGACCGGCGCAACATCCTGGCGACGGTGGCAATGGTGGCGGCGGCGGCGACGCGGCTGTCGGCGGCGGCCGGATGGGCGGTCTTTTTGCCCTATCTGGTGTATAGCAGCCGACAACGCAAGCGTGCGCTCGTGCGGGTAGCGCTCACCACGGGGGTCACAGGCGGCCTGTTGTTCGGACCCTTTCTGGCCTTGGGTGGCGAGGTCATGCTCTACGACGTGTTCGGTTTTCACACCGACCGCATGATCCCGGAAGATTGGCCGCGCGTCCGGCTGCAGAGCCTGCACGATACCCTGCGCGATTTTGGCATGCCGTTCTCTCTGATGCTGATCGGCCTGATCGGCGGCGGCATCGCCCTGGCGCGCGCCCGCTCCCGGTGGGCGCTACTGCAAGCCTATCTCCCGGAACTCGCCATGGGGCTCACGGTGCTGGCGCTGTTCGTGGCGCACCTGCTGCCGCGCACCACCATGAGCTTTTACCACAGCCTGCAGATGCCCCTGGTCGCCGTCCTGGGCAGTCTGACGATGGTCAAACTCGGCGCCGGCCTGTGGCGGCATGAACGCACCCGGCCGCTCCTGGTGGTGTTGGTCGTCCTCTTCCTGGCCGTCCATGCCGGGTGGCAATTCCGCCGCGTCCTCGATTACGAGCTGGTGCGATGGCCCCCGCGCCCACATATCGCCGTCGTGCGCGCGGCTGCCCGTTCCATCGAACGCCTTGTCCCGCCCGGCAGCACCATCCTCACCTTTGCCACGCCCCTGGTCGTCGAAACCGACTTGCGGTTGTTGCCGGGTTACGAAATGTCCATTTTCGCCTATCGCCCGACCTGGTCCACGGCTGAGGCGCAGCGGTATCGGGTGGTCAACAACGATCGGCTTCAGGCCGCACTGGCCCAACCCCAACCCATCGTCGCCCTGACCACCTATGACCTCGACCATCTCTTCTACGGCGAACGTGAGCGGATCCTGGCAACGCTCTATCGCCACTATCGCTGGGTGAAGACCGTGCCCGATTTCGGCCCCCTTGACCATGAGCTGCGCGTGTTTCTGCCGCCTCGGTACGATGCCTGGCCACCGGAAACCCGCCTGGAACGCCGTTTCGAGGGTGGCATCCGCCTGCTGGGCTACGACCTCTCGCCGACGGTCGCACGTCCCGGCGAGACGCTCTCGTTGGCCCTGTACTGGCAGGCCGAAGCGCCGATCCCGGTCTCCTACACCGTTTTTACGCAGCTCCTCGATGCCGAGGGCCGTTACGTGACGGGATGGGACAATCCGCCCTGCCACGGGACCTGCCCCACCCCCACCTGGCAACCGGGCGAGATCATCCGCGACGAATACCGACTGTCGCTGCCGGCCGATCGGCCCACAGGGTCCTATGTGCTCCAGGCCGGCTGGTATGAACCCGAGACGGGGCGCCGCCTGCTCACCGAGCACGATGACGGCCATCGCGAGGACAGGGTGATTCTGGCAACCATCGTGGTGCGGTAGCACGCCGGGGGCTCAAGCCACCGGCTACCAACTGGAAGCCTGCGGGGCTCATGGCTCCAGACCCGCCGGGTCTTCCCTCCCGTGGCCCGAACC
>JAOADB010000257.1 GCA_026417535.1 Caldilineales bacterium
AGAGACAGCACCCGCACCGTGCCGAAGCGACAGACGCGGCCCAAGTCGTTGCGGGCCAGGTCCACGAGCATGACGTGCTCGGCCCGTTCCTTGGGATCGGCCAGCAGCTCCTCAGCCAGGCGGGCGTCTTCAGCGGGGTCGGCCCCGCGCGGCCGGGTGCCGGCGATGGGCCGTACCCGGGCTGTGCGGCCCTCCAACCGCACGTGCATTTCCGGGCTGGCGCCGATCAGCCGCAGGCCATCAGGCAGATCGAGAAAGAACATGTAAGGGCTGGGATTCGTCATGCGCAGCGCGCGGTAAATGGCGAAGGGGTCGGCGCGAGTGCGGCGGGACAGGCGCTGGCTGAGCACGACCTGGAAGATGTCGCCGGCGGCGATGTACTCCTTGGCCCGCAACACCATCGCCTCGAACTCGGCCGGGCTGTGGGTCGAATTCCAGCCGTTGCCGCTGCCCAGGTCGGGCAGAGTCGGCGGCGTCAGCGGTTGGGCCAGCCGGGCGACGATGGCCTCGATGCGGGCCACGGCCTCGGCATAGGCCGCGGTGAGGTCGCCCTCCAACCGGGCGTTGGCCAGCACCAGCAGGCGATGCTTGACGTGGTCGAAAATGACCAGGTTATCGGCCAGGAGGAAGACGGCGTCGGGCAGGCCCAGGCCGTCATCGGCGGGAGCGGGCAGGCGCTCGAAGTAGCGCACGGTCTCGTAGCCCCAGAAGCCCACGGCCCCGCCGATGAACACAGGCAGATCGGGCACACGGATGGGGCGGCGGCTGCACAGAAGCCGGGATAGCTCGGCCAGAGGCGTTTCGCTGTGGAAACGGTCGAGCACGGCGCCGCTGGCGCTGCTCAGCGTCACCTCGTGGTCGCGGAGGCGCAAACTCAGGGGTGGGTCTACGCCGATAAAGGAGTAACGACCCATCTGCTCGCCTTTTTCGACCGATTCGAGCAAAAACGAGGCATTGCCTGGCTGGCGCAGCTTGAGATAGACCGTGACCGGCGTCTCCAGGTCGGCCGGCAGCACGCGCACAATGGGGATGAGGTTGCCGGCCGCAGCCAGCCGGCGCACGTCGTCAAGGCTGGGATGGTACATGGGGCAGGAGGGGTTGAGCGTTTTCGTCCGTCGTCCCCGACATCGGCCGCCTGAGAGGACGGAGGGCAAACGACGGATGACGGAGGGCTTTGTCCCCGACATCGGCCGCCTGAGAGGACGGAGGACAAACGACGGATGACGGAGGAATAAAAAAATCCCCCACGTCGAAACGACGTGAGGGACGAATGTCGAACATCCGCGGTGCCACCCTCATTAGACCGGCTTGGGTCCGGTCTCCCTCGGCGGGTACGGTTGCCCAAAGGCCACGATACCCGGCGCCCGCTAACGGTGGCGCTTCCGGGGCAGTCTACTGCCCGGCCTAGGCGGCCGAGGTTCGGTGCCCGGCTCCCCGGTCCATTCGCTGTCGGCGCTGATACCGGCTTCGCAGCTACCGCCGGCTCTCTGGAATCCCGCTTCGACAGGTACTCTTCCGGTTCACAGCCGTTGTGGGGGTGTCTATTGTCCCGAAAAGCATAGCATGGCCCGAAAAAGCCTGTCAAATCGGGGCCGGGGGATGTGTTTTGTCCCTCATCCACCCCGCGCTGCACCCGGCCTTGACAGAGTCGTTGTTGTTTGCTAAAATATGTGCAAAATATGGACAAAACATTTCCGCCTTTCGATTTGAGGCTCCTCCCATGCCCGACAACGCCAACCATCTCGTTCTGGTGACCGGCGCCACCGGTTATATCGGTGGACGCCTCATTACGCGCCTGTTAGAAGCCGGTGTACGTGTGCGGGCCATGGGCCGCACGCGCGAACGGCTGGCCGCCCGTTCCTGGAGCCATCAGGTCGAGTTGGTCGAGGCCGATGTCTTTCGTCCGGATACTCTGGCGCAGGCCCTCAAGGGCGTCCACACGGCCTATTACCTGGTGCACAGCCTGGCCGGTGGACCCGACTTTTACGAGCGGGATCGTGAGGCCGCGCGCCATTTCGCCGTGGCCGCCCGCGCGGCCGGCGTGCAGCACATCATCTACCTGGGCGGATTGGGCGATCCGGAAGCCGACCTGTCTCGACACTTGCGCTCCCGCCACGAAACCGGGGCCGTGTTGCGCTCCACGGGGATCCCCGTCACCGAATTCCGGGCGGCCATCATCGTGGGGTCGGGCAGCCTCTCTTTCGAGATGATCCGGCATCTGGTCGAACGCCTGCCGGTCATGATCGCCCCCCGCTGGGTGTACACCCGCATCCAACCCATTGCCATTCGCGATGTCCTGGCCTATCTCGTGGCCGCGCTCGAGACACCGGCAGCCCACGGCCAAATCCTGGAAATCGGCGGCGCCGACATCCTGACGTATGCCGAGATGATGCGCCAATACGCGGCCGAGCGGGGCCTGCGACGCCTCATCCTGCCGGTGCCGGTCCTGACCCCCGCTCTCTCGTCCTACTGGGTGCACTGGATGACGCCCATTTCGGCTCAGGTGGCCCGTCCCCTCATCGAAGGGTTGCGCAACGAGGTGGTGGTACGGGACCCGCGAGCGGCCCGGCTCTTTCCCCACATCCGGCCCATGACCTATCGGGAGGCCATTCGGCGGGCCTTGGCCCGCCTCAAGGCCGGTGCCATCGAAAGCACCTGGAGCGATGCCCTCGCCAGTTCGGCCACGGCGCCGCCCGTCACCCTGACGATGCACGAGGGCATGATCGTCGAGCGTCGTCGTCAGCACGTCAAGGCGCCGCCGGCCCTGGTCTTCCGCGAGGTGACGAGCCTGGGCGGCGCGCGCGGCTGGGGCTATTGGGACTGGGCCTGGCAGGTGCGCGGCTGGCTCGATCGTCTGGTCGGCGGCGTGGGCCTGCGCCGCGGGCGACGCGATCCCCTGGAGCTACGCCTAGGCGATGCCCTGGATTTCTGGCGGGTGGAGGACCTGGTGGCCCATCGTCGCCTGCGTCTGCGCGCCGAAATGCGCGTGCCCGGCGAGGCCTGGTTGCAATTCGATGTCGAACCCGACTCCGCCGGAGGCAGCTGGCTGCTGCAAACGGCCTTTTTTGCGCCCAAAGGGCTGGCCGGGCTGCTCTATTGGTACGCGCTCTATCCCATCCACGCCTTTGTGTTTGCCGGCATGTTGGCCAACCTGGCCTCACGGGCTGAGATGGCTGCCGCCGACGGCCGGGCAACCGTCACGGCGCCCACCGTACCGACCTCATCCCATTCGTCGGCGCCGTGATGTCCTCTCTCCCTGCGACAATGCCGATGGCGCTCTCTCCCGTTCGGGTCGAACCGGGTCGCCCCGGCGCCGGCATGCGCCTGGGGTATCCCTGCGAGAACCTGACCCTGCCCGCCAGCACGAACCACACCCTCCGTCTGGTTTCGCTCAAGCCGGAACGGATACGCCAACGGGTGGCGGACAATCTGCGCGACATGGCGCGCATCCTGACCTGGAACGCCGAACACGGCATCGGCCTTTTTCGGGTTGGCCAACACCTGATCCCCTTCGCCTCCCATCCGGACTTTCCCTACGATTGGGAGGCCGAACACGGGGAGGCTCTGGCCGAATTGGGCAGGCTGGCCCGTCGCACCGGCCAACGCCTGTCCATGCATCCGGGCCAGTATGTCCATCCCGGCAGCCCCGACCCGCAGGTCGTCGCCCGCTCGCTGGCCGAGCTGCGCTATTCGGCCCGGCTCTTGCGCCGCTTGCAAGCCGATGATGGCGTCCTCATCCTCCACCTAGGCGGCGTGTACGGCGACCGTGCGGCCGCGCGGCGGCGTTTTGTCGAGGCGCTACGCGGAGAGACGGAGATCCTGGCCTTCCTGGCCTTGGAACACGACGAGCGCCTGTGGGCCTTTCCCGATGTGTTGGACACCGCCGCCCTCCTGGGGGTGCCCGTTGTGGTGGATACCCTGCACCATGCCCTTCATCCCGGTGGCGTATCGCTGGCCCAGGCCCTGGATCTGGCCTTCCCCACCTGGCGCGGACGGGGTCGTCCCAAGGTTCACCTCTCCAGCCAGGACGAGACGAAACAGCCGGGCGCCCATGCCTTTGCCATTCGGCCGGAGGATGCGCAGACCCTGCTGGCAGCGTTGCCCTCTTCGGAGGTGGACATCATGGTCGAGGCCAAGGGGAAAGAACGGGCCGTGTTGGCCCTGCTTACCGGAGTAGACGATGGACGATGGCCATCGTCCATCGTCTATCGTCCAACGAGATAGAGCACCCGGCTCTGCCAGGCCACCTGCCGTCCGAGCAGCTGCCGGCGGCATAGGGCTTCAATCCAGGAACGTTCCTCCGGCGTGAGAAAGGCGGCCAACCGCTGCGCCAGATTGGGGCGTCCGTCCCGGCGAGCCGCGGATGTGGCGGCAAACCAGCGGTCGAGCAAGGCCGCCGTGATGAGGACCTCGGTGCGCTCCTCCTCCTCGCTCAGGGTCACGGTCCATCCGGCCGCCTTGAAGGCGGCAGTGAGATCGGCGGCGTCCCAGTTGACAAGGGGGTCGTCGGGGTCGTGGTAGATGGCCTCCTCGGCGGCCAGGAAGGCATCGCGCAGGTCGGCGGGCAACTCGGCCAGGTCGAGCAAGGGCGAGAGCCGCTGTGCATGCCGCGGCACGGCCTCGGCCAGGCTCAAACACCCTCCGGGCGCCAGCAAACCGGCCAGCAGACGGGCAGCCGCCGCCTTGTCAGGATGGGCCGTGAGGGCATTGCGGCCGAGGATGGCATCGAAACGCAGGTTGGGGTCGTGACGCGCCAGAAGGGCCGGGAGTTCGTCCAGACTGCCGCAAAGGACGATGGGACGGCGCAAGGGCGGCAGGTCGGCGGCCATTTGAGTCAGGGCTTCGGCATCCTGCGGGCTGCGGGCCAGGGCAAAGACGCCACCTTCGGGCACGCGACGCACGGCTTCCCACGTGAGCAGGCCGCCGGCGGCGTGGAGGTCGAGCACGACGTGATGCCGCTGCAGCTGCGCCGCCGCCGTGACACGTTCACGCAGCCGCGCCAGCCGTTCGCCTTCGCCCGAAATCGTGCGTTGCAGCCAGCGCTCGGCGGCAGGTTCGAGCTGGGGGCCGGCAAAGGTGAGGATCTCCAGTGGGGCCGGCGCCGTACCTTCGACCATGGCCGTCAGCTGGGCCTCGCGACGCCGCGCTACCTGCTCGGCAATGCGGGCCTCGTAGCCCTGGTCGCTGGGCCGGTAAAAGACCTTGCCCTGGAGCGCTGGCGGCAGGTACTGCTGGGCCACCCCTGTCTCTTATACACATCT
>JAOADB010000258.1 GCA_026417535.1 Caldilineales bacterium
AGATGTGTATAAGAGACAGCCCTCACCCTGCTCGACCTGCAGAGCCGTCTGCCCGATTTCATCAACCTGGAAGTGGACCGGATGAGCATGGCCTACAGCGTCGAGGCGCGCGTGCCGTTCCTCGACCATGTGCTTTGGGAGGAGGTCATGCGCTGGGACCCCACCCTCAATCGGCAGGGCGGCCGTGAAAAGGCCATGGAACGGGAGGCCGCACGCGGGCTTTTGCCCGCGGTGATCCTGCAGCGGCGCAAGCAAGGGCTGGCCACGCCCCACGCCCGCTGGTGGCGCCGGCCCCGATGGCCCGATTGGGCCGAAGCCTGCCTGACCCCGGCGGCGCTGGCGGCCACCGGGCTTTTTCATCCGCCGGCCGTGGCGGCGTTGCGAGCCGCGCACCGCGAGGGGCGTAGCCACTACGCCACGCCGTTGACGGCCATCCTGACCACGCAGCTCTGGCTGCAAGAGGAGGCCCTATGAACTGCGCTCGTTTGCTCTCTCGCCTGTCGGCGGCCGTGCTCGTCGCCGGCCTGATGATGGTCTTGTGGATGGGAGCGGCCCTGGCCCAGGCGCCCGATCCCACCGCCAACGTCAGCAATCGAGGCCTGGTCGGCGCGCTGATGGCGCCGCGACCGTGGACGGCTGCCGAGATGCAAGCGGCCATCCCCTATCCCCTGCCCCAGCGCGAAGGCGGCCCTACGGCAGCGGTCGTGCCTACGGCGCCGCCGGGTGAACCCGGTTTCATCCCCGCCCGTCCGCCCGAAGGCGGCGTCTTGCTGCCCCGGCCCCGCGGCGCGGCCGGGCCGGTCGTGAGCGTGGCCGCCGCGGGGGAAGGCTTCGGCTATCCGCCGCCCTTTGACCGTTACGCGCCTTACGCCCAGCCTCGCGCCGTGTTCCCCTTCGTGGCCGTGGGCCGGCTGTTCTTCGTGCGGGATGGCGTGCGCTATTCCTGCTCGGCCGCATCCATCGGCAACTTCGCCATATGGACGGCCGGCCACTGTGTGCACGACGGCGCCAACGGCGACGCCGGTTGGTCGCAGAACGTGGTCTTTGCGCCGGCCTATCACAACGGGCGGGCGCCGCTGGGCCAATGGACGGCCAGCGTCTTGTGGACGAAGACGGGCTGGTTTGCCGACGGCGATTTCCGTTACGACATGGGCGGGGCCGTGTTGCGCCGACTGGCTGGCCGCAAGATCAGCCAGCGAGTGGGCGCGCTGGGCTTCGCCTGGAATCAGGGCTTCAAGGTGCACTGGTACACCGTGGGCTATCCCGCCACTGCGCCGTTCGATGGCCGGCGCCAGTTCCTATGCTCGGCCTCCTTTGCCACGGCCGACCCTGGCCTGGGCACGCCTGCGCCGGTAGGCATGGGCTGCGACCTGACGGGCGGCATCAGCGGCGGGCCGTGGATCCTGGCCTTCACGCCCTTCGGCGACGGCAACTACCTCAACGGCAACTTTTCTTATGGCTATGCGAATGAACCGTTGCAGGTCTATTCGCCCTACTTCGACGACGCCGCCAAAAGCCTGTACGACGTGCTCATCGCCGAGACGCCTTGACCGCAGAACCGCAAATGGGTAGCATACCCCCGCGGCGTTGTGCTACCCATGATGAGCGTCCGTGAGGCTCGCGCCCAATTCTCCGATGGGATGGCGAAAGTAGCTTACGGCGCCGAACGGGTCATCATTCAGCGCCGCGGCCGACCGTTCGTGGCGTTGATCAGCATGGACGATTTGCGCAAACTGGAAGCGCTGGAAAGCGAAGCTGAGACGCGTAAAGTGGCGCGCGCCCAGGCGTTGGCTGCCGCCGCTGCCGTGCGTGAACAGATCCTGACCGAGCGCGATGGCGCACCGTTGCCTGACTCCGCCGACGTCATCGCCCGTCTGAGAGACGAACGACGGAGGATGACAGAAAACCTTCGTCCATCGTCCATTCCTTCGTCCACCGTCAATCGTCCATCGTCCAACATGCTCACCTACATTGACCTGGAACACTCATCGGCATTGACCGACCCGCGCGCCCGCGCCGAGCATCAACAGGACCGCCGCTATGAACAGGCCCTGTTTGCCGAGCTGAGCGGTCACCCCTGTGAGTTGCTCGTCCTCGAACACGAAGCCGACCGACTCGACCGCATCCGCGGGGATGTCGTCTTACTCAGCGGCCTGAGCAGCGACTTTGCCGCCCACGCGCCGGAAACGCTGGCGCGGATGGAGGCTTTCATCCGTCGTTGGGAAGGGCCGCTCATCGGCTTTTGCGGCGGCCACCAACTCATCGCCCACGCCTTCGGCGCCCCGATCGGCCCGTTAGGCCCCCTGGCCCCCGGCGAAGCGGATCCCGATCCGAGCTTTGGGCCGGGCATGCGCAAGGAAACGGGGATGATGGCGGTGACCCTGCTGGCCGATGACCCGCTCTTTGCGGGGTTGCCGAACCCTGCCGTCTTCTACCAGGAGCACTATTGGGAGGTCAAGCACCTGCCGGACGATTTCATTTACCTGGCAAGCAGCCCGGCGTGCGCCATCCAAGCCATGCGCCATCGCCACCGCCCCATCTACGGCACCCAATTCCACCCCGAACGCAGCGACCCGGCCCATCCCCACGGTTGGCGCCTGCTCCGAAACTTCTTCGAGTGGGTTGGAACGTTGAAACGTTAGAACGTTCTAACAAGTTTTTGTAGCGCAACTGCTCGCAGTTGCGTTACAACGCAGTTGCGCTACAACTCAATGCCGTTCCGAGCGTGCCATCCGTTCTTCCAGCTTGCGCTGGAGCCATTCCGAGACGATGGTCAACACCCAATAGACGGCCGCAGCCAGCAGGAACATCTCCATGAACTTGCTGTCCTTGCGCGCCAGGCGGTTGGCGCGATAGGTGATCTCCCAAATCCCCATGAGGGAGACCAGCGTCGAGTCCTTCTGCATGGAGATGAACTGATTGCCGATGGCCGGGATGACGGTGCGGATGGCCTGGGGGAGGACGATGAAACGCAGAGTCTGCCAGCGGCTCATGCCCAGGGCCGCCGCGGCCTGCCACTGGCCCGGCGAGACGGCCTGAATGCCGGCGCGGAAAATCTCGGTCATGTAGGCGCCGTAGTTCAGACTCAAGGCCAGGATGCCCGACTGCAAGGCGCTGAGGATGAACAGCTCGCCCAGGCGTGGATAACCGGCGGCCGTGATCTGTTTGCCCAATTGGGGTAAGCCCAGATAGATGATGTAAATCTGCACCAGGAGCGGCGTACCCCGGATCAGCGAGATGTAGAAGGTCGAAACGCCCAGGGCGATGGCGTTCGAGGAGAGACGACCCAAGGCGCCCAACAGACCCAGCACCGAGGCCAGGGTGATCGAAGCCAACGAAACGCCGATGGTGACCAAAAGGCCCTGGATGACGAACCCGGCGTTGTTGACCATGTAGGCCGGGTCGAGCTGCAGCTGCAAGAGCATAAAGCTCAACAGCGCCAGCAAGACCAGGATGACCAAACCCACTTTGATCTGCCGCACGAGCCTCTGGCGCTCGGCCTCGCGCACCAACTCGGCGGCCTGAGCTGCGTAGCTCTCCTGTTGCGACATGACACCCGCGCTCACGTCATCCTCCGATGGTAACGGCTCGGCCACTGCCTTGACTTCCCGGCCAGGTCTTCCCTTCCCGCCATCGGCCGCTCGTCAGGACGACGGACAAAAACGTAGAGCAAGATGTCATCTTGCGCGATATCATCGGCCGCTCGTCAGGACGACGGACAAAAAACGTAGAACAAGATGCCATCTTGCGCGACATCTTTCGTCTGTCTACGCTGGAACCCTGTCGGAACCCAAGCCATCATCGTCATCGGCCTAAGCAGTTATCCGAGATCTGGCACGACGTGGCCGATGATGTGCTCCGGGACGACGTCCTGCCGGGGTAAAAACGGCCCCGGCAGGACATCGCTGTCGGAAAGCCTCACTGCTTGAGCATGCTCAGGTCGAAGGCCGCCGCCGCGCTGGCCAGGTCAATGCCGTAGTACTTCTCCGACAGCCGCTTGAGGGTGCCGTCGGCGTGCATGGCGCGGATGATCTCGTTGACCTTGGCCTGGAAGCTCTTCGTATCCAGGCTGCTGCCCTTGTCGAAAGCCGCAGCCAGGTACTCAAAATACACCGGCTCACCCAGCTGCTTGATGGGCAACCCGTCCTTGATGGCGCCCAAACCCGTCGGCTGGGCCGTCAGGACGGCATCCAACCGCACCCCGTCGCCCAGGGCCAGGTCTTGCAGCGCAGGTACGTCGGTGTCATAGCCGACGATCTGGGCGTCGCTCACCACAAATTCAATGGTCTCGCCGGGAATGCTCAGCGTGCCGTCCAGATAGGACTCGTAGGTGCAGCCCGTGCAGACGCCGATGCGCTTGCCGGAGAGGTCGGAGGGCTGCGTGAAGGTCGTGTTGTCCTGATGCACGAAAAAGGCCGCCGGCGTGGTGTAGTAGGGTTGGGAGAAGTAGAGCTTCTCCATACGTTCCGGCGTGATCGTCATCGAACCAACGCTGATGTCCCAGCGATCGGCCCAGTTGCCGCCGGTGATGAGCGTCCAATCGGGAGTGACGAAACAGGGTTCCACACTCAACCGTTTGGCGATCTCCACGGCGGTTTCGATA
>JAOADB010000259.1 GCA_026417535.1 Caldilineales bacterium
CTCCTATGGCCCGTATTTTCGACATCATCCAGGCGCCCGACCAGCGCCCGGACCAGCTCGTGTTGCGCGTGCCCCCGGACGGTTGGGGCGATATCCGCCTGGGGTCGCAGCTCATCGTCGGCGAAAGCCAGAACGCCGTCTTCTTCCGCGACGGCAAGGCCCTGGACACCTTCGGCCCCGGCCGCCACACCCTCACCACGGCCAACATCCCCCTGCTCATCAACCTGTTGGGCACGCTCTTCCGGGGCGAATCGCCTTTCAAGGCGTCGGTCTATTTCGTCAACATGGTGGACCTGCTCGACCAGAAGTGGGGCACACCCGAACCCATTGCCCTGCGCGATCCCGACCTGGGCATGGTGCGGCTGCGCGCGTTCGGCTCGTATGCGATCCGCGTGGCCGATGCCCAGCGGTTTGTCGCCCAAATCGTGGGCCAGCGCGGGTTCTACAGCACCTCCGAGATCACGAACTGGTTGCGCGGGCAGATCGTCACGGCCTTTGCCGACCTGCTGGGCGAGACCCGGGCGGGGTTGTTCAACCTGCCCTCGCTGTTGGACGAGCTGAGCGTGGCCCTCAAGGCCAAGGTTTCGGAATCCTTCGAGCAGGTGGGCATCACGCTCAAGCAGATGTTCGTGCAGTCCATTTCGGCCACCGAAGAGACGCTCAAGGCCATTGACGAACGGGCGGCCATGGGCGCCATCGGCGACATGAACGCCTATCTGCGCTTCAAAGCGGCCCGCGCCCTGGGGACGGCGGCCGAAGGGGCCGGCCAGGGCGGCGTCGGCGGCGAGGGTGTGGCCGCAGGCGTGGGCCTGGGCGCGGGCTTGGGCATGGGCGCCGGGCTGGCCGGGATGGTGGCTCAGGCGATGGCCGGCGCCATGCAACAGCCGCAACCGGCCGCCGCAACGACCACCGCTACGCCCAAGACCCGCGAGGAAATCCAGGCGTTGCTGGACAATCTGGACCTGCGCCTGGCCAACGGCGAGATCAACCAGGAGACCTACGACCGCCTAGTGGCCAAGTGGCAGAAACGGCTGGAAGAGCTGGGGGGATAAGGGTGAGTTCGTAACCGGTTTTCACGGGTTTGGGCCGATTGGCGGGACAAAGGACGGAGGACGGAGGAGGAAACACCCTCGGTCCTCCGTCCTTTCGTCTTCCGTCCTGAGCGGGGCCCCAATCCGGAACGAAGGACGAACGATGGCCGGAAATACCCTGCCTTGGCGGGATTTGTGCTAAAATAGTCGTTTGTGGCCTGTGCCGGCCGGTTCGGAACCGGGTACAAGCCCAGCGACAGCGGTCGTTCCCCCTGTGCGTCCGCAACAGGCCCATTTCTCCTGTCCTCTCCCCGGTATGAAACGTTCCGGTTTTCTCGTCCTGTTCCTCCTCATGGCCGGCGGCGTGCTGGCCTGGCCGCGGCTGCTGGCCCAGAGTTCGGGCATCACCTATCCGCCCGAAACGGAAGCCCTGCGCGGGGTGGTCGAAATCCGCGGCACGGCCGTCCATCCCGATTTTTGGAAGTACGAGCTGGCCGCTGCCCCCTTCGGCACCCAAAACTACTTCGTCATTACCGTCGTCGAAGAGCAGGTTGTGAACGGCGTGTTGGGGCGTTGGGACACGCGCAGCGTCACCGATGGCCCCTACACCCTGCGTCTGCGCGTCGTCCGCCGCGACGGCAACTACGACGAGTACTTCGTCATGCGCCTGCAGGTGGCCAACGCCGAACCCCCGCCGACGCCGACGCCGGCAGCCACGCCCACGCCCACCGTCACGCCCACACCCCAACCGCCCACGGCCACCCCGGTCGTGCTCACCCCGGTCATCCCTACGCCTACCCCCGCGGCCACGGCCTCGCCTACGGTCACCCCGGCGGCTGCGGCCACGACCGACGATGGCGGTTTATTGCCGGGTTTGGAAGACCTCGGTTCCCTCCTGAGTCGCCTGACGGCCGCCTTCCTGCGCGGGGCGCGGCTGGTTCTGCTGGCCTTCCTGGTCGTCGGCGTCTTCTTCGGCGTCAAAAACCTCCTCACCTGGGTATACTATCGTTTCATCGTGAGATAAGCGATTACTGATAACTCGTGATTTGTGAATTTTTTGTTACTTATCTTCACTTAACACACGACTTGCCCAACAATTACCAGTACCCAGTACCCAGTACCCAGTATCCAATACCCAGTACCCACTACCCAGTAACCCCACTACCCGTTACCACTCATGAAACTCATCGTCG
Organism: Caldilineales bacterium; assembly: GCA_026417535.1. GTDB lineage: Bacteria > Chloroflexota > Anaerolineae > J102 > J102 > SSF26. The sequence continues at coordinate 2,225 of JAOADB010000259.1, forward strand.
GCCTGGGCAATCCTGGCCTGCGCTATGCCCGCAATCGGCACAACGTCGGCTTTCAAATCGTGGACGCCTTTGCCGCCGAGCATGGCCTGCGCTTCGACCGTTTCCAGTTCAAAGCCCAGGTAGCCGACGGCCGCCTCGACGACTGCCGCTTTCTTCTCGCCAAGCCCCAAACGTTTATGAACCTGAGCGGCGAGGCCGTGCAGCCGTTGGTCTCGTTCTACAAAATGGACCTGGCGGATCTGCTGGTGGTGTACGACGATTTGGACCTGCCCTTGGGCCGTCTGCGGTTGCGCCCGTTCGGTGGCGCTGGCGGCCACAACGGCATGCGTTCCATCATCCACCGCCTGGGCAGCGACCGTTTTCCCCGGCTGCGGGTGGGTATCGGCCGCCCGCCCGGCTCCATGGACCCGGCCGATTACGTGCTCCAGAATTTTTCGCCGGATGAAGAAGCCGTCATGGCCTCGACGCGGGCCGCGGCCGTGCAAGCCATGGTCGTCTGGCTGCGGGAGGGGCTGGATGCGGCCATGAATCGCTTCAATGCCAGCTGAAACCCTGACGCAGGCGCCGCCAACCCGACAACTCGACCTTTCCGGTTTACCGGCGTTGTTGCGGACGCGCGAGGCGTTCCGCCGTCTGTGCGCGCGGTTGGCTGCCGGCGAAAGGCCGTCCCAACCGTTGGGCATCCCGGCGGCCGCGCGCAGCTACGTCGTCGCAGGGCTGGCCGCTGAAGGCTGGCCGCTGATCGTGCTGACGGCCAAGACCGAGACGGCGCGGATGCTCGTGGACCAGCTGCGGGCCTGGCTAGGCGACGACGGCCGTCGGGTGCTCTCCTTTGCCGACCCCGATGCCCTGCCCTTTGAACGTATCGCCTGGTCGGCCGAGACGCGGCAGGCGCGGCTGCGCGCGCTCACGGCCCTGGCCGTTTGGGCGCGGCCGGGCGAGAAAGGACCGCCGCCGGTGGTGGTCGCTTCGGTGCGGGCGCTCATGCAGCGCACCGTGCCGCCGACCGTTCTGCGCCAAAGCCTGCGCGCCCTGCGTCGGGGCGAGACCATCAACCCGGCCGCGCTGTGGAGTCGCTGGCTGCAAATGGGGTATCAGTCGGCCACCCTGGTCGAAGAGCCGGGCTTTTGCAGCCGACGCGGGGGTATCATTGACATCTGGCCGCCCAACGAGCCGTTCCCTGTGCGCTTGGAGCTCTGGGGCGACGAGATTGACAGCATCCGCCGTTTCGACCCCGGTACCCAACGCACCCTGTCCGATGCCGCGCTCGACCGGGTTCTCATCGGCCCCGGCAGCGAGGCCATGCCTCTGGCCGGCGCCGAGGCGGCCGCGGCGGTGCTGGCCCTCGACCGCAGCGTCTGTCATCCGCCCGCCCAGTTCGAGTTCGAGCGGGAGGCCGCCCAGCTGGCCCAGGGTCTGGCCTTTCGCGGGATCGAGTTCTATCTGCCCTATCTCTACGCCGAGGCTGCCACCCTGCTCGACTATCTCCCCAAAGACGGCCTGGTGCTGATTGACGCCGCGGCCGATGTGGCCGCAATGGCCCTGGAACTGGAGGGCCAGGCCCTACAGCTGAAACAGGACCTGGTCAAGAGCGGCGATCTGTCGCCCGACTTCCGCGCGGCCTATCTGACCTGGGAGACCCTGCGCCCTCGCCTGGAGGCCGCGGCGCCTCTCATCCTCGGTCAGGGTGGACTGGACGGCTACGTGACCACGACCGAATCGGCCGTGGGGCGCCTGTTCCGGCCGGGGCCGCGGTGGGGTGGTCAGGTCAAAACCATCGTCGAACAGATTCGGACGCGGCAACAGGCCGGCAGTCGGGTGGTCATGGTCACCCGCCAGGCGGCGCGGCTGGCCGATGTCTTCGCCGAGGCCGGCTATCCCCTGGGCATCCACGCCCATCTCACGGAAGCGCCGCCCCCGCGCGGGGTGGTGCTTATCCAGGGGGCCTTCGACGAGGGTTGGGAGATGGAGGACGAGGCCGGCGATCTCGTTTTCCTGACCGATGTCGAGCTGTTCGGCTGGGGGAAGCCGCGGCTACGCCGCAGCCGGCACCCGCGCCCCCTGGCGCCGGAGTCCTTCTTCGCCGACATCCAGCCCGGTGATTACGTCGTGCACATCGAGCATGGCATCGGTCGTTTTGTCGGGCTGGTGCGGATGAATCTGGACGGCATCGAGCGGGATTATCTGCTCATCGAGTACGCCCAATCCGACAAGCTCTATGTGCCTGTGCATCAGGCCGACCGGCTGGCCCGCTACGTCGGTCCCGGCGATGCGCCGCCCACCCTCAACCGCCTGGGTACGGCCGATTGGGGATTGGCCAAGGCCCGCGCCCGCCGCGCCGTCGCCGACATCGCCGAGGAGCTGCTGGCGCTGTATGCCCGTCGCGAGGCTCTGCCCGGCCGCGCCTTCAGCCCCGATACGGAATGGCAACGGGAGCTGGAGGCGGCCTTCCCCTACGTCGAGACGGAGGATCAGCTCGTCGCCATCGAAGCGGTCAAGGAGGACATGGAAAAGCCTCGGCCCATGGACCGGCTGATCTGCGGGGACGTGGGCTACGGCAAGACCGAGGTGGCCCTGCGCGCGGCGTTCAAGGCCATCATGGACAACACCCAGGTGGCCGTGCTCGTGCCCACGACCGTCTTGGCCCAGCAGCACTTCCACACCTTCAGCGAGCGGCTCAAGCCCTTCCCGGTGCGGGTCGAGATGCTCTCCCGCTTCCGTACCCCGCGTCAGCAGCAGGAGGTGCTGAAGGGGCTGGCCGACGGCAGCATTGACCTGCTGCAGGCCACTGGCCTGCTCGCGGCTGCTGACGCCGATGCCTTCCATGGCCGCGCTCAGCCCCTGCACCGCGGCCACCAGCTCCTGCATCCGTTGCCCGGCCTGCTGCACCTGCGCTGTCTCTTATACACATCT
>JAOADB010000260.1 GCA_026417535.1 Caldilineales bacterium
GGTGCGCATGTCCTCCTCTCGTCCTACCATCCGTGATGTCGCTGCCCATGCCGGGGTCTCGTACCAAACCGTCTCGCGCGTGATCAACGGCGAGCCGGGGGTGGCGCCCGCCACGCGGGCCCGGGTCGAAAAAGCCATCGCCGAGCTGGGGTACCAACCGAATGCCATCGCCCGCTCGATGGCCACAGGCAGCACCCGCACCCTCATCTGCCTGTCGCCCAACCTGACCGATTACACCTTTGCCTGTATCATCGAAGGGGCGCAAACCGAAGCGCGCAAGCGGGGCTACGCGCTGTTCTCGGCGTCCGCAGCCGATGAGGGGCTGTTTGCCGAGCTCGTCCAGCAGATGATCGGCAGCCGTCGCGCCGATGGGCTGATGGTGATCAACCCCTACGCCGACGGCCGCCATGCCTATGTGCCCGCCGATGTGCCGACCGTTTTTGTCGGCGCCCGGCCGCGGGAAGGGGGTGTCCATTCGGTGGCCCTGGACGATGTCGAGGTGGGGCGCATGGCCACCGCCCATCTCCTCGAACGGGGCCATCGTCGTATCGCCATGATCACGGGGCCTTTGGCCGAGGATTGCAGCCAGGACCGCGTGTTGGGCTACGAGCTGGCCCTGCGCGCGGCCGGCATCACCCCCGACCCGGCGTTGCAATGCGAGGGGGATTGGTCGGCTTCCTCGGCCTATGTCGCCTGCCGTCGTCTGGCCGATGCGGCCGAACCGCCCACGGCCGTCTTTGCCCAGAACGACCGCATGGCCATCGGCGTCATCCGCGCCGCCCGTGTTATGGGCCTGCGGGTGCCGGCCGACTTGGCTGTCGCCGGCGTGGACGATATGCCGCTGGCCTCCTACTTCGACCCACCCCTGACGACCATCCGTCAGGACCTGTTCGCCATCGGCGAACAGGCCGCCCGGCTGCTCATGTTGGCCCTGACCCAGCCCGAGGCGCCACCGCAGCATCTGCGTATCCCGGCGCAGCTCGTCATTCGCGCGTCCACATGAATCGCCCGAAGGAGGTGATGTCGCGGGTCGGATAGCCATCGTTCCTTTCTCCCGAACCGTCGTTTCTTCCGCCTTTCCTCACCCACCCAGGAGGAGATGTTCCCATGAACCGCAAACTGTTTTGGTCCCTTGCCGGGGTGCTCCTGATGGCCCTGGCCGTGTTGGCCGCCTGCGCCACCCCCACGCCCATCGTGCAGACGGTCGAGGTCACCAAGGAAGTCATTCGCGAAGTCCAGGTCACGGTCGAGGTGCCCAAAGAGGTCAAGGTCGAGGTGACGAAGGAGGTCGTCAAAGAGGTGCCGGTGATGGTGCGGCCGATCCTGTACAACTCGTATGCCGGCGACCCCANACCGCGGGCCTTTGACGAGAAGACCATCGCCGACTGGAACGCCGCCCATCCCGATATGCCGGTCGAGGCCTCCATCATCGCCCACGAGGATTTCAAGCAGGCCATCCGCGCCTATCTGACGGCCGACCCAGCGCCGGATGTGTTGACCTGGTTTGCCGGCAACCGCACGCGTTTCTTCGTCAAGAAGGGCCTGATCCGCGACATCTCCAAGATGTGGGCCGACAACAAGTTTGACGAGGTCTACGCGCCCGGTTTCAAGGCCCTGGCCACCACCGACGGCAAGCAGTACTTCCTGCCGACCTCGTACTACTGGTGGGCCATCTACTACCGGCCGTCGCTTTTCGAGAAGGCCGGCATCACGAAGACGCCCGAAACCTTCGATGAGCTGCTCGACGCCTGCGCCAAGCTGAATGCCGTCGGCATCACGCCCATCACCATCGGCGCTCGCTTCAAGTGGCCTGCGGCCGGCTGGTTCGACTACCTGAACATGCGCACGAACGGCCCGCAGTACCACATTGACCTGACCGACCTCAAGATCCCCTACACCGATGAGGGCGTGCGCAAGACCTTTGCCAACTGGCGGCGGCTGATTGACGCCAAGTGCTTTATCGAAAATCCGGCCGCCTTCGACTGGCAGGAGGCCATTGACCCCATGGTGCAGGGGCAAGCGGCCATGTACCTGATGGGGCAGTTCATCGTGGACTCGTATCCGGATGAGCTGGAGAACGACCTCGACTTCTTCCGCTTCCCCATCATTGACCCGAATGTGCCCATCGGCGAGGATGCGCCCACGGACGGGTACTTCATGTCGGCCCGCGCCCGCAACCCCGAAGGTGGCGAGGCCTTCCTGGCCTATCTCGGTTCGCGCGAGGTCCAGCAGCGCGCCTTTGAGGAGCTGGGCCGCCTGCCCACCCGCACCGATGTGGACATCTCCAAGGCCAGCCCGGCCATCCAGAAGGGCATCAAGCTGATCCAGTCGGCCGATTTCATCGCCCAGTTCTACGACCGCGATACGACGCCGCCCATGGCCGAGGCCGGCATGGATGGCTTCTTGCGCTTCTGGGACAACCCCGACGATCTCGACCAGATCCTGGCCGATCTGGAAGCCGAGCGTCAGCGCATCCTGGCCGAAGAGGGCGAGTAAGTACCCTCCCCACGTTCCGGGCCGACGGTGGGTCTCACACCGTCGGCCCCTTTTCTGACAGGGGGTCGCCGATGTCTGCACCAATTGCCGCTCCCTTCAGTCGGCCCATCCGACTCGAAGGTTGGGAATTCACCGTCTCCGTCTTGGTGGGGCTGGGATGCGGGGTCGTGTTGCTGATCGCCGTCATTTTTCTGCCCTGGTGGGGCGATAACCTCACCCTCAACGCGGCCCGCATCGTCTCCGATAATCTGTACGGCGCGGCGGGGGCCCTGGCCGCACCCTGGCTATGGCTGCTGCCCCTGGTCACGCTGTTGGCCGTAGTCCTGGGCCTGTGGGGCGCGCTTAAGCCCGATTACGATGCCGTAGCCGCCGCCGGCATGGCGCTGGTGGGTCTGCTGGGGCTGGCTTATTTTGCGTTAGCAGCCCCCGGCGCCAACCCTGCCCAACCCGGTCTCGGCCATCGTCTGGCGTTGCTGGCCTGTCTGGGCCTGGCCGGCCAGCTGGCCCTGGCCCATCCGCGGGTCATCACCGTCATGGGGCGCCGTCGCCTGCCCTGGTCGCTGCCCAAATCGGCCTGGCCGGTCGTTTTCCTGGCCCCGCCGCTGATCCTCTACTTCATCTGGATCATCGCGCCCACGGTGTACACCATCTACCTGAGTTTCACCGATTGGGATAGCGTTTCGGCCCCGCGCTTCATCGGCCTACGGAACTACATTCACCTGTTCACGCGCGACCGCAACTTCACCGAATCGCTGGTCAACAACCTGCGCTGGCTAGTCGTTTTTATCACCGTGCCCACGACCCTGGGGCTGGCGATGGCGCTGATCTTCAACACCGAAATGCGGGGCGGACGCTGGTACAAGGTCAGTTTCTATGCCCCACTCGTGCTCTCGCTGCCGGTGATCGGGCTGATCTGGGCGTGGGTGTACAACCCCCGCCTGGGGCTGATCAACCAGTTTCTGATGCAGGTCGGGGTGGAGCCGCTGCCGGGCTGGTTGGGCGACCGTCGTTTGGCCATCTGGTGCGTGATCGCGGCCGCGGTGTGGCGGCAGGTGGGCTATGTGATGGTGCTCTATCTGGCCGGGCTGAAGAACCTGGACCCGACCCTGCTCGATGCGGCCATGGTGGACGGGGCCAGTCGCTGGCAGCTGTTTCGGTTTGTCGTTTTGCCCTTGTTGGCGCCGGTCACGACGATCATCATCGTCATTTCGATCATTGACTCGCTGCGCGCGTTCGATCTCGTGGCCATCATGACCCGCGGCGGCCAGAGCACCCAGGTGCTGGCCAACTTCATGTACATGGAAGCCTTCAACAACTACCGCATGGGGTATGGCGCGGCCATCGCCGTCATTCTGTTCCTCATCAGCCTGGTCTTTATCGGCTTTTACCTCTCGCGGGTGGTCAAAGAAGAGCTGGAGTATTAGGAGGCACGCATGGCAACGCTGGCAACGGCCAAACCGATCCCCGCCGTTTCGGTCGCGAAACGGCCACGACGGCGGCGTCCGCAACGGACCTTTATGTACCTCTTCCTCACGGCGCTGACCCTATTGTGGTTGCTGCCCATTTTCGCCGCCCTGGTTACCTCGTTCCGCACCATGGACGACATCACCACGAACGGGTTCTGGACGTGGCCCAAGACCTGGACGACGGATAACTTCGCCCGCGCCTGGACGGCGGCGCGGGTGTCCAAGTACCTGCTCAACAGCTTTATCATCACGTTGCCGTCGCTGTTGGGCATGTTGTTGCTTTCGTCCATGGCCGCCTATGCGCTAGCGCGCTTTCGGTTTCGGGCCAATGTGTGGCTTTACTTCCTGTTCGTGGCCGGGACCATGCTGCCTTTCCAGATCCTCATGCTGCCGGTCTTTCGTTTGACGAATCAGCTGGGGCTTTATGACACTTACGGCGCGCTCATCCTCATCCACACGGCCTTTCAGATCGGCTTTTGCACCTTCGTGTTACGCAACTTCATGAAAACCGTGCCGAGCGAAATCCTGGATGCCGCCGAGGTGGATGGGTGCAGCGAGCTGCGGATTTACTGGCAGATGGTGTTGCCGCTGACCCTGCCGGCGCTGGCCGCCTTGGCCACCCTCGAGTTCACCTGGGTGTTCAACGACTATCTGTGGGCCATCATCCTGCTGCGGTCGGACACGCTACGCCCGGTGACGGCGGGTCTTGCTACCCTGCGCGGGCAATACAACACCGATTGGCCTGTCATCACGGCCGGCGCTTTGCTCGCCACCATCCCCACCCTCATCGTGTTCGTCTTCTTGCAGCGCTATTTCATCCAGGGCTTGACCTTGGGGTCGAGCAAGTAAAAAAGACGATGGACGATAGAAGAATCACAGATTACGCGAATTTGACTAAAAGGTAAAAGAGTCGCAAAATATCAGTTATTAGTTTTATCATCCTAAATCCATGTAATCCATAAGATCTGTGAAACCTGTGGTTTTCGTCTTCTATCCATCGTCCATCGTCCATCGTCCCATAAGGTGAGGAACCGTTCATGAAACTCGGCGTTTGCTATTACCCCGAACATTGGCCGCGGGCGCGGTGGACTACCGACGCCACCATGATGGCCGCGGCCGGTCTGCGCATCGTCCGCATCGCCGAATTCGCCTGGCAGCGGATGGAACCGGCCGAAGGGCGCTTCATGTGGGAC
>JAOADB010000261.1 GCA_026417535.1 Caldilineales bacterium
GTCCCGAAGGGAGGCCGATGGCCGAGACGAAGGACGGACGACGGAGGACGAAGGGTTTTCGTCCTTCGTCCTCGGTCCTCCGTCCCGAAGGGAGGCCGATGGCCGAGACGAAGGACGGACGACAGAGGACGACGGTCTTTCGTCTTTCGTCCTTGGTCCTCCGTCCCGAAGGGAGGCCGATGGCCGAGACGAAGGACGGACGACGGAGGACGACGGTCTTTCGTCTTTCGTCCTTGGTCTTTCGTCCTGAAACTTGGCCGACTGCCGAAACCGAAGCCAAACGACGCCAGCCGTCCCATCCATCGTCCATCGTCCATTTCACCAGGGAGTTTTGCCGGCTTATGAGCATTCTGCCCGCCGAATACGAAACCCTGCGCCGGGAGACACGGCGCTTCGCCGAGAAGGTCGTGGCGCCCATCGCCCAGGAACTGTACAATCGGGAAGCCGAAATCCCCATGGAAATCATCAAGCAAATGGCCGATCTGGGCTATTTTGCCATGGCCATCCCCGAACAGTACGGCGGTCTGGGCATGGATAACCTGTCGGTGGTCATCGTCACCGAGGAGCTGAGCCGGGCCTGGCTCTCGGTGGGGTCGGTCATGACCCGCACCCTCATCGCCGGCGGCCTCTTGCTGACCGGCGGTACCGAGGAGCAAAAGCAACGCTGGCTGCCGGGCATCGCCGCCGGTGAGCTGTTGCCCGCTGCCGCCTTCACCGAACCCAACGCCGGCTCGGACACGGCCGGCATGCAGCTGCGGGCCGTGAAGCAGGACGACCACACCTACGTCCTCAACGGCCAGAAAACCTGGATCACCTTTGCCAACCGCGCCCATCTCATGACCGTGTTGGCCCGCACCGACCCCGACATGAGCAAGCGGCACAGGGGCCTGAGCATGTTCATGGTCGAAAAGGAACCCGGCGACGGCTTTATGCCGCCCCATCTCCTGGGCGAGCGCATCCCCACCATCGGCTATCACGGCATGAAGTCGTTCTCCCTCAGCTTCAACGACTTTGCGGTACCGGCGGAGAACCTGATCGGCGGCCGGGAAGGGCAGGGCTTTTACCAACTGATGGCCGTGTACGAAGTAGCCCGCATCCAGACGGCCGCCCGTGCCGTGGGCGTGGCCCAGGCCGCGTTGGAGGCAGCCATCCGCTACGCCCAGGAGCGCTACCAGTTCGGCAAGCCCATCAGCGAGTTCCAGGCCATCCAGCACAAGCTGGCCTACATGGCCACCCAAGTCGAGGCCGGTCGCCAGCTCACCTACTATGCCGCGCGGATGAAGGACCAGGGCAAGCGCTGCGACCTGGAGGCCGGCATGGCCAAGCTGTTCTGCGCCGATATGGTCGAGTACGTCACGAGCGAAGCCATGCAGATTCACGGCGGATACGGCTATGCCCTCGAGTACCCCGTCTCGCGCTACTGGCGGGACGGCCGCGTGTTCCGGATTTTCGAGGGCACCAGCGAGATTCAGGCCAGCGTCATCGCCAAGCGGTTGCTGGAGAAATAGGATGATGGATGATGGACGATAGACGATGGACGATGGATGGGGATGGCTGACGTCGTTTGGCGTCGGTTCGGCCTCACTTCAGGACGAAGGACGAATGACGAAAGACGGAGGAGGAAGCTCCTCCCAGTTCCCTCCAGCTCCCCCAGCTCCCCCAAACTCCCACCCCAGCTCCCTCCCAATATGACCACCCTCACTCCCGACCTTCTCGAACCCATCGGCCGCCGGGTGGCTGCGGCCAACGCCGCCTTTCGCCGTCTCTATCCCGGCGACCCTCTCGACCGTCAGCCGGTGCACACCCTCTACGGCGGCGCCCATCTGTTCAAGGCCGATACGCCTGCCAAGATGGGACAGCTGGCCCTGCGCAGCTTGGACGACTACGCGCCGAATTTCGCCATTTTCGCCCGCATTCTGGCGATGAGCGGGCACGAGTTGTTGCCGCACAAGGAGACCGAGATCAAACAGCTGGAGGAGGCCCTGACCGCGGACCCGGAGGCCGTCAAACGCGCCAACGAGCCGGCCTGGATGGCCTACACCATCTACACCCGCGTGCGCGACAAGCTCCGCCGCGAGCCGGTCGAGGACCTGCGCATTGACTTCGAGGACGGCTACGGCAACCGGCCCGACGCCGAGGAGGACGCCGACGCGATCAAGGTAGGCGAACAGTTGGCCCTGGGCATGGAAAAGGGCAGCCTGCCCCCCTTCATCGGCTTTCGGGTCAAATCCTTCTCCGACGAATGCTACGACCGCAGCGTCCGCACCCTTGACCTCGTCCTGACCACCCTGGCCGGCAAGACCGGGGGCCGCGTGCCGGCCAACTTCGTCGTCACCCTGCCCAAGGTGCAGATGCCCGACCAGGTGGCAGCCCTGGCCGACTTGCTCGACCTTTTAGAGGACAGGCTGGGCATCCCGGCAGGGGCCATCGGCATGGACCTCATGATCGAAACGCCCCAGGCCATCATCAACCATCGCGGGGAGAACACGGTCAATCTCCTGGTCGAGGCCGGGCGTGGGCGGGTCAAGGCGTGCGCCTACGGCACCTACGATTACACGGCCCTGGTCAACATCACCGCCCATTTCCAGACCCATACCCATCCGGCGGCCGATTTTGCCCGCCACGTGCTCCAGGTCAGCCTGGCCGGTCGCGGGGTCACCATCAGCGACGGCGCCACGACCATCATGCCCATCGCGCCCCATAAGGCCACGCCCGACAAACCCCTCACCGCCCAACAGGTGGCCGAAAACCTGGAGACGGTCCACTACGGGTGGAAGCTTCACTACGATAATATCACCCACTCGTTGCGCCACGGCTACTATCAGGGTTGGGACCTCAACCCGGCCCAGCTGCCCGTGCGTTACGCCGCGGTTTACCATTTCTTCCTGGAAAGCCTGGCCGACGCTTCGAAACGACTCAATGCCTTCGTCGAGCGCGCGGCGCAGGCTACTCTGGTGGGCAACACCTTCGACGACGCCGCCACCGGCCAGGGTCTGTTGAACTTCTTCCTGCGCGGCATGGCCTGCGGCGCCCTCACCGAAGCCGAAGCTACGGCCACCGGTCTCACCCTCGAGGAGCTGCGCAGCCGTTCCTTTGTCAAAATCGTGCGCGACCGGGCCGCGCGCAAGGCGGCATGAGAGGAAGGAGTTCGAGGAGCTTGGGGGAGCTTCGAGGAGCTTGGAGGAGCTTGGACGAACGACGAAGGACGAAGAAAAGTCGTCATTCGTCCTTCGTCGTTCGTCTGCCTGAGATGGAATCCTGTCGGAACCTGGGCCATCCTCGTCATCGGCCTGAGTAGTCACCCTTTGCTACACACCCGGAAGGAGTTTGCCCATGAGCGAGTCCTCTGCCCAACCGCTGCGCGAGGCCCTGCAGGCGTGGGAGACCACCGATGTGGCCCGCTCGGTTCAGCGCCTGCCGGAACGGCCGGAAACGGAGGGGATTCAGCGCCTCTACACGCCCCTTGACGCCGGACCGCAACCGCCGCCGCTGCCCGACCAGGAGTGGTATCTGCAAAAGCTGGGCTTCCCCGGCCGTTTTCCCTTCACGCGTGGGATTCAGCCGACCATGTACCGGGGCCGTTTCTGGACGATGCGCCAGTACGCGGGCTACGGCACGGCCGCCGAGGCCAACGAGCGCTTCAAGTACCTGTTGAGCCAGGGCCAGACCGGTCTCAGCGTGGCCTTCGACCTGGCCACCCAGATCGGCTACGATTCCGATGACCCGCGGGCAACCGGCGAGGTGGGCCAGGCCGGCGTGGCCATTGACTCCCTGGCCGATATGGAGGCCCTGCTGGAGGGCATCCCCCTGGACAAGGTGAGCATCTCGATGACCATCAACGCGCCGGCGGCCGTCCTGCTGGCCATGGTCATCGTCACGGCCGAGAAGCGGGGCATCACACCGGACAAACTGACGGGCACCATCCAGAACGACATCCTCAAGGAGTACGTGGCTCGCGGGACCTACATCTTCCCGCCGGAACCGAGCGTGCGTCTGGCCGCCGATACCATCGCCTATTGCGCCCGCCATGTGCCGCGCTGGAACCCCATCAGCGTCAGCGGCTATCACATCCGCGATGCCGGCAGCACGGCCGCCCAGGAGATGGCCTTCGCCATCGCCAACGCCCTGACCTACATTGACGCCGTGCTGGCGCGGGGCATCGCCATTGACGATTTTGCCCCGCGCATCTCGTGGATTTTCAACACCCATAGCCACTTTTTCGAGGAAATCGCCAAGTACCGGGCCTTGCGCCGGCTGTGGGCCCACATCATGCGGGACGATTACGGCGCCCGCAAACCCGAAAGCATGATGCTGCGCACCCACATCCAAACCGGCGGCGCCACCCTGACCGCGCAACAGCCGCTGAACAACATCGCCCGCGCCGCCTTTCAGGCCCTGGCCAGCGTCCTCGGCGGCATTCAGAGCATGGCCCTGAGCTGTTACGACGAGGCCCTGGCTCTGCCCACGGAAGAGGCCCAGGCCACGGCCCTCCGTACCCAGCAGATCATCGCCCACGAGATCGGCGTGACCGAGGTCATTGACCCCCTGGCCGGCTCCTACTACGTCGAGGCCCTCACCGACCGGTTGGAAGCCGAGGCGCGGGCCTTGCTCGACAAAGTCCGGCAGATGGGTGGCGCCATCAAGGCCATCGAAAGCGGCTGGATACAGCAGCAGATCGCCGATAGCGCCTGGGAACGGCAGCAGGCCATCGAGAGCGGTCGGCAGATCATCGTCGGCGTCAACAAGTACCAGACGCCGGAGGAAGCGCGTCCCGTGGGCATCTTCCGGCCCGACCCGGAGACCTATCGGCGGCAATGCGAACGTCTGGCCGCGCTGCGCGCCGAACGGGATAACGCCGCCGTCCAGGTCGCGCTGGCGCGGCTGCAGGCTGTGGCCCAGGCGCCCGCCGGCCACGATACGAACCTGATGCCGCCGATCCTGGAGGCCGTGCGCGCTTACGCCACCCTGGGCGAGATCTGCGGCGCCCTGCGGCAGGTGTGGGGCGAGTACGTGCCGCCGACAGTCATTTGAGGCCGAGACGGCTTGGGTCCCCGGCGGTTGGGAAGCCGATGCGTGCCGTTGTGGGGTATAATGGCATCAGCACGGTAAGGAG
>JAOADB010000262.1 GCA_026417535.1 Caldilineales bacterium
ATCCTACGGTTGAGCGAGCGCCTGCGCCTGGCCTGGACCACGCGACGTCTGGCGCCACCGACACAGGCATTGCCGCTGACCGTCATCCGGGACGAAACCATCATTCTGACTGGACCGACGCCTTCCCTGGCCGAGCGCATGGCGACCTGGCCGGGTCGAGCGTACCTGGAAACGGGTGCCGATGGTCTGGAGCAGTGGCAAGGCGATCGCCATCAGCGCTGGACCTGGACAGCCGCCTGCCTGGAAGCTGGGGGACTCCTGCTGGTGGCGGCGCTGTGGCTGAACCTGCGCCTGGGTTGGCAGGTGGACGGCCTGGTTCTCGAACCGGGCGCCGAGGTGTCGCCGATTTCCGTAAGCCATCTGCGCCTGAGCCTTGACCCGCAGGCGACGACGCTCACGCTATGCTGTCCGAGCGCTACGGCGTCCATTACGGCGCGCAGGTTGGGCCGACCCACCCTGTGGGTGCGAGTCGGTCCCGTCTACCCGGCGCTGACGCTGACGGCGACGGCCGCCGGGGAGCCTCTCCTGCTGCAGGCGGTCGAGCAGGGCGGCGCGGCCACCACAACCCTGACCCTGCGTTTTCCTCAGGAACGGGCCGAGCGCGGGGTGGCCGTCCCGGCCCGGAACTGGTTCCTGCGCCTGGTCGCCCTCGATGACGAGACCTACAGCCTGCAGGTGGTGGACGCCGCCAACAACCTGCTTCTGACCGAAACCCTGACCGGTGCGACCGCCCTGGCCGTCGCCGATGTGACGTTGCAACTGCAACCGACGCGTGCCGTGGCCGCAGCCGTAGTGGCGCGGCCTGGGGTGATCCTGCTGGCGCCGGCTCTGATCCTCCTGATCGTCGGCGGCGTGGCGCGGGCGCGCTTTCCCTACCTCCGTCTTGGCCTTCGCCGGAACGCCCACGGCCTGGCCCTGCGCTGGCAAGGCCAGCACGGTGCTCGGCCTACTCCCTCTGCCTGCCGTCAGCTCGTCACATCCGACGGCGCTTCTCCTGCGACACGCGTATGAGCACACCCAAACCCGTTGTCGTCGGCGTCGCCGGCGGCACAGGCTCCGGCAAAACGACCGTCATTCAGCGCATCCTCGACCGCGTCGGCTTCGACCGGATCGCCTATCTGCCCCACGACGCCTACTACAAAGACGCCTCCCATCTGCCTCCTGCCGAACGCGCCCATCTCAATTTCGACCATCCCAACGCCCTCGACAACGCGCTCCTTATCGAGCACATCCGCACCCTGCTGGCCGGCCGACCGGTGGACGTGCCTATCTACGATTTCACCACCCACACCCGCAGCCCCCAGACCCGCCGCGTGCAGCCGTGTCCGGTCATCCTCGTCGAGGGGATTCTCGTCTTCGCCGATGAGGAATTGCGTCGGCTCATGGACATCAAAATCTACGTCGAGACGGATGCCGACATCCGCTTCATCCGGCGCCTGCAACGGGACATCACCGAGCGCGGGCGCACGGTCCAGTCCGTCATCGAGCAGTACCTGAGCACGGTGCGGCCCATGCACCTGCTCTTTGTCGAGCCGAGCAAGCGCTACGCCGACATCATCATCCCCGAAGGCGGTTACAACGAGGTGGCATTGGAGATGGTGATCAGCCGCATCGAGGCCCTGTTGGCCGCGCACGCGGCTGCCCGTTCATGAGAGCACGCGCACCGGTGGCACGAAGGCAAAATCGGCCCCGCGGTCTATCTCCCAGGGGTAGATGATCCATTTGTCGGTAACGGCGCCGTAGTAGTCGGGGCGGCGGTCGCGATAGTGCGAACGATGGGGCTTGTAGTGGAGGACACAGGTGCGGGGATAGCCGCCGGCAGCCTCCACCCGCCCACGCACGGCGTTGATGGTGCGGCCGCTATCCCAAACGTCGTCCACGATGAGCACCCGGCGCCCGCGCAAGAGGTTGTCGGCCGGGAATTGCAGGAACGTCGGCCAAGCCAGCCGCTCGATCTGGGGGTCTTTGGGGAATTCGACCGCGGCCGTAAGCACTGCGCGGATGTCGAGCGCCTCGGCCAACATGCCGCCGGGGATGATCCCCCCGCGGGTGATCATGAGCAGGGCATCGAAATGACCCGCTACCTGGGGCAAAATGTGGTCAATCAGGGCCTCGACATCGCGCCAGGTCAGTTCTTCACGTTGCATGGCCATCACCTTGGACTCAAAACAGTAACGGCTCAGCCATCGGCCCAAATACAGGACGGAGGACGAAGGACGTAGAGCAAGATGCCATCTTGCGCTCCATCGTTCGTCTGCCTGAGATGGAACCCTGTCGGAACCTGAACCATCATCATCGGCCTGAATCGTTACCGATTGTATCAAATGACACTGATTGATCAAAACAAAAACCAACAACGAAAACAATGACCAGTTAGCCAGTCACCAGTTGCCAGTCACCAACCACCAGCCACCCATCACCACCTCATCACCGTGCGGCGAGGCGGGCGCCGAAGAGACCCGCGGCCAGGGCCATCACCAAGGTCAACAGGTGGATAACCAGGNCGCCGGGCGTGAGGACAAACTGGACCAAACCGACGATCAGACCGATGAGCAACCCATGCCGATTGTGACCGCCCGGCAAGCGCCGCAGGGCAACAAAAGCGCCCCACGCGCAGGCCAGCGCCGTGGTCAGCCCGGCGAAGAACGCAAAGCGCGGCAGGTCCTGCACCGCAGCAATCGAATCCACCGGACTCAACACCATCACCAGGGCAATGACAAAGCCGATGATGAGCACGCTCAGCACCAGGCTGACGAGCACCCCCACGACCACGCGCGACCAGGAAAACGTCATCGTTTGCGACTCACTTTGCCGGCCACAGTCAGCTGCACCCGTAATTCGGTCAGATCGGCCTGTGGCCAATGGGCAGCTACCTCGTCGAAATCCTCCAGGTGCTGCCGGAATTCGGCATCGCCCTTGTCCAGCTGGCGGGCCTGACGATAGAGCGAAAGCGCGGCGTCGCGATCGCCGCGCAGCCAGGTGACCAGGGCGAGGTTGTAGCGGGCGCGCAGAAAGGTCGGTTCCTTCTCCGCGCAAGTTTTCAGATCGGCTTCGGCCGCCTCTAGGTCGCCCAAGAGGATGTGGAGATAGCCGCGGTTGTTGTAGGCCTCGACGTAATCGGGATTGAACTCGATGGTACGGCCGAAGGCATCGCGTGAATCCGTCAGACGCCCGGCGAAGTAGTAGAGGTAACCGAGCGCGGCAAACACATCGGCGTCCTCGCTGCCCAGGCGAACGGCCGTCTCCAAAACGGGCAGAGCTTCGTCGCGCTTGTTGGCCTTGTACAGATTGAAACCCAGAGCGGCCTGATACCGCGGGTTATCCGGCTCGGCGGCCACGGCGAAGCGCAAATTCTCCTCGCCCTGGGGCAACAGGCCCATATCCGTCTGCAAGGTGCCGAGATGGTAACGGGGGAGGACGGCTGTGGGGTCCAGCTCGATGGCGCGTCGTAGGGCGCGCACGGCATCGCGCGGTTGGTCGAGCGCCAGATAGGCCAGGCCCAGGGCCGTCTGTGCAGCCGAATCATCGGGCACGGTCGGCGCCACCTGGCGCAGCCGTTTGCGCGCGGCCTTGAGGTCCTGCGCCGCCTCGGCCACAAGGGCTTCGAGATCCACGAAAGCGGGAGCGATGTCGGTCATGGCGTGATGAGGGGACGATGGACGATAGACAATGGACGATGGATGGACGGTGGACGATGGAGTGGGCCTTTCGCCCATCGTCCGCCGTTATCCGGGCGTGGGAAGGAGCATGGACGATGGAATCACAGGGTTTCGGGGTGAGCCGTTGTCGTCGGCTGGTGGTTGTACAGCCCTTTCCAGTCGTAAAAGCGGATGCGCAACACGTCCCAGAACATGTGCCAGGTGTCGCGCAGCGGCTCGACCCGGCTATCGGGATTGAAATACCAGTGGATGGGCACCTCGGCCACGCGGGCGCCGTCACGCAGGGCCAGGTAGAGCGCCTCGACATCGAAGGTCCAGCCGGTGATGCGCTGCCGCGAGAACACGCTGAGCGCGGTCTGGCGACGGAAGAGCTTGAAGCCGCATTGGGTATCCTGAAAACCGGGGATGGCAAGCAGCCGGACAATCCAGTTGAAGACGCGGCCCATAATGTGGCGATAGGTCGGCTCGTTATAGCGGACGGCGCCCGGCGCCTCGCGGCTGCCGATGGCCACGTCGTACCCCACGAGTTGTGGCGGCAGGAACTTCTCCACCTCGGCGATGGGCATCGAAAGGTCCGAATCGCAGATGAAGAGGTACTCGCCCTTCCCCGCCAGCATGCCCGTGCGCACGGCTGCGCCTTTGCCTTTGGGGCTGTGAAGCACGCGGATCTGGGGATGCCGCTCGGCGTAGGCTTCGGCAACCTCGGTGGTGCGATCGGTGCTGCCGTTTTCGACAACGAGAACCTCGACCGCATACGGCACGGTTTCCATCCAGGCCAGAATCTGGTCGAGGGAGCCGGGCAAACGGCGCTCTTCGTTATAGGCGGGGATGATGATGCTGAGCAAAGGACGGGAGACGTCGGTGGTCATGGTTGCTGTAACAGGGTCAGACTCAGTTCCAGGGCTGTGAAGCTGCCGGCCAGGGTGATGGCGCCAACGAGGGTGGCGGCCAGGTTGACGGCGTCGTTATCCAGCCAGCGCAGCCCGCGCACCAGGCGGGTCGGATGACCGCAGGTGTGTTGGGTGCGTTCGGTGAACTCGGCGCAGACATCGCAGCGATAGAGCGCCTGCCAGGTGGCGCCCAGCAACGAATCGAAGGCGGCGCCGACCAAACCGGCCACCGCACACAGCGGCGAGAACAACCACAGCCAGGCGCGATGGGCAGCAAGACCCGTAGGGACCAGGCTGAAGAGCAGAAAGGCCGCCAGGCCGATGAACGCGCCGCCCGCCAGCGAAGCGGCAAAACCTTGGGCCGAGACGGCTCCGGACGTGCCCGGCGGCACCGGTTGGCCGGTAGTGATGAGGCGCGGGGGTCGGGTCGCCAGGACGCCCAATTCGGTCGCCCAGGTGTCGGCCGTGGCGGCGCTGAGGGCGCCGAGAAAGCCGAGTAACCCGATAGCATACCAGCGGCTGTCGGCGCTGACGATTCCGGCCAAGCCGGCG
>JAOADB010000026.1 GCA_026417535.1 Caldilineales bacterium
CTCTATCCCCATATGACCGTGTACGACAACATGGCTTTCGGTCTGAAGCTGCGCAAGGTGCCCAAGGACGAGATTGACCGCAAAGTCAAAGAGGCAGCCGAAATGTTGGGCATCACCCAGCTGCTCGACCGCAAGCCCAAGGCCCTGTCGGGCGGTCAGCGCCAGCGCGTGGCCGTGGGTCGGGCCATCGTCCGCCATCCCCAGGTCTTCCTCTTCGATGAGCCTCTCTCGAACCTGGATGCCAAACTGCGCGTGGAGACGCGGGCCAACATCTCCCGGCTCCATCAGCAATTGGGCACGACCTTCATCTACGTCACCCATGACCAGGTCGAGGCCATGACCATGGCGACCCGCATCGCCGTGCTCAAAGACGGCATCCTGCAACAGGTGGACACGCCGCAAACCCTCTACGACCATCCCGGCAACGTCTTCGTGGCCGGCTTTATCGGCAGCCCCAGCATGAACTTCTTCGATGCCACCCTGGTCGAGGAGTTCGACACGGGCCGCCTGTTCGTGGACGGCGGGACCTTCCGCCTGGCCGTGCCGCCCAGCAAGGCCGAGCTGGTGCGCAAGTACAAGGGTCAGCAGGTCATCTTCGGCATCCGGCCGGAAGACATCCACAACGCCCAGTACACCCCGCCGGGAGTGGCCGCGGCGCCGATGAAGGCCAAGGTGGACGTCACCGAGCTCATGGGCAACGAGATCTTCATCTACTGCCTGACGGGCAACAAGCCCTTCATCGCCCGTGTAGACCCGCGCACCCGTGCCCGCAGCGGCGATATCATTGACCTCAATGTCAACATGGACAACATGCACCTCTTCGATCCCAAGACCGAAGTGGCGCTGATTTGAGTCCATTCTCAGCCGAACAGTTCACCACAATCACACAGAGAGGGGGATGGGTGGACAGCCCATCCCCTTTCTTTCGGTTCGGAGCGATGACCATGATCACCGAACACGATGTGTATCAGGAATTGGCCCAAAAAAACGACAGCAAAATCGTCCTGCTCGTCATGGACGGCCTGGGCGGTCTGCCGTTGCATGTCAACGGCCTGACCGAATTGGAAACGGCCCACAAGCCGAACCTCGACCGTTTGGCCCGTGAGGGGAGCAGCGGTCGCGCCATCCCGGTCCGGCCTGGCATCACGCCGGGATCGGGGCCGGCCCATCTCAGCCTGTTCAGCTATGACCCGGTGCGGTTTCAGATCGGCCGCGGGGTGCTGGAGGCCCTGGGCATCGGTTTCCCCTTGAGGCCGGATGACCTGGCCGCACGGGGCAATTTCGCCACGGCCGACGCCAACGGCCTGATCATGGACCGCCGCGCCGGTCGAATCAGCACCGAAGAGTGCATCCGCCTGTGCCGCAAATTGCAGGAAAACACCAGCCTGGCCGACGACGGCTATCAGGTCTTTGTCGAACCGGTCAAGGAACACCGTTTCGCCCTCATCCTGCGCGGACCGGGTCTGGGCGGTAAGCTCACCGAGACCGACCCGCTGGTGACGGGCAAACCGCCGCTGCCGGTGCGGGATGAAAGCGGCACGCCTGAAGGCGCGGCCACGGCGGCCCTCCTCAACAAATGGCTCGATCAGGCGCGGCGGGTGCTGGCCGATGACCCGCGCGCCAACACCCTCAACCTGCGTGGGCTGGCCAAAGACCCCGGCCTGCCGCGCTTCCCCGACATCTACAAGATGCGGGCGGCGGCCATCGCCGTCTATCCCATGTACAAAGGCGTGGCCCGACTCGTGGGGATGGATGTCATTGACTTCGACGGGGACCGGCCCCACCATCAGGTCGCAGCCCTCAAACGGGTGTGGGCGGATTACGACTTCTTCTTCATCCACATCAAAAAGACCGATACCTACGGCGAAGACGGCAACTTCGACGCCAAAGTCCACGAGATCGAGGCCGTGGACGCCGTTATCCCCGACATCCTGGCCTTGGGGCCGACCGTGCTCATCGTCACCGGTGACCACAGCACGCCAGTCAAATTGCGCAGCCACTCCTACCATCCCGTGCCCACCCTGTTCTGGGGGCCGGATGTCATGCCCGACGGCGTGCAGAGCTTCGGCGAACGCGCCAGCGAGCGCGGCGCGTTGGGTCTGTTCCACGCCACCCAGATCGTGCCGTGGGCGATGGGCTACGCCGGCCGCCTGGAACGTTTCGGCGCCTGAAGGCTTGTCCGCTTGGCCCTATTGCGCCCTCCCCGGTTCCTGGCGAATTGGGGAGGGCGTTTCGTGTGGGGAAGAGGGCTTTGGCGGCCCCTCTCCGTTTGGTTATACTTGGCGACATGTCTTTCGCCTCACGGTTTCTGTCCGCGGTGCGCCTTTCGTGGCCGAAGTTGCACAGAACTCCTGCCCCCATCGTGGGACTGGCCTTGCTCCTGGCCGTCCTGGGCCAACGGCTCCTGGCCGGCAGCCTGTCGGGAGGACGCGAACAGGGCGATCGCCTGCTCGTGGGGATTCTGTTGCTGGTCGTGGGAATGGCCGCCTTCGCTTGGGCGGCGCCCCGGCCGACCTCACCGTCTTCGGGCGTCGCCGGCGGGCAACCGTGGGGTAGCGTCCGACCGCAGGTGCTGGCGGCGGCCGGCCTCCTCTACGTGGCCACGTTGGTGCTTTACCTGACCGTGGGCGAGAACGCCGTGGTGCGCGGGGGCTGGCTGGGGAGCATGGCGCTGATGCTGACGGCCTATATCGGGCCATGGCAGCGCCCTGCCTGGTCGCGAGAAGATGGCCGCGACCTGATCCTCGTCACCCTGATGACGGCGCTGGCTTTCGGCCTGCGGTTTTGGCGGCTGGCCGAGATCCCCTCGTTTTTCCACGGCGATATCGCCTCACAAGGCTTGCAGGCCCTGGACATCATCCGCGACCCGAATCCGCGCTGGTTCGGCGTGGGCTGGGCGCAAATCCCCCTGTTCGATTTCGTGATGATGGCCTGGACCATGCGCCTGGCAGGACAGGACCTCTTTGGACTGTCGCTGACGGCCGTCTGGCAGGGCGTCCTGACGGTGCCGCTGCTCTACCTGTTGGGTCGCGAGGTGGGCGGTCGCCGGGTGGGCCTTTTGGCGGCATTGCTCCTGACCCTCGATTACACCCACATCCACTTCAGCCGGATCGTCACCTCGGCGTCGGTGCTCATGTTCCTGACCCTCAGCCTGTGGGCGTTCTGGCGGGGATGGCATCGGCGCCAGCTCCTGTGGCTGGCGGTGTCGGGCCTGAGCCTGGGCATCGGCATGATGGTGTACTATCCGATCCGCGTCGGCGCCATCGTCTTCGCCGTGATGATCCTGGGGTTGCTGTGGCAGGAACGCCGCCGTCTGACGACCCTGTATCGGCCGGGGATGGTTTTTGTCCTGGGCGCGCTGATCGGCTTCGGGCCAATGCTGGGCTTTGTGGGGCAGGATTTTGCGGCTTTCGTCGGCCGCGGCAGCCTGGTCACCCTGGCCAATCCCGATGTCATGACCCATCTGATGAACAAATACGGTGTCGGCACGGCCGGGCAGGTGTGGATCGAGCAGATCCAGCGCAGCTTTCTCACCTTTTTCCTCTACCCCGATTCCAGCACCCATTTCAGCTTCCCCGGCCCGATGGTGGCGGCGCCGACGGCCATCTTCATGGCATTGGGCGTGGGCTATGCCCTGCGCCATGCTCGCGACCTGCGGTTGCTCATGCTCCTCGTGTGGTGGGCGGCGACGATTGTGCTCGGCAGTGTCCTGACCAACGACCCACCCTTCTGGCCGCATACCGTGGTCGTCTTGCCCGCGGTCTGTTTGCTGGCAGCCGTGGCGGCCGAGCGCGGCCTGCACGGCCTGATCCAGGCCTGGCCGTCGGCCCGGCGGGCCGAAATCGGCTGGGTGTTGATGGGTCTGCTTGCGGTCGTGTTCCTCCTGGCAGGTCGTGAGGGTTGGCGGGCCTATCTCGATTGGGTGGGCAACAACGCCGATGCCCGTGTACGCATCGCCCGGTTTGCCTGGCAAAGCCCGGCTTCGACCCGGCTCGTCCTCGTGCGCAACCCCTTCCAGGAAACCGAGCGCGAGCTGCTCTTCCTGGCCCATGACCGGGACCTGCTCGGCGTGGAACGGGACGAAGTGGCCACCTTCGACGCCGACGAGCGCCCCACGGTCTTCATCCTGACTCCCAACCACGCCGACCTGGTGCCGGTTTTGCAAACGCGCTGGCCGCAAGGGGTCATCGCCGAGTATCGGTCGGCCGAGGACGCGGCTGCCTTTCTGACCTACACCGTGGCGCCGGAGGGCTATGCGCCCGGCGCCGATCCGGCGGCCGGCCTACGACGGCGGAGCGGCGTCATTTGGGCGTTGGCCCTGGCGCTGACAGCCGTGGGCTTGGCTGCGGGCTTCCTGATCGTCCGCCGAGGCGCGCCGGGAGACGAAGCGATCCCAGTGCCGGAGCCGCCTCCGGCGCCGGTTGTCCCTGTCCGCCGACCT
The DNA here is from genome assembly GCA_026417535.1 of Caldilineales bacterium. Lineage (GTDB taxonomy): Bacteria > Chloroflexota > Anaerolineae > J102 > J102 > SSF26. Next base: position 4,442 of record JAOADB010000026.1, read on the forward strand.
CCACAACCGGCCGCGCCCCACCCTGCGGCGACGCCTCCTACCGTGCCGCCGGAACAGCTGCCGACGGGCACCCGTCTCGCCCTCGTCGGCGGCGGCGTCATCATCGCCTTGGTTTTGGCCACGATCGCCCAGCGTTTCTATGACGTGCGGTTGACGGGTCCGATCATGGATGGGCTTGTGCGGCTCTTCGGTGGGGACTTGGCGGCCGGGCGCCTGTTGCTGGTAGGCACCCTGTTCTATCTGGCCGCCGGCGTGGTCTTTGCCTTGGCCGCGCCGGACCTGCCCCTTGCGGCCACCGCGCAGACCATGCCGGCCGCCAAACCTCGGCGCGATTATCCGGGTGAGCTGCCGCCCGACGCCCGCATCATTCGGCCGGCGTCCAAACCCCGACCAACGCCGAACACGACAACCGCGCCGGTCGCACCGATCCCGTTCGATCGGGTGCAGGGGCTGTGGCTGGCCGCCGCAGCGTTGCCCTATGCCTGGGCCATGCTGCGCTTTGCCCGCCAGGGCGAGGACGGTCTGGTACGCGGGTTGTGGGTAGTGGCCGTGGTCCTGTTCCTAATGGGTCAGGTCCTGTGGCCGTTGTGGCACCAGCGGGGCCGGTCGGCGGTCGGGGCCGAACCATCCCCGCGCTGGCAGGGACACCATCTCGCCTTGCTGGCGCTGGTCCTGGCCGGGGGATTCTGGCTGCGTTTCAACCGGTTGGAGACCATCCCCGACGATTTTCACGGCGATATGGCCTCGGTAGGGCTGCAGGCGCGCGAATGGCTGGCCGGGATCACACCCCACCTCTTTCGTGAGGGGTGGGCCAATATCCCCATGAAGGGCTTTCTGCCCGCGGCGTTGGGCCTCAAGGTCTTCGGCAACAACCTGTTCGGCCTCAACATGAGCGCCGTCATCGCCGGGATGCTGACGCTGGTCGGGCTGTACCTGCTCGTCTGGCGCTTGTTCGACAGGCATCGCCTGGCTCTGCTGGCGACGGCCGTGCTGGCCATCAACATCCCCCACATCCACTTCTCGCGGCTGGCGTCCTATATGGACCCCTGGCCTTTCCACTTCCTGGGCTTGTTCGCGGTCGTGGATGGCCTGCGGGCGCGGCGACCGGCCTCGCTGGCCCTGGCCGGGCTGCTTTTCGGCTTCGGCCTGGAGATGTACTACTCCGGCCGCGTGCTTGTCCTTCTGGTCCCTCCGGTATTCGCCTATTTGCTGATCACACGGCGTGAGTGGTTGCGAGGGCAGGCCATCGGCTATGGATTGCTGGTCGCCGGCGTCCTCGTGGCCCTTGGCCCCAGCCTGATCTACTTTGCCCAATTCCGCGAGCCGCTGGTCGAACGCAGCCGGGCGGTCTGGCTGTTCTACGAGCCGGTGATGACCCATCTCAAGGGCAAATACGGGGTGCAGAGCGAATGGGAGGTGCTATGGGAGCAGCTCAAGCGCTCGCTGCTCATGTTCAACCAGGCCATGGACTCGAGCACCCAGTTCGGCTATCCCCGCCCGATGTTCAGCTCGCTGCTGTCGCCGCTGGTCGTGTTGGGATTCGCCTACAGCCTGCGGCATTGGCGGCATCCGGGCCTGGGCCTGAACCTGATCCTCCTGATGCTCATCGTCATCGTGGGCAGCGCGCTCACGGGTGATGCACCCTTCTGGCCGCGGTTGCTGGGGGTGTTGCCGGCGGCGTCTCTGCTGGCCGCGCTCATGCTCGACCGCCTCTGGGCCTTGGGCGAGCATTGGCTCCGACGGCAGGGCGTTCGCCAGGGCGGGGTGTTCGTCGGGTTGGCCATCCTGGGCTTTCTGGCCGTGGCCGGCCGCCAGAACTGGCTCGATTACTATGCCGCGGTTCATAACAATGCCCGCTCGCAGGCCTTCATCGGCCGCTATTTGTACAGCCTGCCGCCCGAGGTAGCGGCCTGTGCCTTTAGCGAGCCGTATGCCCTCTCGGTGCGCGAGACCTATTTCCTGGCCTGGCCGCGACAGGTGGTGGATTTGCCTCCCGATGCGCCTGACGAGGCCGTGGACCTGTGTCCGGGGCCGCCTTTCGTCTGGATCATCACACCCAACCATCGCCACCGACTCGAACTCCTGCGCAGGCGCTGGCCCGAAGGACAGATGGAAGACCATTTCTACGGCAACGGCGGATTGGCCTTCACCAGCTATCTGGTGACGACGGGGACGCCGACCCCGGCGGCGCTGATGCCGAAGGTCACGCCGCTGCCGGGCGAACCGGCGCCGCCCATGCCGTTCGTTCCCGTGGCGACCCCGGTGCTCCCCGGCGTAGAAGGCGGGGCCTATTACCCCGACGGCAGCCCCTTCGAGCCAGAACAGACCTTCCTGGGAAACACGAGTAGCACCGTCTGGCCGATTGACCTCGGCTCGTACACGGTTGAAAATGGCCGCTTTGTGCTCCATGTGGGGCCGATCCCCGGTCATAACGCCGTTTACGACTACGTGGAGTTCGTGGCCGCCGACGGCGCGGTCTATCGCTTCGAGGCCGAGGACCTCGAGGTGACTGGCGGCGATAGCTACGCCGGCCGTGAGGGCGCGGACGGCCACTGGTGGTTGCAAAACTACGGACCGTTCAGCGGCGGGCAGGGCCTGGTGGCCGAAAAGCAGGAGCAGGTGCCCGTCCTGACGACGAGTGCGGCGTTGCCGAACGGCGTCTATCGGGTCTTCCTCGGTTCGTTTACCGGCGATCCCGATAACGGCGTGTTCGGCGTAGGCATTCGCTGGGGAGCGCCTTAAGGGTCGGGCGGGCGCCGGATAACGGCGGTTTTGACGCTCGACCGGAGTCGGCATATAATGACACTATCGCGACCCCACCATCGCCCGCCCGGCGATGACGTCGTTATTCTCAGCCTTCTGGAGAGCCAAGCTATGGTCGAAGTCACTATCGACAGCGTCCGCATCAGCCTCATGACCCAGCATCGGGTGGTTGTCCTGCGGGAGAAGGGTTCGCAGCGCTACCTGCCGATCTGGATTGGCGCGCCGGAGGCGGATGCGATTACCCTGCGCCTGCAAGGGGTTCAGGTCGAACGACCGCTCACCCACGATTTGCTGGTACGCATCCTGCGCACCCTGGGCGCCGAGGTGCAGTACGTCATCGTCAACGACCTGCGGGCCGATGTGTTCTATGCGCAAATCGTCCTCGAATTCAACGAACGGGAGATCCGCATTGACTCCCGCCCCAGCGATGCCATTGCCCTGGCCGTGCGGGCCGAAGTGCCCCTCTATGTCAGCGAAAAGGTCATGAACGAGGCCAGCCGGCTGCCGGACGAAGATGTCAGCCCCAGCATCCTCGAGGGTGTGGAAGAGGAAGAACCCGAGGTCGCCAGCGAGGATCTGAGCGCCTTTGCCGATTTCATCGAAGAACTCGACCTCGACGATTTGGGGACAGGACCGACCCCGGCCTGAACCGTCGCCCGCCGTTGCGGCCCTCTTCTCCGGGCGATCTGTGACGGAACGGCCGCCGGGATGGCCGGCCGAGGTGTCCGCTGCCAATTGATCGTTGGATTCCGTGCCGCTTCCACCGACGCCTGACCCCAGGCGTCGGTTTGTCTGCGGAAGCGTTGGCTTTTGTCTGCCCCGGTCATGAGCGCCTCACCCGATAAAACCGTCCCCAACAACATCGCTGCCGAGGAGGCCCTCCTCGGCAGTCTGCTCATTGACCCCGATACCATCGTCCAGGTGGCGACGATGGTGACGCCGGAGGATTTCTATCTCCAACGGCACGGCTGGATTTACGACGCCATCCGCCACCTCCACGACCAGCGCCAGCCGGTGGATTTTCTCACCGTCTGCGACGAGCTGGAGCGCCGCGGGCAATTGGCCGATGTGGGCGGCGGGGTCTATCTCACCTCGCTGATCAACGCCGTGCCCTCGGCGGTGCATGCCACCACCTATGCCGAGATCGTCCAACGCACCTCGACCCTGCGCCAGCTCATCGCTGCGGCCGGCCAGATCGCCCGCATGGCCTACGACGAAGGGCAGGATGTCGAGGCGATCGTGGACCGGGCCGAACAGCTCATCTTCAGCATCTCGGAACGGCGCATCCAGCGCGACCTGCGCCCCCTGCGCAGCATCATGCGGGTCGTCCTGGACGAGCTCGATGAGCTGCACCGCCGCCGCGGCCGGCTTTACGGCATCCCCACCGGCTTCAATCTGCTGGACAAGATGCTCGGTGGGCTGCAAAAATCGGACCTGATCATCGTCGCCGCCCGGCCGGGCGTAGGCAAAACCAGCCTGGCCCTGACCATTGCCCTCAATGCGGCCAAGCGGCACGGTGCACGCGTGGGCATTTTCAGCCTGGAGATGAGCAGCGAGCAGCTCGTGCAGCGGCTGTTGGCCCAGGAGACCCGCATTGACTCCCATCGGCTGCGCCTGGGGCAGATCCGCGACGACGAATGGGAACGCATCGCCGACGCCGCCGCCGTCCTCAGCGACTGCGCCATTTTCATTGACGATAGCGCCGCCATCTCCCCCTTCGAGCTGCGCACCAAGGCCCGTCGTCTCGATTCCGAGTACGGGCTGGACCTCCTCATCGTGGATTACATGCAGCTCATGCATGCCGGCACCCGGGTCGAGAACCGGGTGCAGGAGATCAGCCTCATCTCCCGTTCGCTCAAGCAGCTGGCGCGCGAGCTCGATGTCCCCGTCATCGCCATCTCACAGCTCAGCCGCCAGGTCGAAGCCCGCGCGGACAAACGACCGCAACTGAGCGACCTGCGGGAGAGCGGCAGCATCGAGCAGGACGCCGATGTGGTCATGTTCGTCTATCGCGAAGACCAGTACAAGGAAGACAGCGAGCGCAAGAACATCGCCGAAATCATCGTCGCCAAGCATCGGCACGGCCCCACGGGCAGTGTTGATCTCTATTTCAACAAGGAATTTACCCATTTCGACGATTTGGCGATGATCAAAGAAGAAATGAAGGTACGATAATGAGCGACGTCTTGCGCGGTTTTTCGGGATTTGCCGCCGGAAAAACGCGTTTTACCCCGATTCCTAACGAGTTCTTCGGCGAAGTGCTGCCGCTGATTGACGATCTGGACGAGCTGAAGGCCGTGCTCTACGCCTTTTGGCGCTTGAGCCAGGGCGAGGGCGATGTGCGCTATGTGCGTCTCGATGACGTTCTGACCGATCTCCTGTTTCTTTCGGGCCTCTCGGGGCCGGAAGAGGAGCGAGCCGAAACGGCGCGACGGGCCTTCGCCCGCGCTGCGCAGCGTGGGGTTCTGCTCGAGATCACGATCCGGCGGCGTGGGCGAGAGGAAATCTGGTATTTTCTCAATTCGCCCAAAGGCCGTGAGGGCATTGCCCGCCTGCAACGGGGCGAATTCACCGGCTTCGAGCACGACATTGACGACATCGTCATCGGTCTGGAGAAGGAACGTCCCAACATTTTCCTGCTCTACGAGCAGAACATCGGCATGATCACCCCGCTGCTGGCCGAGAAACTGCGTCAGGCCGAGCGCGATTATCCCGAAAACTGGCTGCGCGATGCCTTCAGCCTGGCCGTCGAGCGCAACAAGCGCAGCTGGGCCTACATTCAGAGCATTCTCCGTCATTGGGCCGAACATGGAAAAGACACGCCCGCGCAAACTGGCCGAGCTCTTGCCCCAGGCCCTGGCGCCGCTGGGGCGGGAGAGCACGATGAGTCCGCCCCCTTCATCCTCGAATAGGACGGGCGGTGATTCCGCCTGTCCCGTCTGCGGGGGCAAGGGCTTTTACTACAGGGATGTCGAGGTCGGTCATCCCGATTTCGGCCGGGCCATCGTCTGCGCCTGCGCCCGGCCGCGGTTGGAACAGGTCCGCCGGCGCCAGATGAACGCCCTGGGCACGGCCGTGATGCTCGACGAGATGACCTTCGACCGCTTCCGGCCGGACGGGGTGGGCCTGACCCCGGAGCGGCAGCGCACCCTGCGCGCCGCCTACGAGGCCGCCCTGGCCTTTGCCCGCTATCCCCACGGCTGGCTTCTGCTCTCCGGCGGTTTTGGGGTGGGCAAGACCCACCTGGCCGCGGCCATTGCCCACGAAGTCACCGCCCGCGGGGAAGAGGCCCTGTTCGTCTTCGTGCCCGATCTGCTCGACCATCTGCGCGCCAGCTACGCGCCCACCAGCCCGGAGCCGTACGACGAGGTGTTCGAGCGACTCAAGCAAGCGCCTTTGCTCATCCTGGACGATTTGGGGGCCGAAAGTCCCACGCCCTGGGCGCAAGAAAAGCTCTTTCAGCTCCTCAATCACCGCTATCTTCGCCGCTTGCCCACGGTGATCACGACGAATCGGCCCATCGAGGCCATCGAGCCGCGGCTGCGTTCGCGGCTGATGGATGTCGAGCTCGTCGTGCACATGCGCATCCTGGCCGCCGACTACCGCGGGGGCGGTTACGTGGACCATCTCAGCGAGCTCAGCGAGCTCGACCTCCATGCCGACCAAACCTTCGAGACCTTTCACATCCCCGGCACGGGCCGCGAGGAGCTGCGCCAGAACCTGATGACCGTGCGCAATGCCGCCTGGGAGTATGCCCAACGGCCCGAAGGCTGGATCGCCTTTTTGGGCAAGCCGGGGGTGGGCAAGACCCACCTGGCCGCGGCCATTGCCAACCATGTTCGCCAGACCCAGCCGCAAATCCTTTTCGTCTCCATCCCGCGGCTGCTCGACCACCTGCGCGCGGCCTTTGCGCCCGGCAGCACACTCTCCTTCGACGTGCGTTTCGAGCAAATCCGGCAGGCGCCGCTCCTCGTCCTCGACGACCTGCGTGGCCAGGCCAGCTCGAGCTGGGCCGAAGAGAAGCTGTTTCAGCTGATTGACTACCGTTACCTGACTCGGCGGCCCACGGTATTCACCATCAGCACGGCCGACCGGGAGATGAAGGAGCTGGTCAACACCGACCCACGCATCGCCGCCCGCTTACAGGACGAAAGCCTGTGCCTGTTGTGTTTTCTCAAAGGTTCAGGCCGCACGCGCAGCCGCCGCCGCGAACTGGGGGTTTAGGTCGGGGTTGTCGCGTTCTAGGCTTCCCAGAAGACGGAAGACGAACGACGGCAGACGAAAAACAATGCCGTCCTCCGTCGTTCGTCTCTTGTTCGTCGCAGTCCAGCTGCAGGAGAACAGAGCTAGACACTCACCCGCCGTCCCATGATGTAGGTCTCCAGCTGGCCGATGACGAACTCCTGTTCGGAGATGATGGCCTTGACCACATCGCCGATGGAGATCACCCCGATGACTTTGCCCTTGTCCATCACCGGCAAGTGTCGAACGCGGTGCTCGGTCATCAGCGCCATGCACTCTTCGATGCTCTGTTCGGGTCGCACGGTGATGACACGGCGGGTCATGATCTCGTGCACCGGCGTCGTGCGCGACGATTTGCCCTGGAGCACGACTTTGCGGGCGTAATCCCGTTCGGAGAGGATGCCGAGGAGGTCCTGGCCGTCGAGCACCAGCACGGCGCCGATGTTGTGTTCGGCCATGACCCGCAGGGCCTCGAACACGGTATCGTAGGGCGACACGGCCCAGATCGTGTAGCCTTTGCTGTTGAGTAAATCCCGGACGGTTTTCATGGGATGACCTCCTTGTCCAAGCGGAGCAATGGATGCCGGTACGACGTCGTACCGGCATGGCTTGTATGCGATTTGTGCCGTCATTGTACCGATATCGAGGGCTTTTGCCAAATCAAGGACGGGACGAAGGAGGGACCCATGCCGAGAACCCAGACACAGCAGACACGCGCGCCGATCAACCGCGCCATGTTCTGAGTGACTGCGGTCAGCGCGCCGGATCCGTTGTGGCGGCCGCGCGTATGGCCCCATCGAGATCGGCCCAGAGGTCGTCGGCATCCTCGATACCCACGCTGAGCCGCAAGAGCGAGGGCGGGAGGTGCTCCTGGCCCGGAATGGCCGCCCGGCGTTCCATGGTGGATTCTACCCCGCCAAGACTGGTGGCATGGCGGATGAGCCGAACATGGCGGCAGACGCGATCGGCAAACTCGGCCCCTCCCCGCAGATCGAAGGAAATGATGGTGCCAAAGCCCTTGAGCAAGCGCTTGGCGACGGCATGGGTGGGATGGGAGGGCAGGCCCGGATACCGGACACAGGTCACCAACGGATGCCGCGCGAGCCGCTCCGCGAGCCGCATGGCGTTTTCCTGGGCCCGTTGCAGGCGCAACGCCAGGGTTCGGGCCCCGCGCACGGCCAGAAAGGCTTCGAGCACGCCCGGCGTAGCGCCGGTCAACTCGCGAGACCGCCGAAGGGCATGCCAGAGGGCATCATCTCGTGTCGTCGCAACTCCGGCCAACAGGTCGGAGTGTCCGCCGATGAGCTTGGTGGCCGATTGGATCGAGACCGTGGCGCCGAAATCGAGCGGTTGTTGATTCAAAGGCGTGGCGAAGGTGTTGTCCACGGCGACGACGGCCCCGGGCTTGCGCGGCGCCGCGCAGATCGCCTCCAGATCGGCGACCGCCAGCAGGGGATTCGAGGGCGATTCCAACCAGATCAGGTCGGCGACCCTACAGGCTCGGATCCAACCCTCGGTATCATCCACAGGCAATCGCTGCACCGACCATCGCCCCCTTTCGGCGCCTGCCATCGCCAGGCCCACAACGCCCTGATAGCAATCATCGGGTAAGGCCACGACGGCGCCCGTTGGCAACTGCTCGAACACGGCGGCAATGGCGGCCATGCCGGAGGCAAAGGCCACCGCTTTACCCGCTTCGAGTCCGCCAATGATGTCCTCCAGGGCCTCCCAGGTCGGCGTCCCATCGTCGCGCGCGTACGAACGCCCTGCGCCGAGGAGGAAGTTGGAAGCGGGGACCAGGGGAACGTTCAGCGGCGCGCCGGGTTCGGCGGCGCGGCCCGCCGAAACGAGCCACGATTCGGGTTTGATTTGGGGCGGAAACGTCTCCATGGTGTCGCTCTCTCCGAGTCAGAAAAAGACCACAAACGATAACCATGACCACAAACGATAACCATCGTCCATCTACGGCAGATAGGAGTCTAGCCAGACGGCGATGGCTTGGGCGGCCAAAAGGTGACCTTCGGGCGTCCAGTGGGTGTCGTTCATGTACAGGCAGCGGGGGTCCTGCCGAAAAACGGGCAGCAGGTCGAGGGTGGGGATGCCCAGGGCGGCGAAACGTTCGCGCAGCAGGGTTTGGGGCATGTCAAAATCGTAGCGGTCGCGTTCGTCCGCCGGGATCAGGCGGTCTTGCAGGGCAGGGTTGAGCTGGTTTTCGTCGGGCAACAGGACGATGAGAAGCGGTATGCCGTCGGCGGCCGTCAGCTGCCGAATCCGCTCGATCTGAGCCACGCTGTTGGCGACAAGGGCCTCCCGTTCGGCATCGCGGCGGAGGTGGTTGCTCAGCCGCTCACGCTGCACGGCCAGATACTCCTCGGTAAAGGCATCGCAACGCGTGCGGGTGAAAACCAGGGCATGGGGCGTAGCCCGTTGGAAAAGCCGTCGCGCCAGATGGGAATGCTCCAACAGGAAAACACGCACCGCCGTCAAGGGTTGAGACGCCGCCCGCCGGCTCACGCGGCGGCCCAGCACGGCCGTGGGCAATTCGTCTACGGCATCGAGTGGGTTGTAGGCATCGTTGCCGACGAAAAAGCCCACCAGCACCAGGTCAGGCTCAAAAGCACGGCCGTAGTGCTCGTAGTATTGGGCGTATTGGAACGGCTCCCAACCGCCGACAGCCGTGTTGACGACCTCGAAGCGTCGGCCGGAGGCGGCATTGGCGTTGAGCAGCCGTTCGAGCACCTGGGGATAGGCCTCTTCCTGGCGGACGTTGGCGCCGACGGTGAAAGAATCACCCAGGACGAGGATACGAAAGACGCCGGGGGGCTTTTCCAGGCTGACTTCATCGTCGCGATGACCATGGCCGTTGGCCACAGCGGGGATACCGTTTTGGAAGTAGCCAATGCCGTGCGGTTTCAGACGAAAGCCAGTGTAGGGGTCCGGCTCGTAGTACATGTTGCGCTCGATGGCAAAAGGCGTAGGCCAGAACCATGCCAGAAGACCCTCTAGAAGCAACAGGGTGATGACGGCGGCTATCGGTGGCGCCAGGAGGCGAAAGGCCAGGGGAGGAGAGGGTTTCATGAAGACAAGAGGAACGGCTCAGACCGGTGATGGCTCAGGTTCCGACAGGGTTCCATCGTAGGCAGACGCAAGACGAAGGCCACAGGACGACTTTTCTTCGTCAGCGGGAAGCCCCATCCGCAAGATGAAAGGGTTGAACCATTACGCCGCCGGCCCGGACGAAGCGGAAGGCGGGTCCCAAGGGAAGGTCCGCGCCGTGGCGTACAGGGTGTCGAGGGTGGCTGCGGGCAAACCGGGCATCAGGCCGCCACAGGTGCCCAGAATGACGGGCGTGCCCCTAATGGGGTCGAGGAGATCGTGCAGATGGCCGCGGATGGCGGCCGCGTCACGGGGTTGCGTCAGCCAGCCCAAATCGAGATTGCCCCACAGACACAGCCGGCGATGGCTGCGTTGTCGGGCCAGGGCCAACGACATGCCCGACATGGGGTCCAACCCTTGAATCCCTGCCAGGGGGATGCGCATCAGCTCATCCCAAACGGACCAGAGGTTGCCGTCGGAATGGAAAACGACCGGCAACCCCAGGTCTTGGGCCGCGCGCACGAGCAAATGGAGATAAGGGAAGTAGAAACGGGCCAGAAGGTCCGGGCGGATGTACGGCCCGCGGCGATAGGCGATGTCATCGCCGATGATGATGCCGTCGGCCCCGGCGGCCGCTACGGTCGCCAGCCGTTCGCTCAGGTCGAGCACGGCATCGGAAAGGAAGGCGGGCAGGTCCGGGGCCTGCCGGCCAAAGCGCACCAGGGTCTCCTCCCAGCCCCAGGCGCGCACGGCCGCGCTGAACGGCCCATCCATCAAGGCGAAGACGAACAGCGCGCTGTTCTCTTGCCAATAGCCGAGCCGAAACAGGGCGTCCTCGATATCGGGTTGTTGGGCCACGCCCCAACCGTGGGAGAAAGGGACTACCACCAGGTCGTGGCCCCAACGATCGAGCAGGGCCTGTTCGGCGGCCAACGGCACCGTTGCCGTCGGCGCCAGCCCGAACAGTTCCCGCACCAAGTCGCGGTCGAGCACGAGCTCGCCTATGGCCAGGCGGGGGCCCGTTTCACCGGCCAAAAGGCGGCGCACGTACTCACGGCCGGTCGGCGTCGGGGCCGATGCGGTTGTGGCGTTCATGGTTCCGGTCGCTCCTCCACATGGCGCCACAGGAGCCAGAGGGCCACGAGTAAGGCAGCCACGGCATAGCCCATGGCGACGATAAAGGCGATGTGCTCGAACAACCAGACCGCAACAGGGGCGCTGACGCTGCGGGTGAGGGCGGCGGCCATCACCCCCAAGGCAAAAACGCTAGCGCGACTGGTCGTGCGCTTCTCGCCCAGCAAGGGGATGCTGCTAACGACGCTGTACTCCAGGCACAGCGAGGCCAAGGCCAAACCTACGACGACCATCGGCAACGAGCGGTCGAACCAGGGCATCAGCGCCAGCACCAGGGCAAAGGCCAGGACGCCGGCCAACGTGCCGCGGCGCTTGCCCACGCGGTCGATGATCACACTCGATAGCACCGACCCGCCCAATTCGGCCAGCCCGATCACCACGGCGACGAAGCCTACCTGGCCGGGATGAAAGCCGAAACGCCGCACGAGATGGGCGCCCCACACGACGAAAAAGCTCTCAACGGCGATGAAAACAAAGGCGTTGACGAGCACACTCGCTAGGGCGCTGCGATCGCGCAGGATGCTGCCCATCTGCGCCCACAAACTCAGGGAACGCCGGACGGCCCGTGGGGGATCGCCCGGCATGACAAAGGCCAACACACACCAGGCTCCCACGGCAGCCAGACCCATCAGCCGAAACGGCGCCTGCGCGTCCACGTTGGCCAACAGCCAGCCCATAAAGGGCAACACGGCGATACCGGTGATGGCCCAGGCGTATTCGACCGTGGCCAGCGCCCGACCGCGCACAGCCGGCCCGACGTGTTCGCTGACATAGGCCTGCATGAGGGCGGTGTTGATGGCGTCGGCAACACCCAACAACAGAAAGGCCACTAGGGCCACGGTCAATCCCTGTCCCCAACCCAACAGGCTCATCCCCGCCCCCAGGAGGAGGAAGCCCACGAGCAGATAGCGTCGAGGGCCGCCGCGATCGGCCAGGTGACCGAACAGGGGCGCCAACAGGAGCAGCCCGTTGCGCAGGGCCAACAGGCTCCCCATCGTCGTCAGACTGACGCCCAATCCCACGGCGTAGGCCGACAGGTAGGGGTACATCATGCGCACCCCGGTATCGCGCACCAGCCGCACCAGGATGGCCAACCCCAAAAAGTGGGCCAGCGCCTTACCGTTTAGGATACCTGCCGCCGAGCGCATGGGGGGATTTGGAAGGGAGCTTGGAGGAGCTAAGGGGAGCCTGGGGGAGCTGGGGGGAGCTTCGTCCTTCGTTCCGGCTATCGGCCTCCATCGCGGACGCAGGACGAAAGACGAAAAACACCGTCTTCCGTCCCTCGTCTTTCGTCCCGTCACAGGGCCGATCCCCGGTTGTCAGTCACCAAACCACCCTACCGATTCTTCATCCGCGGGTCCAGGGCGTCGCGCAGGCCGTCGCCCAACAGGTTGAAGCCAAGGACGGTGAGGATAATCGCCAACCCTGGGAAAATGATGAGGTGCGGCGCTGTGAACATTTGGTTGCGTTCAGCGCCGATCATGGCGCCCCATTCCGGCGTCGGGGGGCGCGCCCCCAAGCCCAAGAACGAAAGCGCCGCCGTGTCGAGAATGGCCGAAGCCACGCCCAGGGTGGCGGCGACGATGAGCGGCGCCATGGCATTGGGCAGGATGGCCCGCAGCAGGATGCGGCTATGACTGGCACCCAGGGCGCGGGCGGCCATGACGTACTCCTGCTCCTTGATCGAAAGCACGCTGGCGCGGGCCAGCCGGGCAAAGGTCGGGATGGAGACCAGCGAGACGGCCATCAGCGCCGTGAGCAGACCCACGTCCTCGAAGCCGAGCACCTGTCGCAGGCCAACGATGATGGCCTTGAGCAGGCTGGTATCCAGAGCCTGCAACAGAGCCGAGTTGATGGCAATGGCCAGGATGAGCGAAGGAAAGGCGAGGACGATGTCCATCAATCGCATGAGAATGTTGTCCACGCGGCCGCCGACATAGCCCGAAATCGAACCGATCAGAGTACCGCTGACCAACGCCACGAACACAACGTAGAAACCGACCCGCAAGGAGACCCGCGCGCCGTACAGCACCCGACTGTAGAGGTCGCGCACGTTGCCGTCTATCCCGAAGAGGTGCTGGGGCATGGTGGGGTCGCACTGGAAGCTGCGGATGAGAGGCCACGCCGGCAGGTTGTTGGCCGCGTGGATGCAAGGTGGTGTGCGGCGCCGGGCGTTGGGCTCCACGTCAATCAGCACCTGTAAGGGGTCATGGGTCGCCAGCTGCGGCGCAAAAATGGCCACCAAAACGAGAAAACCGATGAGGATCAACCCGATCTGACCGGAACGACGACGCAGAAGCGCGTGTGCCGTCTCGTACCAGAGGCCGCGGCTGCGCCGCGCAGGCACAACGAGATCAACCGGGGCGACCGTGCGGGGTTGGCTGAGCATGGAAGCGGTAACTGGGGATGGAGACCGGGATGAACGAGAGACGATGGTTCCTCGTCTACCCAAGTCGGATGCGGGGGTCCAGGAAACCGTAGAGGATGTCCACGACCAGGTTGAGGAAGAGGAAACCGATGGCCGTGATCAGGGTGAAACCCTGGATGGGCGCATAATCGCGGGAGGTAATCGAATCGTACAGGATACGCCCTACGCCCGAAAAGCCGAAAATCGTCTCGGTGAGAACCGCGCCGCTGAGCAAAAAGCCCAACGATAGCCCGATGACGGTGACCACCGGCAGCAGGGCGTTGCGCAACGCATGGCGGAAGAGCACAGCCTGTTCGGCCAGTCCTTTGGCGCGGGCCGTCCGCACGTAATCCTGGCTGATGACCTCCAACAGGCTGGAACGGGTCATACGGGCGATGAGAGACATGGGGATGGTGGAAAGGGCCAGGGCCGGTAGAGTAAGATGCCGAACTGCGTCCTTGAACAGGGCCATGTCGCCATGCACGATGGCATTGAGCAGGTAGAGATTGCCCAAAAAGCTCGCCACCCCGTACAGCCGGTCGCCTTTCTCCAACCCCAGGGTGGCCGGCAACGAGGGCACGGCCATCCCCGGCGAAAGACGCCCCGACGGCGGCAAGGAAAAGGGGGTGTCCTTGAGGACAATGGCAAAGACATAGGCCAGAAACAGGCCCAACACAAACACCGGCACCGAAAACCCGATGGTCGCCCCCACCATCGTGGCCACGTCAACGAACGAGTTCTGCTTGCGGGCTGAGATGATGCCCAGGGTGACGCCGAACAGCACCGAGAGAAACATGGCCGCCAAGGCCAACTCGATGGTCACAGGCAGCCGCTCGATGATCAAGTCGGTGACGGGCCGGCCATAGCGAAACGAATCGCCCAGATCGCCCCGCAACACATCGCGAAAGTAGATGGCAAACTGGGTGGGGATGGGCTTATCCAGCCCGTAACGGGCATTGAAGGCCGCGCAGGTGACCTCGTTGGCCTTTTCGCCCAGCATGGCCACGCACGGGTCGCCAGGCAACAACCGGGCCAGGGTAAAGGTGACGAACAGGATGCCGATGAGGACGGGGATGGCGGCGATCAATCGCTGGATGATGTATTTCGTCATACGCGGCCTGCCGAATAGCACGATGGGGCGCAGGGTGCTGCGCCCCATCGTATTCGGGTTAGCAATGGGAACAAACCGTCGGCCTCATTCGGACGGCGGCGCGTTCTTGAACTGGAGGAAGTAGGCCTGGAAGTAGGTGAAATCACCGACGCGGCCCTTGTGGAGGGGATGGGCAGCATCCCACTGCACTTCCCACGACTTGACCACGTCGTTGGCGTCGAACTCACTGCCGTCGTGGAACGTCACACCTTGGCGCAGGTAGAAGGTCCACTCGGTCAGGTCGGCGTTCGCCTCATAGCGCAGGGCCAGGGCCGGTTCGACGTTGGTCGTGCCGATCTCGTAGGAGAGCAGGGCCTCGTTGATCTGCTCGCAGGCGCGGAAGGTTTCGCCGTCGGTCTCATCCGCGCAGTAGAGGCTGATCGGCTCGGCGTTCTGCATCCAGACCAGCGTGTCCGTGCCACAGTCAATGACGGCCATCTTCTCGCGGCCCAGCGGGCTGGAATGGGCGCCCTGGCAAACGGCCTGGAAAGCCGTGGCCGAACCGCCGTGAGCCACCGGGATCATGGGCACGTGCTGTTTGATCAGCTCGTTGGCCTGCTTGTACAGGGGCAGACGAGCCGCCGGATCGGAGAGCGAGGCCGCCTTCTCGAGCACCTCCCACAGGTCCGGGAAGCCGTTGCCGAACTGCTTGCTGGCCCCGCGGCCAAAGTGGTAGTCCAGGAAGTTGGTGGCGTCGGGATAGTCGGCACCCCAGCCCAGGAGGTGGAAGCCGTCCAACTTGCCAGCATCGGCGGCATCGAGGAAAGCGCCCGATTCCATGACCACGATCTCGGCCTCGACACCGATCGCGCGCAGCTGCGCCTGGATGTCCTGGGCAACCACGCCGGGTTCGGGCAGATAGCCGCGCACCACATCGCGATAGGTGATGGTCGTCTTGAAGCCGGGGAGGACGCCTTCTTCTTCGAGGATACGCTTGGCCTCTTCCGGATTGTACTCGTACCAGTCAAGCCCCTCGGTGTAGCCGAAGATGCTGGGCGGCATGAACTGCGTGGCCACGATGGAGCCGCGCGGGTAGAAGTTTTCGACGATGCGCTTGCGGTCAATGGCCATGGCAAAGGCCTGGCGCACCCGCTCGTTGTCGAAAGGCGGATAGGTGTTGTTCATGCCGATGTAGAAGACGTTCGTGCCGGCCCGCGGATAGAGCTTCAGGTTGGGATCGTTCTCGATGACATCGAAGTCATCGGGGCCGGGGTTGTCAATCCCGTGGACGTTGCCCGATTGCAGCTCGACCAGACGTTGCGCGGCTTCGGCGCTCCAGCGGAAGACCAGGGTCTCGGCCTTAGGCTTTTCGCCCCAGTAGTTGGGATTGGCCTTGAAGATCATTTGGTCGCCCTTGCGCCATTCGCTCAGTACATACGGTCCGGTGCCGATGGGTTTCTCCAGGAGCTGACCGGTGCCACCCGTGGCCTCCAGGTACTCGGCGGGGTGGATCTGCAGGGCCGTATCGCCGGCTTTGGCCGGGAAGGCCGGGTCGGGGAAGCAGAGGGTGAATTTGACCGTGTACTTGTCAAGGGCTTCGATGGCCTTCAGCTCGCCGCCGTAGTCGCAGCTATCCACCGAAACCGACAAGAGTTCCATGGGCGCCTCGGTGGGCGCGGGCGGCACTGGGGTAGGTGTCGGCGGCACCGGGGTGGGCGCGGGCGGTTGGGTCGGCGCGACCCCGGCGCAGGCGGCCAGGACCAAAGCGGCAGCCATCAGGGCCACCAGCACGGTCCCGAAACGTGGGGTAGCGATCATGGTTCTCCTCCGTAATAATCGAGAGACGGGAGCAAACGGCGTGCGGCCTATCGCGCGCCGTCTGCCGGTGGCAGATGGGCAAAAAAACGGCACCGTTTTAGCAGCTGGACATCACCTCCTCAAACGAATCACGGTCAGACCACAAAGACACATGACCAAAAGCAAACAAAACCCGCCATGCGGGCTTTCCACAACCATCGCGGGCGATTATAGAAACACGGTTCGCTATTTGTCAAAACGGATCGGCAATCCTCGGTTCGACTACGCCCCGGCTGTGAGGGCTTGTCGCCGTTGTTCGTCCTCCTCTCGGAGGGGGCCGATGAACGGGATGAAGGACGAAGCGTGGGTGGGAGCTGGGTACTGGATACTGGGTACTGGGTACTAGGATGGGAGATTTTCGTCCTTCGTCCGTCGTCTCGTCCCTGGTCGAGATGCACAAACTTTTTAAGAACTTTCGTTTCAGAACCATATTGACAAACTACGAAAGTCTCTATAAACTATTCGTAAGATTGACGAAAGCCTATGGACACCTTCGACCGACGCAGCGAAATCATCCGCCTCCTCCAGGACCGGGGCCGGGCCAGCACCCGCGAGCTGAGCGAACGCTTCGGCGTCTCGGAAGTGACCATCCGCAACGACCTGGAGCTACTGGAGCAGCAGGGCTGGCTGGAACGGGTACACGGCGGTGCCTCTCTGTCGCCCCGCCTGTTGGCCGAACAGCCGTTCACCGTGCGGCAGCAGCAGCATGTGCCCGAAAAAATGAAACTGGCCCGCCGCGCCGTTCAGCTGCTCCGACCCGGCGATACCATCCTGCTCGATAGCAGCACCACCGTCTTCCAGCTCGCCCGTGAAATCGCTGCCCTCAACACCGGCGGCAAGAGCTTCCCCCTGCGGGTGGTGACGAACAACCTCTACGCCGTCGGTTTGCTGGCCAACTGCCCGAACGTCGAGCTGATCATCCTGGGCGGCGTGGTGCGTGGGGAAACGGGCAGCATCGTGGGGCCTTTCGCCGTCGAGATGTTGCGCAGCCTCCATGCCGACAAGGGCTTTTTCAGTGCCAGCGGGCTCACACTCGAACGGGGCTTCACCGATGCCGATATCCGCGAGGTCGAGATGAAACGGGCCATGCTGGCCGCCGTCGGCCAGGTGTGTGTCCTCCTCGATGCCAGCAAGTTCGGCCAACAGTCGTTCCTTTCCTTTGCCCATTTGTCCGATATCCATCACCTCATCACCGAGGCGGGCATCCCGCCGGAATACGTCGAAGCCTGTCAACAACTCGGTATCACGCTCTCCATCGTCTAGGTGACCCTATGTCTGCCATCGCCGAAGCCATCAAAGACCAGCTCTACGAGGGTGTCATCGAGGGCAACGAACCGGAGGTCGCCCAACTCACGCAGCAGGGGCTGCGGGAGGGTCTGGCCGCCGAGGAAATCCTCTACGAGGCCCTCATTCCGGCTTTGCAAGAGGTCGGCGCGCTCTTCGAGCGCGGGGAGTATTTCGTCCCGGAGATGCTCACCGGCGCCAAAGCCATGAAGGCCGGCCTGAACATCCTGCGTCCCATCCTGGCGGCCACGGGCAGCAAACCCGTGGGCACCTTTGTCATCCTCACGGTCAAGGGCGATATCCACGATATCGGCAAGGACTTGGTCAAGGTCATGCTCGAAGGCGCCGGCTTCCGCGTGATTGACCTGGGGGTCAATGTGCCCCCGGAGGCGCTGGTCGCCGCCGTCAAGGAACATCGGCCGCAGATCGTGGGCTTTTCGGCCTTTCTTACCACGACCATGCCCATGTTCAAAACGAACATCGAGGCGCTGAAGGCGGCCGGGCTGCGCGACCAGGTCAAGGTCATGGTGGGTGGCGCGCCGGTGACGGAGGAATTCGCCATCCATGTCGGCGCCGACGGCTACGCGCCGGAGGCGAGCACGGCCACCCGCATCGCTCTCGACTTCATCCGCAATCCCGAAACGTCGCCCTACCTGCTCCAGGCCCGCGCCCGCGCCACGGCCAAGACCTTCGCCAAGGTCGAACGGAGCGGTTTTGTCGTGCCCAAGCCTCCGCGACGGCTGCCCGCCCTTCCGGCCATGACCTCGTTGGAGCGGGTGCTGGCCGTCTTGCGCCACGAAATCCCCGACCGCGTTCCCCATTTCGAGTGGGTGCACGATGTCGGCGTCATCAAGGCGATGACCAAGGGCGGCACCTATTTCGATCTCATCGAGCAGTACGACATTGACGGCGTCATGGTAGCGCCGGCCTATCGCAAAGAGAGCCTGGGCGACGGCATCTTCCGGGACGAATGGGGCGCGGTGCGGCGCATCGGTCATGACAATTACCCCATGCCCATGGACGACATGGCGCCGATCAAGTCCATGGCCGATCTGGAACGCTGGCAGCCGCCCGACCCCGATGATCCCTTCCGTTACGCGCCCATTAAGGAGGTCGTGGCCCGCTTCGGCGGTCGTCGGGCCATCATTCTCCAGATGCGCGATGTGTGGTCAGGCCCGCGCGACTACATCGGCTATGCCCAGCTGTTCATCAACCTGAAGGAGTGCCCGGAACTGGTCGAGGAAGTGGTGCGCCGCTGCGTGGACCACTACATCCGCGTGATCGAACGGGCAGCCGAACTCGGCGTCAACATCGTCTTTAGCGGCGACGATGTGGCCGATAACCGGGGGCCTATGTTCTCGCCCCACCTGTGGGAAACCCTCTTCCTGCCCCACTACCGCCGTCTGGTGGCGGCCATC
>JAOADB010000263.1 GCA_026417535.1 Caldilineales bacterium
GAAGGGTTGTCTGCTGGGCCAACAGTTGCCTCCACCGGTCTCCGTCAATCGCAGAAGCGAACGCCGAGAAAACACGGCATCTGGTCCAGGACGATGCCGATCCACAAGCCAGCGATGAGGAGCAAGAGCACGCCTCCCAGCACGAGTTGGATGCTTCGATGGCCGACCTGGCCCAGGAGCCTTGTCAGAACCAGGGTGAAGGCCACGGGCAGGAGCCACAACAAGCCAAACATCGGGCAAGGGAAGTCCTCCCCGTAACCGCGCCGGTTCACCAGCTCCAGGAAGACCAACGGCAGCACAAGCGCAGAGCCGACAAGGGCAGCTCGTTCGAGATGGGCCAAGGTACGTTTCACAACGTTTCACTCCTATGAGCAATAGACCATTCGATAAGACAGCCCCCGGCTCACAGGGTCGTCGTAGAACAAGCGACGTGATTGTACAGCACACGACCTGTCTCTCCAAACGGTCAGATACCCGCCGCAAACGGTCAGGATGATTGCTTGCTATTTGTGCTATAGTTGGACGGTAGATAGAAGCGATATGTTGGACTTCATCGGTTCCGGCTACCTGTATCCCGGCAGCACACGCGTGCAGGCGACCATCAGCGGCCGGCTGCGGGCGTGAGCGCAGACGCGGACGAAACATTCAGATGGAGGATTGACCCATGACAGCAGATCACGCATACCAGAAAGCGCCGTTCGGGTTGATCAAGCTGACCAGCTGGCTGGCTGTATTGGCGATCTTGGTGGCCACGACGCTGGTGGCCCGACCCGTCCGCCCTTTTCCGGCGAAGGTTGACCTGGCCATGCCGGCCCGAGCGCCGCTGCTGCCGCTCAGTTTCACGCCCAATGCCGGTCAGGCAGACGCCGCCGTGCGTTTCCTGGTCCACTCCGGCGCCTATGTCCTGGGCTTCCGGGCTGACGGCGTGGACGTGCGCTTTGCGGGGAGCGCAGCAGGCGCGGACGCCGACCTGCGCGTGCGCTTCCTGGCCGCGGGGACGGGCACGGCCGTCGAGGGCCTGGATCCGCAACCCGGTGCAGTGAACCTCTACCGCGGAACCAACCCGGCGGGCTGGCAGACCGGCCTGCCGACTTACGCCGGGGTGATCTACCGGGACCTCTACCCCGGCGTGGACCTGGTCTACCGCCGCGACGGCGCTGCCCTCAAGAGCGAGTTTCTGGTTGCGGCCGGCGCCGACCCCGCCGCCATCCGCTGGAGTTACGCGGGCGCGCAGCGGGTGGAGATCACGGCCGGCGGCGCGCTGGTCGTAACGGCTCCGGCAGGCCGGTTGCAGGAGGCCGCGCCGGTGGCCTACCAGGAGGCCGGCGGTCGGCGAACTCCGGTGACTGCGGCCTTTGTGCTGGACGATGCAGGCCGGGTGGGCTTCCGGCTAGGGCCGTATGACCGGACCCGACTGCTGGTGATTGACCCGACCCTGGTCTACGCCACCTTCCTGGGCGGCTCGGACGGCGACCCCTTCCGCGAGTACATCAACGACATTGCGGTGGACGCGGCCGGCAACATGCTGGTGACCGGCATGACCCCGGCCACGGACTTCCCCACCGCCAACCCCGTTCAGACCGACCGGCCGGGCTTCGACGCGTTCGTGGCCAAGATCAGCGCCGACGGCCAGACCCTGCTCTACGCCACCTACCTGGGCGGGGCAAGCCGGGATGAGGGCCACGGCATCGCGGTGGACGCCAGCGGCGCGGCCTATGTGGCCGGCGAGACCGGATCCGCCGACTTCCCCACGCTGATCCCCTTCCAGAGCGACCAGGGCGGCGCCGATGCGTTCGTGGTCAAGCTCAGCCCGGCGGGACAGCTCGTCTACGCCAGCTACCTAGGGGGCCTGGCTGGTGACGGCGCAGGCGACATCGCCGTGGACGGCCAGGGGCGCGCGGTGGTCACGGGCATGACCGCCTCCACCGGCTTCCCCACCCAGAACCCCCTGATAGGGCCACAGTTCGCCTTCAACGGCGCTTCGTCCGACGCGTTTGTGACCGTGCTCAACGCGGACGGGCAGTCGCTGGTCTTCTCCACGTACCTGGGCGGGGGCAACGACGAGAACATCGAGGGCCGGGGCAGCGTCGCGCTGGACGGCGTGGGCAACATCTACGTGGTGGGCACGACGCGCTCGACGAATTTCCCGGTGGTTAACGCCCGGCAAGGGACCTTCGGCGGGGGGACCAGCGACGCCTTTCTGGCGCGCATCCGCGCCGATGGCAGCGCGCTGGACTACGCCACCTATCTGGGCGGATCGGCAGAGGACCGAGGCCACGACATAGCCGCCGACGCTGTGGGCAACGCCTACGTCACCGGCAAGACCTGGTCAGCGAACTTCCCCGTCGCCAACGCCTGGCAGGCAACCCATGGCGGCGGCATCGGAGACGCCTTCGCCGCCCGGTTCACGCCCGCCGGCGCAGCCAGTTTTGTAACCTACCTGGGTGGCAACGGCGGCGACAGCGGCAACGCCATCACTGCCAACGCGGCCGGCGAGGCGTATGTCACTGGCTGCACCTCTTCCAGGGACTTCCCCATCGTCAACCCCTTGCAGAGCTTCCCCTCGATCATCGGCTGCGCGGCCTTCGTAGTCCGCTTCAGCGCCGACGGGTCGGCTCTGCGCTACGCCACCCTGCTGGGCGGCGGGGAGGGGTTCGGGATTACTTGGGCGCGCGGCCATGCCTACGTGGTGGGTGAGGCCGGGCCGCACTTCGTCAGCCGCCGGCCGCTCAAGCCGCCGGCTGCGGCCACCGGCCGGGGTGAGGCCTTCGTAGCGCAGATTGACGACCGGGATTATCTGTTCCTGCCGCTGGTAAGTAAGGACTGACCATCCGTGTGTGGACTTCTCAGGCATTTCGTAACTACCCGCCTACCTGCGGCAAGGGGACGGGATGATGTGCAAGGAGCTGGCGCAGGGTCAGGGAAGCCGTAGGTCGCGCTCGGCCTGGTGGTTGGTGAAAGGCACGCCGGAGACTAGGGCAAACGCCAACACAGCCTCTGCATACGCGGTAAGCCGGCGCAGCAGGTTCCGTCCCGGCGTGAGCTTGGGCCGCCCGGCTCCGGGTGAGCGGATCGGTGGAGGTTCGGCCTGTTCAGCCTGGCTCAGCAGTTGGCGATGGCGGCGCTGGGCTTCCTCTGCCGCCTCGCCCGGCAATGGCAGCGCCTGGCTGTACTGGTCCAGCAGGAACGCATGCATCGCGCCCGCCCACGCTGAGCCGTTTTCCACCAGCCCCTTCCGTTCCCGGAGGGTGTGGGCATGGCAGGCCCCGTGCTTCGCCTGCGGAAACTGAAAGTAGGCCGCCAGACCATCGTGAACGGCCCACCCCCTGAACTCCGGCAAAATCGCAGTGGCACCGCGCAACGTCTCGGCGCGCAGGTGGGCATTCTCCCCTTGCAGATGCGCGTTGTCGGCTCGCAAGTGCGCTATCCCCGTCTGAAGATCGGCCCCTTCCGCTTCAAGCGCATCTCGTCGCGGGAGCAAATCCTCTATCGCTGACCCTGGCTTGACCATGGCGATCGTTTGCACCATCTTCGCCCATGGCTAGATGGTTAACCGTGGGCAGGGATGTGGGGAAGGTTGCCAGGCCAAACCGATCGCCAAGTTGCGTCGCCCCATCTCGCGCCCAGGTGTTGACAACCCCAAACTGCCGGAGTTACCATTTTCTTCAAGGCTTCGCCTGTTCGGCCGTTGGCACCCTATCAAAAAATGGCGCTATTCGCAATTTTCCATCGGATTTTGGGCTGTTTTCTCCATCCCGCCCGCAGGAGTCTCGTGATGGTGTTTTCCTCCAGCCGACGTTGCTCGTTCTTGCTGTTATCGGTTTGGGTCATGGGTTGGGTGCTTGCAGCAGGCAGCACCGCACAGCCGTCCCGACACGAGGCAACGCTCCCACCGACCCCCGTAGCCATCTTGCCCGACCGATACATCGTCGTCTTCAGGCCCGAAGCCCTCCAAAACGCTGACAGGATGGGTATCACGCGGTTGGCCGAAACGCTGGTAGCGGCCTGGGATGGCGATCTGCTCTACACCTACGATGTCGCCCTCCAGGGCTTTGCTGCCGTCCTCTCGGCCGAAGCCGCGCAGGCCCTGGCCACTCATCCCGCCGTGGCCTATGTGGAACCCGACCAGGTGGTCTATGCCCTCGGCACGCAAAGCCCGGCTCCCTGGGGCTTGGACCGGGTGGATCAGCGCACGTTGCCGCTGAACAACATCTATACCTACGAGACGACCGCCCTCGGCGTTCACGTCTATATCTTCGACACGGGCATTCGCAGCACCCATACCGAGTTCGACGGTCGTATCGGCAATGGCTACACCGCCATCAACGACGGCCTCGGGACGGCGGATTGCCATGGCCACGGTACCCATGTGGCCGGCACGGTGGGCGGCCAGACCTACGGTGTGGCCAAGGAGGTGACCCTCCATCCGGTGCGGGTGCTCAGCTGCGAGGGCCAAGGCACGACATCGGGAGTCATCGCCGGGGTCAACTGGGTGTTGGCCAACCACATCGCGCCGGCCGTGGTCAATATGAGCCTGGGCGGTAACGCCTCGGACGCTTTGGATACGGCCATCCGCAACGCCATCAACGGCGACATCGTTTTTGTCGTGGCGGCAGGCAACAACAACGGCGATGCCTGTCTCATGTCGCCGGCGCGCGTGGCCGAGGCGCTGACCGTGGGCGCCAGCACCTCGGCCGATGCCCGCGCATCCTTCTCGAACTACGGTGGCTGTCTTGACTTGTTTGCCCCTGGTGTGAGCATCACCTCGGCCTACCACACGAGTGACATGGCCATCGCCATCAGCAGCGGCACCTCGATGGCGGCGCCCCACGTGGCCGGCGCGGCCGCCCTCTATCGGGCCCAGAATCCCACGGCTTCGGCGCTCACCGTGCACAACGCCGTCATCGCCAACGCCACTACCGGCGTGCTCAGCGGCATCGGCAGCGGTTCGCCCAACCGGCTGCTCTACACTCTGTTCGGAAACGTCTCACCCACGGCCACGCCGACGCCGACGCCCACGGCTACGGC
>JAOADB010000264.1 GCA_026417535.1 Caldilineales bacterium
GGCCGCCCCTGTTACGACGCGTAGGGCCGACCCGCGCGGTGGGAGGCCTCGTAACGTCGGCACCCCTTTGGCTCGCGAAACGAAGCCACGCCCACACCCGATCCGGTCAACGCCTTTTTCGTTCGCAGCGTCTCCCCGCGCGGTCATTCCCCTCCCATCCGGTGACGTTTGAACGCGTCGCCTTTTCTGCTATCATGAGGCGCCCGTGTGGTTCCGTCCCACCCGCTTTCTTGAGGAGGCCCTATGAACTGGCGTTACACCTTCATCGTCGGCTTCGGTTTCTTCGGCATCTCCATCATCTGGCCCATCTTCAATGCCTTCATCCCCCCGTTTCTGGAAGACCTGGGGCTTTCGGCCACGGTCATCGGCTTTATCCTCACCTGGGATAACATCATCAACATGTTCGTGCAGCCGTGGGTGGGCGAGCGCAGCGACCATACCCGGTCGCGGTTCGGACGACGCAAGCCCTGGTTGATGGTGGGCGCGCCGCTGGCCGCCGTTTTCTTTCTGCTCGTGCCCTTTGTCCGGCAGAACTTTCTCCTGATCGCCCTGGCCATCCTGGGCACGAACATCGGCATGGCCCTGTTCCGTTCGCCCACCGTCGCCTTCCTGGGCGATCTCTTCCCGGCCGAGCAGCGCAGCAAGGCCAACGGCGTCATCAATCTGATGGGCGGGGTGGGCAGCGCCCTGGCCCTGCTCGGTGGCGGCGCCTTGTACAAGATGGGCGTGCCCCTGCCCTTCATTGTCGGCAGCCTGGTCCTGCTCATCACCATCGGCATTGTCCTCCTCGTCGTGCGGGAGCCGGCGCAGATCGAACAGACCGATAAGGGCAACGGTCTCATCGCCAACCTGCGCGAGGTCTGGCAAGGGCGGGCCAACGGCGGGGTGCTCATCCTGCTGGCCATTTTCTGCTGGTTCGTGGGCTGGACCGCCATGGAGGCCTTTTTCACCCTTTATGCCCGCAACATCCTGGGCATCCCCGAAGGCACGGCCGCGCAGATGCTCACGGCCTTTGCCGCCACGTTCATCCTTTTTGCCATCCCCAGCGGTCTGATCGCCACCCGGTTTGGGCGCCGGCGGACGATCCTAGTCGGGCTGGTGGGGATGGTCCTGGGCCTGCTTCTGGGTTTCGGCGTGCGCAGCGGGAGCGTGCTGCTGGGCCTGTTGGCCGGGATGGGCGTGTGTTGGTCGCTGGTCAACATTAACTCGCTGCCGATGGTCTACGACATCGGCGGGGACGCCCGCATCGGCGTCTATACGGGCCTGTACTACTTTGCGTCTTCGGCGGCGGCCATTGCCGGGCCCATCCTGGCCGGGCGGCTCATTGACTTCACCGATCACGCCAGTGTCTGGCTGTTCAGCGCCGTGTTCATGGTTCTGGCCCTCGTCGTGATGGCGGCGCTGCGGGTGCCGCAGCGGGCCCCCGCGACGGCGCAGCCACTCGGTTCGGGTCCGCAGTAGGCCTCACACCTCGTCGGCCGTTGCATGGGCTTCGGCCGCTCGCTAGGACGACGGACAACAAATGTCGAGCAAGATGCCATCTTGCCCTACCTCGGCGTGGGCGTCAGGGAGTTCTTCATCGCCGCAGGCGACGATACAGAGGCAGGAATAGCGGACGGTTCAGCTCGCAGGTGAACAGCAACACCCGGTCGAGATACCAGGACGTGGTCGTGGCCTCGGTCTGGGCCAAGGCATGGAAACGCACCGTCTGACCGGCGAAGCTGGTCAGGTCGAGCGTGGTCTTACGCCAACGCCGCCGCTCGCTCCGTCCGTCAATGACCTGGAGATCGGCCAGGAGCGTGTCATCGGGCCGTCGCAGGGTCAGGGTGAGCGCCTCGCCGGCAGCCAGGGGCGCGTCGAAGGTTGGCGGATTGAGCGCCCACAGGTAGCTCAGTTGCGCCGTCGCGGCATCGGCCGGGATGGCGATGTCCTGATAGAGGACGTGGGTTGCGGCCTGAGCGCCGCCGAACCAGGCGGCCGTGCGCCCAATGCCCAGGGTATCGGTGAAGGTGGAGGTCAGCAACAGGTTTTGGTGCCAGCCGGCATAGCCGTTGTTCCCTTCCTCGAATTCGGGGTTGCGAACGAGCTGTTGGCAGAGGGGGCCGGGGGTCGGCGAAGGGGTCGGCGTGGCCGTGGGACGCGGTGTGGGGGTTGCGGTGGGCGTGGGGGTGGGGGATGCCGTTCGTGTGGCCGTAGGTGAAGGGGTAGGCGATGTTGCCGGGGTGAACGTGGCCGTGGGTGTGGCTGTCGGCGCAGGCGTGGGTGTGCTTGTCGGCGAAGGAGTCGGCGTGGTCGCGGGTGTCGCCAGCACACACCCTTCCACAACGACCGGAGGCTGAGAGCAAATCTGCAGACTGACATCGTCCACGTACATGGCCGTCTTGCCGTTCAGGCCGTTGTTGCGCACCCCGAAATAGACCGTGATGGTCTGGCCGCGGAAGCTGCTGATGTCGTAACGGCAGTGCAACCACGCTTCGTCATCCCGGACATCGCTCCAGAGCCGCCGCCATTCGGCCGTGGCGCCGGCATTGAACAGGCTGACCATCTGCAGGTCGGCGCCGTCTCGCGGCCGGCTGAGGGGATAGGCATACCACGACAGCACCATGTGGCCTTCGGCCGGCAGGGTGACGGTCTGGCGCATGGACGAGGTGGCCATGACGTTGGCGGCGGTGGTGATGCCCAGGCGGGCACTGCGGACCGGGCTATGGGCCACATCGGTGCTATAGCCGCCGGTGGCCGCCGTCACCGGGAAAACCCACCCCCCATCGGCCTCCATGTCGCCGTTTTGCAGCCCTTCGCGGCAATCGTTGGCCCCGCGGCCGTCGGCTGGCGGCCGGGCAAAAGCACCACCGAGGGCAAGGATGAGGATGAGGATGCCAAAAAAGGCCGGCCAACGCATGCTACGGTCTCCTTGTGCGGGCTAACCGGTTACCTTCTCGGGAATAGGACGCCCGGCTGCAGGGCAACCGGGCGTCCGGATTCGCTAGGTGACAGTGTACCACGTCGTGGTCAGCGGCGCCAGGCCATTTTCTCCCAAAACCAGACAGGCAGAACGGGCGCATCGAAGAGCCGCCGTTGCTCGGAACCGTTGGCCCGCATGACCCAAATGCCCCAGGTGCCGCCTTCGTCGCTGCGCCAGGCAATCCAGGCGCCGTCCGGCGACCACACCGGCAGACCGTCGGAAGCGGCGCGGTTGGTCAGCCGCGTTCTGCCGGTGCCGTCGGCATTGATGGTGTAAATCTCGAAATTCCCTTCTTCCTGGCTGATGAAAGCCAGCTTGCGGCCGTCGGGTGACCAAGCCGGTTGGCCGTCGCTGCCACCGGTGGTGACACGGGTCAAACCGCCGGCGTCGGCATCCGTGTACCAGATACCACAGCTGCCGCCGAAGCAGCCGCGGAAGGCGATACGGTTGTCCACCGGCGACCAATCGGGATACTCGCCCTCGATGAGCAGCCGCAGCCCACTGCCATCGCTGTTGATGATGTAAACCTGGCCGTCCCCCATGATGGCCAGGCGGTCACCTTTGGGGCTGAACGAAGGGTAGGCGCCGCCCTCGATCACTTTGCGCGGGTTGGTGTAATCGGCGGCCATGATCCAGATGCCTTCGTTCTGCGGACCGCTTTCCGCCGGCCAGGCGTAGTAGGCGATTTGACGGCCGTCTTTGCTGAACTCGACCTCGGTGCGCCAGGCATGGAGGAAGCGTTTGGCGCCGGTGGCGAAGTTGTACTCCCACAGCTCCCATTGCTTGGCATCGAAATTGGCATTCGAATAGAGCAACACCCCGGTGGGCCTGCCGGCTGCCGCCGCCGGTGCTTGCGTCGCCGTGAGCGTAACCTTAGGCGTCGGCGGCAGCTGGGTCACCACGGCCACCCTGCTCACATCGCCGCCCGTCTTGCCCAAGTCGGAGCGCACCCAACCCGTCTTGCCGCCGCCCAAATCAACCCGCCACCACAGCCCATCGCTGGCCTGGACCTTGCCGGTGATGGCAAAGGTCTCGCCGACCTTGCCGGCCCGCACAACCGGATAGACCGTGCCGGGGCCGCCGCGGATGTTGGCCGCCCGCGAGAGGGTGAACACAGGCCCGGTGGGGGTAGCCCGGCGGGTGGGCGTGGGCGTGCGGGTCGCGGCCTGTTGGGCAGGCTTCAGGCTCTGCCCGAGTGCTCCTTGCCGGGCGAAGACGCCTGTGGGTAAGACGATGAGGACGATCAGGAGGACGATTCCTCCGACCACAGAGACTTTGCGGTTCATACGATCAACCTCCGGAGAGAAAGGCCCTTCCTCTGGGCAACGGTCATCAGGGCGAGCGCAACGGTGCCGGCAAGGGTTGGGCAAAGGGGAACGAGATGTAGCGCAAGATGGCATCTAGCTCCGGACAACAATCATCAGGGCGAGGGCAACGGTGCCGACAAGGGTTGAACAAAGATGTAGCGCAAGATGGCATCTTGCTCTACGCCTTTCGTCCGTCGTCCACGCAAGCGGCCCACGGCGGGAAGGGAAGACTCATCCGGAGCATCAGGCAGTGGGCGGAATGGTTAGCCGGGCAAACCCTATTCGTTTGTAAAGACGAAAGCAGGCCGGGAGAGGTAACGACCGGATGGCCGGCTATCGGCTCCCAGCGCCGTCCCGGCCGGGGCCGAATGTCACCCGTTTTCCCCTGCCAGGCCCAATTCGCCGGCAATGCCTTGCATGGCCTGGAGGACGAACTCGATGTGTCGGTCGAGGTCTTCGCCTAAGGCGGCGACGTTGGCGGCGATTTCCTCCCGGTTGATGGCCGCGGTGAAACGCTTGTCTTTCCACTTCTTCTTGACCGAACTCAGGGTCACTCCGGCCAGGCTGCGGTCGGGACGGACATAGGCCGTGGCCAGGATGAGCCCGGTGATCTCGTCGCAGGCGCGCAGGGCCTTGTCCAACCGGGTCGTCGGCGGCACGCCCAGGAAATCGGCATGGGCCGCCACGGCCTGGATCAGCTCCGGCGGCCAAC
>JAOADB010000265.1 GCA_026417535.1 Caldilineales bacterium
GTTCGAGAGCTATCTGGGCATGCGGGTCGAGACCGTGGACATGACCGAGGTGCTGCGCCGTATCGAGGAGAACATTTTCGACCCGGTCGAATTCGAACAAGCCCTGGCCTGGACGAGGACCTGGTGCCGCGAAGGCAAGGACTACAACCCGCCGGAAAAACAGCACAGCCGCGAGCGCAAGGATTGGTCGTGGGCCTTCTCGGTCAAGATGGCCATGATCATCCGCGACCTGATGGTGGGCAACCCGCGGTTGGCCGAGCTCGGCTTTGCCGAGGAAGCCCTGGGCCACAACGCCATCGCCGCCGGTTTCCAGGGGCAGCGCCAGTGGACCGACCATTTCCCCAACGGTGATTTCGCCGAGGCCATCCTCAACAGCTCCTTCGATTGGACCGGCATCCGCGAACCCTACATCTTGGCCACCGAGAACGACGCGCTCAACGGCATCTGCATGCTCTTTGGCCACCTGCTCACGGGCACGGCCCAGGTCTTTGCCGATGTGCGCACCTACTGGAGCCCGGCCGCAGTCAAGCGTGTGACCGGTTACGAGTTGGAGGGCATCGCCGCCGGCGGCATCCTCCACCTGATCAACTCCGGTCCGGCGGCCCTGGACGGCACCGGCCAACAGGAGATTGACGGCCGGCCGGCCATGAAGCCCTACTGGGCGATCACGCCCGAGGAGGCGCAGCGGTGCCTGGAGGCGACGACCTGGCACACTTCCATCGTCGAGTACTTCCGCGGAGGCGGTTGGTCCACCCGCTTCAAGACCCGTGGGGGCATGCCCGTGACCATGTGCCGTCTCAACCTGGTCAAGGGCTTGGGGCCGGCCCTGCAGATCGCCGAAGGCTGGACGGTGGACCTGCCTGACGAGGTTCACGCCATCCTTGACGAGCGCACGAACCCCACCTGGCCCACGACTTGGTTTGTGCCCAATCTCACCGGCAAGGGCGCGTTCACCGATGTGTACAACGTGAGGGACCACTTGGGCGCCAACCACGGCGAGTTCGGCTACGGTCATTACGGCGCCGACCTGATCACCCTGGCCAGCATGTTGCGCATCCCGGTGTACATGCACAACGTGCCCGAGGAGAAAATCTTCCGGCCCAGCGCCTGGAATGCCTTCGGCACGGCCGATCGTGAGGGCGCCGACTTCCGCGCCTGCGCCAACTTTGGCCCCCTCTACGGCCGCTACGGGTGAGGGAAAGCGAGGAGCTTGAAGGAGCCGAAGGCGCTTCGCGGAGCTAGCTCCTCCGGCTCCTTCAGCTCCTTTTCACACCCGATACCCCCGCAAGCGCAGGGAGTTCGTCACCACGAAGACGCTGCTGAAGGCCATGGCGGCGGCGGCGATGATGGGGTTGAGCAAGCCTGCCGCCGCAAAGGGGATGCCGATGATGTTGTAGATGAAAGCCCAGAAGAGGTTCTGGCGAATGGTGCGCATGGTGCCGTGGCTCAGGGCCAGGGCCCGCTCGACCCCAGCCAGGTCACCGCTCATGAGGGTGATGTCGGCCGTCTCCATGGCGACGTCGGTACCCGTGCCCAGGGCAATGCCCACATCGGCCTGGGCCAATGCCGGCGCGTCGTTGATGCCGTCGCCGACCATGGCCACCACGCGCCCCTGGTTCTGCAAGGTTTGGATCTGCGCGGCCTTGTCGGCGGGCAGGACCTCGGCCAGGACGTGCTCGATGCCCGCCTGGCGGGCGATGGCCGCGGCCGTGCGCGGGTTATCGCCGGTCAGCATGATGACATCGAGACCCCGACGCCGCAAGGCTGCCACGGCCTCGGCCGCGCCCGGTTTGATCGTGTCGGCTACGGCGATGACCCCGGCGGGTTCGCCGTCCACCGTCACGAGCATGACCGTCTTGCCTTCCGCCTCCAGATGGGTCACGGTCTCGGCCAAGCCGTTGGCCTGAGGACGGCCCACGGCCACAGTGTGACCTTCGATACGGGCCTGCACCCCGGCGCCGGCCGTGGCCGTGAAGTCCTGCGGCCGGGGTAGGGTCAGCCCGGCCGTCTGCGCAGCGGCGACGATGGCCTGACCCAAGGGGTGCTCGGACCCGCGTTCGGCCCCGGCGGCCAGATAGAGGAGATAGCGGTCGGGTGTGAGGCCGTCCATGGCCGGCGGTTGCCAGCCGGGGGCGACGACGATATCGGTCAGGGTCGGTTTGCCCACCGTGAGCGTGCCCGTCTTGTCGAGGACGACGGTGGTCAGCGCCTCACACCGTTCGAGGGCCTCGCTGTTGCGGAAGAGGATGCCGTGTCGGGCCGCCTTGCCCATCCCGACCATGACCGCCGTCGGTGTGGCCAGGCCCAACGCGCAGGGACAGGCGATGACGAGGACGGCCACGGCGTTGATCAGGCTGCGGGTAAAACCGACCTGGCCGAGGAAAAACCAGCCCAGGAAGCTGAGCAGGGCGATGCCGAGGACGATGGGCACGAAGACGGCCGAGATGCGGTCGGCCAGACGTTGGATGGGGGCTTTCGAGCCTTGGGCTTGTTGCACCAGGCGGATGATCTGCGCCAACGCGGTCTCACGGCCGATGCGGGTGGCGCGCACGCGCAGCAGGCCCTGTTTGTTGAGGGTGGCGCCGATCACCGGGTCGCCGGGCCGCTTGTCCACGGGAATCGGTTCACCGGTGAGCATGGACTCGTCCACGGCGCTCTCTCCGGCGAGCACGATGCCGTCCACGGGGATTTTCTCGCCCGGCCGGACGATGACGATGTCGCCCACGCGCACCTGCGCCGCCGGGATCTCGACCTCGCCGTCCCCGCGTTCGACCCGGGCCGTCTGCGGGCGCAGGTCCATCAGAGCGCGGATGGCGGCCGAGGTGGCGCCTTTGGCGCGGGCTTCCAGGTACTTGCCCAGGCGGACCAGGGTGATGATGACGGCCGCGGTCTCGAAATAGACATGCTCGCCTGGCAACGCGCCCAGCGTTTGCCCGATGACCACGGCCACGCTGTAGAAATAGGCCGCCGAGGTGCCCATGGCGATGAGCACATCCATGTTGGCGGCGCCGTTTTTGAGGGCCTTGTAGCCGTGGACGTAGTAATCACGGCCGACGTAGAATTGGACCGGGGTCGTCAGCGCCCACAGGAGCCAGTTCGTCCACACGGCATGGGCCCAATGCCCCAGCAGACCCAAGTCGCGGGCCATGGTGAACAGGAAGACCGGGGCGGTGAGGGCCAGGCCGAGGATGAGCAGGCGACGTTGGCGGTCGAGCTCGGCGCGGCGGGCCGCCTGTTCGGCGTCTTCGCCCGTTTCATCCTCTGCGGCTGCCGTTTCGATCACCCGATAGCCCAGGTCGGCGATGAGGTCCTTGATGGCGGCGAGGTCCACCATGGCCGGGTTATAGACCACGCTGGCACGCTCGGCGGCCAGGTTGACCGTGGCCTCCCGAATGCCCGGCAGGCGGCGCAAGTTGCGCTCGATGGTGAGGGCGCAGTTGGCGCAGGTCATACCGGCGATGGGCAATTCGGCCCGCGCCGTGGCCACGCCGTAACCCAGCTCGCCGATGAGTTCGTGGATGGCGGTTTCCGAGACGAGGGAGGGGTCGAAGACGACCCGCGCCCGTTCGGTAGCCAGGTTGACGGCGGCCTCTTTGATCCCCGGCAAGCGGCGCAGGTTGCGCTCGATGGTGAGGGCGCAGTTGGCGCAGGTCATGCCGGTGATAGGCAGGATGACCTGTTCGTCGCTCATGGCAGCTTCAGTTGGTCGGCGCATAGCCAGCTTCGGCCAGGACGGCGCGGGCTTTGGCCAGGGCCTGTTCGTCGGTGTATTCGACCAGGACAGCGCGGGTCTCGATGCTGCCCTGTACGTACCGCACGCCCTCGACGAATGTGAGCTCGCGCTCGATGGTTTTCAGGCAATGGGCGCAAGAAATGGTGGGGATGGTGAGGGTTTTTTGCATAGTGACTGGTGACTGGCAATCGGTTTTCGTCGTTTGTCGTTCGTCCTGCTTTTTGGCCGATGGCCGGGACGGAGGACGACGGACGGAGGACGAAGGTTTTTTTCGTCGTTCGTCCCAGATCGTGACCGATCAGCGTGTCAATCTCGCCGAAGCATCGAAAAGGGCGATGATTTCGTCAATGACGCGAGTGCGTTCGTTGTCGTCTTGCGAACGCATGGCATCGGTAACGCAGGTTTGTAGGTGATTAGCTAAAATAAGAGTATTGACACGATCTAGAGCCTTTTGTACGGCTTTGATCTGTTTCATGATGTCAATGCAATAATCATCGTCTTCGACCATGCGCTCGATGCCGCGCACATGGCCTTCAATGCTGCGTAATCGGTTGAGAATGTCTTGTTTGATGGCGAGTTGCATGAATTGACGAGTGGTAATTGGTAACTGGCCGAATTTCGGAGTTTGGCTTTGGTTTGGGGCGGATGGTCGGGATGAACGACGAGGTTTTTTCGTCTTTCGTCGTTCGTCCCTCGTCCTGTTCAGGCGTCCGGGTCAATGCCCAGGCTGCGAAGACGAGCAGCCAGCCGTTCGGCGCGGCGGCGTTCCTCCTCGGCCCGACGAGCCTCCTCTTCGGCGCGGCGGCGCTCCTCTTCGGCCCGACGACGCTCCTCCGCGGCCTGTTCGGCCCCAGTGGGAATCAGCGCACCGTCCAGCGTGCACCATCGCAACCAGCGGTCGAGACGCCCCTCGAAAACCCCATTCCACAGGGTCAGGGCCAGACCGACCCCCTCTAGCCGGTTGTCGGGCCGGGGATGATAGAGCCCCCCTTTCAGCTCATAGACCACCAGGGGCGTACGCTGCACGAAGCCCTGCGGGTCGTAGATGACGTAGTAGGGGATGCCGATGCGGGCGTAGGTCTTCAGTTTGGTGCCGGTTTCCTGCCCCCGACGGTTGGAGACGATTTCGACGACGACATCGGGGGGTTTGCCAAACTCCCAGATGAAGTAGGAGCGATGTTCCGGGGCCCACCAGTCGGGCTGTCTCTTATACACATCTGACGCTGCC
>JAOADB010000266.1 GCA_026417535.1 Caldilineales bacterium
CGTCCGTCTTTCGTCCTCGCCTTTGTTCTTCTACCGAGTGATGCAACCAACGAGACATGGCGAAAAACCGGTTAGCAGTTACCATCTCATTCCGGCCACAGGTTGAGGAAGCCGAAGAGACCGAGGGTCATGTTATAGACGGCATGGAGGACGATGGCCGTACTCGTGTTGTGCCGTTGGCGGACCCAACCCAAGATCAAACCCAACACAAACACAACCGCCGTACTGAGGCTGAGGCCGTAGTTGCTGTGGAGCAGGGCGAAGATCACTGCCGTCCAAAAGAGGCCAAAACGGGGTTGGAGTGCCCCGCGCAGGAGCGTCTCCTCGCCCAGGGCCGCGGACAGACCCAGGGTGAGGATGCCGGGAATGGAGGCCATTAGCGGACCCATCAACAGCTCGTTGAGCCGCCTCACGTCCTCGTCGAATCCGAATCCCATGGTCCGGCTGAGAAGGTCCAGGGGGATGAGCGCAACCACCAGAACCAGCGCCAGACCAGTCCCAAACAAGACCTGCGACAGGTTGAGGCGCACGAGGCCGAGCCGTTCCAGCGTTGCGGCCAGAGACCGCCGTAACGGCCAGCCCACGCCGACGAAGGCCAGGGCGATAAAGGCCACCGTCTGTGTCCACAGGCTCAAGGGTCCTGCGCCACGTTGTTCGGCCGGCGCCAGCGTCAGGATATCGGCCAGGGTGTCCAGCCCAAGAGCCAGAGTGAAGCCCAGGTTGATCAGGACCAGCATGACGCAGGCGAGGGCGACAGCGTGCACGACGTTGGTCGGGTCTACGGGCACGATGCGGGCGACCCAGCGACGCACCGGCCGCCACAGCAAGAGCAGGCCTCCGAGGGCCGGCAACCACACCGACAGCCCCAGCAACGGCAGACGGGATACGAATAGCTCGGCGTTGGTCAGTCCGCCCGCTTCCAGGTTGATGAGAAAGTCTTCCCTGGCCTGCGGGTTGTTGAGCAATGCTGTAGCCGTCACCTGGAGCAGCAAGCCGCCGCTGAGGAGACCCAACCACAGGAACGCCAGCAGCAGGTAGGCCAACACAGCCCAGGTTTGCCCGGAACCGTCGGCGCTGCGGGCCTGCTCGGCCCTGTTGGCCAGGAGAAAAATCACCAACAGGGGCGCGAAAAGGAGGAGATTGAGGATTTCCATGGCATGTTCTGGGTGGATAGGATGGATCGTAACGATTCAGCCCGCTGCCTCACGCTCCGGATGGGTCTTCTCTCTCCGCTATTGGCCACTCGCTCGGACGACGGGCGAACGACGTAGCGCAAGATGCCATCTTGCGCCACATCCATCGTTATCGGCCTGAACAGTTACGATGATTTTACTCCTGGGATTGGCGCTGAATCCATTCGGGATACAGGACGCTCATGATGAGTATGTCATGCCAACGGCCATGCCGCCATGCCACCTGCCGCAGACGCCCTTCGGTCACGAAGCCCACCTTCTCATAGGCTCGGACGCCGCGCTCATTCTCGGCAAACACGCGCAGGTAGATACGATGGAGGTTGAGCTGCTCGAACCCGTATCGCAGCATAGTCGCCAGCGTGTCCTGGCCCAAGCCTTGATCCCACAGGCTCTTCTCGCCGATGAACAGCCCCACCTCGGCGTTACGTTCCCGGTGATTCAGATGTTGAAAGCCGGTGCCGCCGATATGCTCTCCCTCGTAGGTGATGGCGAAGTTGATGGCCGATGGATCATCCCTTTGCCGCATGTACCATTCCTTCTCCCGATCCAAATCGATGGGCAGATACTTGCCGAAGTACATCAACACGTCGGGATCGGCCAACCAGCGGACGTAATTGGGCAAGTCTTCGTGGGTGATCGGTCGCAAAACGACCTTTTTGCCGTAAAGCATGATACGTCTTCCTGTAACGAAACATAAAGGACGAAAGACGGAGGACGAAAAAGCTTCGTCTTTCGTCCTCCGTCTCGAACTGTGTATCTCTCATCCCTGACCACGGCGCACGATGGCATCGGTCATCCGCGCCACGCGCACGTTCAGCCGCACGTTGTGCACGCGCACGATATCGGCCCCACGGGCAATGGCAATGGCCGTCGTGGCCGCCGTGCCCTCATCCCGTTCGTGGGGCGGCAGGTTCAGGGTATAGCCGATGAACGATTTGCGGCTGGCGCCGACGAGAAGGGGATAGCCCAGCGCCTTGAAGGCATCCAGCTGGTCGAGCAGTTCCAGGTTCTGAGCTACGGTCTTGCCGAAGCCAATGCCGGGGTCGAGGATGATGCGGTCGTCTGGGATGCCGGCGCGTGCGGCCAGTTCCAGGGAAAGGCCCAGCTCGCGCTTGATGTCCTCGATGAGATTCTCGTACGCGATGCCCACATAGCGTCCGCCCAGGGTGGGGTCAATCTGCGCGGCCTTCGGCGTCGAACGATTGTGCATGAGCACGACCGCGGCGCCGGCCGCCGCCACGACGCCGGCCAGGTCGGGGTCGAGACGCAACCCCCACACGTCGTTGATCAGATCGGCGCCTGCCTCGAGACAGGCCGCCGCCACGACCGCCTTGCTCGTATCCACCGACAGAGGGGCATCGGTCAGACGGCGCAGCTCGCGCAGCACGGGCAGCACCCGGCGCAGCTCCTCCTCGGCCGGAACCGGTTGCGAGCCGGGTCGGGTGCTTTCGCCGCCCAGGTCGAGCAAATCGGCTCCTTCGTCCAGCATGGCTTGGGCCTGGGCCAGGGCCGCAGCGACGAAATCGGCCTGATTCAGCAAACCATCCCCGGAAAAGCTATCGGGCGTGAGATTGAGGATGCCCATGATGTAGGTTCGGCTTCCCCAGAGGAACTCGGTCTGACGAAGGCGCAGGGTGGCAAAGCGGGTCATAGGTCGAAAACGAAGGCCGGGGTGTGTTCACGGGGCGGTTGGCCTGGCCGTCTCCCGTTCCCGGCGGCGGTAGAAGGCGCATAGGTCGGTGAGCACGCAGGCTTCACAGCGGGGCCGCCGCGCCTGGCAGACCTGACGGCCGTGGCGGATGAGGTTGAGATGGAGCGGATAGAACCAGTCGGGTGGCGCATGGGCCTCGACGAGCGCCATCACACGGTCAGGGGTAGCCTGCTCCGGCGCCAGGCCCAGCCGCCGCGTCACGCGATGGACGTGGGTGTCCACGGGAAAGGCCGGCTGTCCGAAGGCGAAGAGCAGGAGCACCGAGGCCGTCTTGTGGCCCACACCCTCGAAGCGAGTCAGCCAGCGCCGGGCTTCGCCCACCGGCAGCGCGGCCAGATGGCTCAAATCGAAATGACCCTGCTCCTCATAGAGCCGACGCAGAAGCTTTTGAATGCGCGGGGCTTTCTGAGCGGCCAAACCGGCCGAACGAATGACCGCAGCCAGCTCGGCCGTTGGCGCCCGCATGACCGCCTGCCAATCGGGATAGGCGGCCCGCAGCGCCGCAAAGGCGCGATCGGCATTGCGGTCGTTCGTGTTCTGGCTGAGGATGGTCAGGATCAGCCCGGCCACGGGGTCCTCGTGGTGGGGCTGCCGAATGGGCAGACCATAGGCAGCGGCCAACCGGTGATGGACGGCGGCGATGGCGGCGGCAAGCTCGGTGTCGGGCGCGGTCACAGGACCGATTATAGGGGACGACGCCGGAGACGCCAAGGGATGGTAGGAGGAGACCGCAGCTCCGGATGTCATCCAGAGACGTGACATGGAGAGCTTGGACGAGCTTGCGGAGCTTCATCTCCGCTCTCCCACCCCTCGACCCCAAATCGGGACGAAGGACGACGAACGAAACTATCTCCGTCCGTCGTCCTTCATCCGGCTCTCGGCCAAATTCCGGTTACCCGCTTACCAGTTACAAGTCCCTGGTTACCTTCCTATGGCAAAACCAGCTGACGCCAGGTGCGACCGCGGTCATCGCTGCGCAAAAAGGCGGCGCCGGTGTGAGGGTAGTTCGGCACCCCGTCCTGCACCGTGTAGCGATGGAGCGTGATGTAGAGACTCGGCCCTGCGCCCCAGGCCAGCGGTTGGGCATAGTAGCCCGGCCCGAAGACCGTCGCCTCCTGCCAGACCACAGGGTTGACCAGGTCCAGCGGGTTGGGACTGTAGAGCAAGGCGCCGTTGACGCCGCCGGCCCATAGCGTGCCGTCCGAGGCATTCAGGGCCAGCCCCAGAAGAGACGGCGCCGGGAAGGGATTGCCAACGATGGGCGAGGTGATGGGACTCCACAGCCCCGGCGACTGCCCGCGGTAGAGGGAAACGACTCCCCGGCGTCCCCAGACCAGGGCGTAAAGCGTGTTCGTGTAGCGGGGATGGATGAGGATGTGGTAGCCCAGGGAGCCGAAATCGCTGATGCCCAGGCCGGCCTGGCCCCAGTTCAGCCCGCGGTCGGTGCTGCGGATGACGCCGGAGTAACTGCCGAGCATCCCGCTGCTCCACAGGATGGCTGGGTCTTCAAAGGCCACGGTGATGCCCATGTCCGGCACATAGCCCGACGCGTATTGCCAGGTGGCGCCGGCGTCGGTGCTCGTGTAGAGACCGTTGGTGGTTCCCACCCACAGCGCAAAAGGCGGGGTCAGACCGCCGCCCAGGGTAAGGGGCGCCACGCCAAGGGTTTGGGAAATCCGCAGGTCGGTCCAGGTCTCCCCGCGGTTCGTGGAACGCAGCACCCGGTTCCAACTGTCGAGCACGTAGAGCGATTCGGGCGTGGTGGCCTGGGCAATGGCGTAGTGGGGATAGAGGCCGCCGAACCGGAAGGGCCATGAGGGCGTGGGGGTAGCCGTCGGGGTCGGTGTACGCGTCGGGGTGGGAGTGGGTGTTGGCGTCGGCGTGTTCGTGGGTGTCGGGGTGGGCGTGCGCGCTGTCTCTTATACACATC
>JAOADB010000267.1 GCA_026417535.1 Caldilineales bacterium
TCCGAAATCCAGGCCACCGAAGGCGCGGCCGGAAACATCTCGGTCTATTTGGGCTGGCCGATTGACCCGCGTCGCGTCTTCCCCCTGTACGAAACCATCACCCTTCCCATCGCCGTGCCCGAGCTGGCGGGACGAGCCTTTCTGGTCAGCGGGTCGGGCCGTCGCCTGCGCGAGATCGTCCATGACCCCGCCGCCAACCTGGGGTGCGTGGTCGTGGACGAAGGCGGGCAAACGGCCCGGTTCTTTACCTCGCCACGACGGCTATTCACACGGCCGACCTCCGAGTTCAACTCGCATTTGGCCGTCCATCGCGACCAGGTGAGTCGTTCCGGCACGAACTTCCACGCCGTCATCCACGCGCAGCCGCCCTATCTCACCTTCCTCAGCCACATCCCTCGCTATCGCGACAAAACCTATCTCAACCATCACTTGCTGCGCTGGCAACCGGAGACCATCGTCAACCTGCCGGAGGGCATCGGTATCGTGCCGTTCCTTCTACCCGGTTCGGCCGAGCTGATGGCGGCCACGGTGGCCAGCTTGCGCGAATATCGCATCGTCGTTTGGGCCAAGCACGGCGTCATGGCCCGCTCGGACCAATCTGTGAAACGGGCGGCGGACCGCATCGAATACGCCGAGACCGCGGCCCGCTACGAGTACTTCAACCTGCGCAACGGCGAACCGGCCGACGGTCTCAGCCGGGAGGAGATCCTGGCCATTTGCGCGGCGTTTGGGGTGGAACAGACGGTTTTTTGAGAAGGGAATGGGTAACTGGTAACTGGGAATGGGTCTTCGGTGCCGGTGATCGGCCGAAATCCGGGACGAATGACGAAGGACGGAAGACGAAAGGTTTTTTTCCGTTCTTTGTCTTCCCTCCTGAGAGAAGCCGAAAAGAACGAGACGAAGGACGGAAGACGACATTTCCGTCCTTCGTCTCCTGTCTGTCGTCCCCTACCATGCGACAGGGTAGAGACCGAGCGATCGCAGCGATCGGCCTAAACAGGATCGAGTAACCTTTCGCCACCCGCAACGTCATTTTCCTTTAGACGCAAAGCGTAATTTGAGTATCGGTCAAGTCCTTTTGCCTTTTTCCCAAGGAGCATTGCCATGCGCAAAGACCGACTCGCTGCAGGAAGTCGTTTCGGATGGGCGGTCCGAAAAGGGCGCCTATGGGTTATGGCCTGGTTGCTGCTGGGACTTGTGGGCAACGGGCTTTTCGGCGCTTCACCCATTTGGGCGGCGCCGA
The DNA here is from genome assembly GCA_026417535.1 of Caldilineales bacterium. GTDB lineage: Bacteria > Chloroflexota > Anaerolineae > J102 > J102 > SSF26. Next base: position 1,244 of record JAOADB010000267.1, read on the forward strand.
CGGCAGCCATCCCCACCGCCACGCTGACAGTGCCGGGGTCGGTGTTCATCGGCGAGGCCTTCAGCTTCACCGTCACCTTCGACAACACAGCCGCCACCGATGTGGGTTACGGTCCCTACATTGACCTGATTTTGCCCGTGACCGGGGCCGACGGCGCCGGCGCGGCCGTGGATGACGGCATTGACTTCGTCAACGCCACTTATCTGGGCGCGCCGGTGACGGCGACACAACTCACCTTCCCCACCGGCACGGGCTGTGTGCTGCATCCCTATGCCGTGGACAACACGGGCAATCCCATCCAGGTCTGTGGCACGCCTGGGGACAAGCTGGTCGTTTTGCAGCTACCCTTCGGGTCCTTCACGGCCAATCAGCCGCCGGCCGCGGTGACAGTCAACGCCACTCTGAGTCACCTGGCCGATCTGGGCACGCCGCTAGCCATCACGGCCCGCGGGGGTTTCCGCTTCGGCAACGACCCCCTCGATAACCCTGCTACCGACCCTTCGATCATCGGCGCCGCTACGAACGCAACCGTTACGCCAAAGCTGATCGAAATCGCCAAAACCTACAACGGCCCCGAAAACGAAACGGCCACCGGCCCCAACTTCCCCCGCTCCTGGACCATCAGGGTGGATATCGCCACCGGCCAGACCGTCACCAACCTCGACGTAACCGACTTGCTGCCGAACAACGTGGCCTATCTGGGCGTCACTAGCATCAACCCGACCGGCACGGTTATCGCTCAACCGCCGGTAGGCGTTCCCTCGAATCCGCCCAACAACCAGGTCGTGGTTCGCTTTGCCTCGGTGACGGGCGGCGCTGGCGCCAACGACGCCACCTACACCGTGCAGTTCTTCGTCCCCCAATTCAACGCCAACGGCGCCTACGTCATCAATCCAACCACCGGCGATGACGTGACCTCCACGAACCAAGCCCAGGCCCTGGGCAATTGGACGCCGCTGGATACCCGCGACCCGGCGGGCACGGGCAACGCCGCCGCCGGGCCGGCCCAGCACACCCTCACCGATAAATCCATCGCCATCCAGAAAAGCGTTGCCGTGGTCAACGATCTGGGTGCGCTCGGCCCCAGCCCCGGCGATACCCTCGAATACACCCTCAACTTCCAGATTTCGGACTTTTTCGCCTTTCAATCCCTGGTCATCAGCGACACCTTCTCCGATGGTCAGCGCTGGGACACCACCTTTGTCCCCACCCTGAGCGTCACCGAGCACGGCAGCACGAGCAGCGGTCCCATGGCCGCGGCCAACTACACCGTCACCCTCAACAGCCCCGGCACGGGGACGACGGACGTCCTCTTCGCCGTTTCCGAAGAGCTGATGGACAGGAGCCTGGACGGCCGGGTGTTGGGAGGCTGTGTGCCCCCAAACGGCACAGGCGGGCCGGCGCCGAACTGCGGGGTTTTCAACGGTGGCGCCACCACGGCCGTCCTGCGCTTCCGGACCGTCATCCAGGAAGCTTTCAGCGATACCTACCCATCGGGCGACCCCTCAGTGGACCAGGGCGATGTTCTGGATAACGCCGTGACCATCACCGGCGACTTGCTGGCCGTCTCCAACCTGGCACCCAACGGTCAATCCGAAGCCGATACCAGCGCCGCGGGGGTGAGCATTGTCACCGGTCAGCTGACGAAAACGGTGTATGCCATCAACGGTGTTGTCTGTTCGCCGCAGCCCTGTACGAATGTGCGGATCGCCGCCGACGACACGCTGACCTACCGGCTACGCTTCAACATGCCTTCGGGCGATATCGAAAACCTGCGGCTGACCGATTATCTGCCGCTGCCGGTCTTCCTGGCGACCGAGGTGACACCGCCTTTCTCGGCCACGGTCAGCGCGGCCCCGCCGCCGGCCGGTGTGGCCAAATTCGGTCCGGCCGACACCTTCTTCGCCCTCTCGGGCATCATCCCCACCATCACCACGAACGCTGTTGCCAACAGCATCCGTTTCGACTACGGCTCCTACGACAGCAACGACGACTCGCCGCGCACCATTGACATCCTCTTCACGGTCACGGCCTCGAATGATCCCTTTGCCGACGGTCTCTTCCTGACGAACCAGGTGCGCGTCCAGCACGGTTCGACCAACGCCGGTGAGCTCATCCAGGACGCCATCGTTCAGATCCGATTGACCGCACCGAAGCTCGACCTGCGCAAGGGTGTTGTGGCAGTCTATAACGAGAACGGCACGCCCAACACAAACGGCGTCTTTGCGCCGAGCAGTGTTCTGCCGACGGGGGTGACGGTCAACGCGCCGGGCGCGTGCGCGCGCATCGCCGGCACGGTCCATTCGGGCAACCTGGCCGCGACTTTCAACAGCAACTTGAGCAACGCCGATGCCGGCGACCGCGTGACCTACGCCATCGTGGTCGAGAACATCGGCAGCGGTGTGAACGGCGCCTACAACGTCACGGTGAAAGATACCCTGCCAACGGGCATCACCCTGGCTCAGGTGAGCAACCTGTGCGTGCAGAACGGTGCTGGCGCCGTACTGAGTTACACCGGCACGTTGAGCGACCTCTTCGGCGCGGCTGGCATCGAGCTGGTGGACCCGACCAACGCCAATCCGCCGCCGGCCACCCTGGGCGCGCTGGGCCCCGGCCTCGATGCCAACGGCATCATTACCAACGGCACGAACATTGCCATCATCACCTACGATGTCGTCCTGCCCACGGGGGTGGCGCCACTTCAAAATTTGGATAACACGGCGACGTTGGCCCGTTATACGCCCAGCGAAGGAGGCGCCAACTTCGTCACGGCCGGCCCAGCCTTCAACGGCAAACTGAGCGATACGGCCCGCACAACCATCGCCGCTCCGAGCATCGCCAAGGCCATCACCGGCACGAATCAGGCCCATACGAGCGGCACCACCGTGGCCATCGGCGAGATCATCACCTATACCGTGACCATCACCGTGCCCGAAGGCACGAGCACCGGCGTGACCCTGGTGGATACGCTGGACACAGGGCTGGCCTATGTGCGCTGCGCCAGCATCACGGCGTCGCCGGCCCTCATCACGAGCATCGGTAGCTTTGCCACGGCCTGCAACGACCCCGTGAATCCCACCGTGACCGATAGCGGCCGCATCATCGCTCACGGGTTGGGCACGGTGACGAACACCGACACGAACAACGCCACCGCCGAGACCATCACCGTCGTTTACGAGGTGGTCGTGCTGAACACGACGGCCAACATCCGCGGGGTGGCTCTGAACAACAGTGCCGTGTGGTCGTGGACGCAAGGCTCACGCACGGCGTCCGCGCCGAACGTCACCATCGTCGAGCCGACGCTGCAAGTGAGCAAGACGGCCACGCCCACGGTGGTGGATTCGGGCGATGTCATCACCTTCACCCTGACCGTGCAGCATACGGGCGCCAGCAACGCCGACGCCCTGGATGTCGTCCTCACCGACGCCATCCCCTCCGGCCTGACCTATGTGCCGGCCTCGTTGCAACACGTGTCCGGGCTGGCGCCGACGACGATGACCGAAGCGAGTGGAACCGTCACCGTGGGCTGGAACAGCTTGCCCCTGTCTCTTATACACATCT
>JAOADB010000268.1 GCA_026417535.1 Caldilineales bacterium
CATCAAGAGTGGTAAGCACACCAATCTCAAAAAAACGCTCTTATTCTACCGAATATAACGAATACCGACAACAGGAGGAACGTCATTACCAGCCCCGTGCGGCCATGCTCGCTAGCTAAACGAGTGAAAACGATCGAAATGGGTGGAAAACGTGGCTACGATGGCGGCAAAACGATAATCGCTCGTAAACGGCCAGTTGGAGCGGATACGGATGGCTTGCCTCAGCCCACGGCCTTCCTTTCCGGATAAGTCTTCCCTTTCCGCCATCGGCCGCTCGCTAGGACGACAGACGAAAGACCAAGGACGAAGAAAAGCGAAGTTGTGCTACCTCGGCAGCCAAGCCGTATGTCTGCTGGCGCCGATGGCGTCTTTTTTCTTAATCGTCCTCGAATTGGTTGCTCTCCATCTGGCCAAGGGGAACCTTGAGGCCGGGGTTGGCGTTAATTCGGACGACAAAAGCGCAAACCTGCCCCCCTTTTTTCTTTAGGAGGACATCCCATGAATCGGTTTCACCCTGTTGTTTTTCTGGTAGCCGCCCTGCTTGTGGTGGGGCTGAGCGGCTCGGCCGCATGGGCGCAGATGGCCGCCGGTGGCAGCGGGAAAAACCCGGTGCTGTCGGACCCGAATGCCATCGTCGTGCACGAGGTGGTCACAACCCAATCCGTCGAGAGCTTCTGGACGGCTGAGCGCCTGGCTGCGGCCAAACCGTTGCCGCTGCCACAGCCGTCACGGACTTCCCGACAGGCGCCCGAGGCCTTCGCCCGGCCAACCGGCCCGGCCGGTTCGTTCCCCAGCGTGGGCCCGACTCTGCGACCGACGGCGCTGGCCGTGGAACAGGTATTGACCGGCCAGGAGGCCGAGTACCCGGACCTGGCGACGGAGACGCTCGAACTATCGCCCCAGGCCGCCGACGGCTACACCTATCCGCCGCCCTTCACCCGCTATCCCGTCAACTCGAACTGGCAGATGCACCGCTATTTCCCCTTCACGGCCATCGGCAAGCTCTTCTTCCAGATTCCGGGCGAACCGGGGCTGTGGACCTGCAGCGGCGCCGCGGGCAACCAGCGGGTGGTGTGGACGGCAGGCCATTGCGTGTACACACCGGGCCGGGGCTGGCACACGAACATGATATTCATCCCCGCCTACAAGAACCACGGCGACATTCGCGAACCGTTCGGCCGCTTCACCGTAACGATGATGACCACCCTGGCCGGCTGGCAGAACAATCAGCAAGCCTTCGATATCGCCATCGTGCGGGTGGACGATAAGGACGGCAAGCGCCTGTTCGAGTACACCGGCCATCTCGGTTTCCAATACAACCAGCCGACCGAGCGCCATTTCCATGCCTTTGGCTATCCTGGCAATATCGTCGAGGGCCGTTTCATCTTCGTCTGCGCCGGTTCACTGGCCATGCTCGATCCCCTCGACGGCCCGGACCCCATCGGTATCGGCTGCGATATGAAGCACGGCAGCAGCGGCGGTCCCTGGATCGTGAACTACCGGCCTTACGCCTTCGGCAACAACAACCAAATCAACAGCGTAGTCAGCTACGGCTACGACAGCCAGCCTCGACAGTTCTTCGGCCCTTACTTCGGCGACGGCGCCAAGAACCTCTTCGATTGGGGCCTGGCGCAGAACTGAGCCAAGAAACTCGTTGGAACGTTGGAACGTTGGAACGTTCCAACGTTCCAACGTTACGGCACGAACCGCAGGCCGGCGAGGAGGGCCTCATCGGGCACAGTGGGGAAGACGAAGCGGTACATGCGGTCCTGGCGGGCGATGTAGAGGCTGCAAGCAGGCGCCAGGAGCTGTTGCGAGCACACCTGCACGGTCGTTTGGCCGGCGACGGTGAGGGTTTTGACCTCGTCGTGGCTGCCGATGAGACCGTTGGTCGTCAGCCAAGCGGCGGGGGCCAGACCGCCGGGATTGGCATACAGGTTGATGATCAGCCGCGGTGGCTCGAGAGCGGCCGTGCCTGCGGCCACCATGTCACGGTCGTGGAACCAGACCTGAGCCATCGGGGCCAGTTTCTCGACGGTGACCTGGCCGGCAGGCGGGACTTCGATCCAGCTGGCCGGCAACCGCAGTTCCAGGCCCAGAGCGTCGTGGCGATAGAGCACCTGGGGGATGGCCACGTTTTGCGGGCCTAGGGCAGACACCACACCCTCGCTTTCCACGGCCGTCGCTCCCGGCATGGCGCTGACGGACGAACCGGGTTGGCCGGATGGTGCGGTCCCCTGGCCGACGACGCCGGTAGACGAGACAACGGCCTCAGGGTCGGCCTGACCGGGTTCACCCGGCGCCGCCGGGGCCGGTGGGATCGGGCTCGGCCCGCCTTCGACAGGCGCCGGCGGAATCGGCACCGGCGCCTCCTCGGCCGGAGCCGGCGGGATGGGTACCGGCGCGGTTGCGTCCGCCGTTACGGCGTTATCCGGCCCGCCGATGAGGCGTTGCATCGAGGACATAGACGGCTCCGCTGCGGCCGTCTCCGGGATAGCAAGGGGAGCCGTCGTCTCCCCTTCCGGGAAGGATGACGGAGCATTGCAGCCTGTCAGGGCCATTAGAACCGCCGGCACGAGAAGGAGGAAGGGTAACAAACGGGTTGTCATAGGTCGTGAAGAGCCAAAACGAGGCGGTGATGGTGGACCGCCGCCGATCCACAGACACCTACCAGACGCCCGTTTACCTCTCCCGGTTCCCCGATGGGGTCAGATAGGCCAGGAGCGTATCCAGGCCGTCAAACGCCATCTCGTCCCAGGGGGCCTCTTCAGGCTGAAACCAGCGGACCTCCAGGACATCGTCGCCGGGTTGCAGACGGCCGCCGATGGGGTGGGCCTCGAAGAGGAGGAAGACGCCGTTTTTGGTGGGGTCGGCCAGGGGGAACACGTCAATGACCCGGCCGACCTCAACCTCCAGGCCCGTCTCCTCGGCGATCTCGCGGGCCAGCGCCGCCCGCGGTTGCTCGTCGTATTCGACGAAACCCGACGGCACGGCCCAAAAGCCGATGCGGGGCGCCACGCCCCGCCGGATGAGCAACACCCGACCCTCCTGGACGATGAGGGCGCCCACGGCCAGCTTAGGGTCGCGAAAGTGGATGAAACCGCAGCTAGGACAGTGGCCGCGCTCGCGACCGAAGAGGTGCCGGCGTTCCAGCCGTTGACCGCATTGGGGGCAAAAGGTGAATTCGTTCACAGCGATTCGACGGCCTGCCGCGCGGCCCGGATGTTGCCCAACGGCGAGGTGATGAAGGTCACACAGCCGGTTGCAAGGATAAAGCCGCGGCCGTCGGTCTGGGCGATGGCGTCGGCCGCCTCCCGGCGCACGTCGTCGGGCGTGCCCAAGAGCATGGTCTCCCGCTGACGCAGCCCACCGACCAGGGCGCCGCCGAAGCGGCCGCGGGCGGTCGCCAGGTCGGGCGGCCCCTCTCGGTCGTGCCAGTTGATGGCCTGCACCGGATAATCGGTCACGAGGTCGAAATAGGCATGGGGCGCATGGAGGTGCAACAGGTTGAACCAGTACAGGTCGTGGGCGGCCTGGAGGATGGTCAAGTCGTAGGGCCGGCCGAAGCTCAAGTACTCGTCGCGGGTCAGCTCGGCCGGCGTCGCCAGCTGCAGGGCATAGAAGATGCCGGCCACGCCCGTCGGACGGATGACCTCCAAAAAGCGCAGGATGGTCTCGGTGATGGCGCGCAGGGCCTGATGGACGGCATCGGGATGGCGGCGGATGTGCTCCAAGGCATGGTCGTGGCCGGCCAGATACTTGAGCTGGGCCGTCGGGCTGAAAACGGTTTGGATGAAGGGCGTGTCATCCAGCTCGCGGCCGAGGATCTCCAGACAGCGCCGCTGGCCGCCCAAGCGGCCTTGATAGGGGTCCAGCGGCTCGATGCGCAGCCAGTCCTCGGCCGTCCGCACGGGATGGTGGACATAGCGCCGGCTGCCCTCGTCCCCGCCCTGCCAGACCGATTCGGCGCCCCAGCCGCCGACGGCGAAGTTGGAGTCGGGCGTGACTTTGACGAAATCCCAGTCGAACTGGCGCTGCCAGGCCACGGTCGAACGGGCCAATTCTTCGGGGATCTGGTCGTCGCCGGGCCAGTGCCGCCACAGGGCCACGCCGGGACGGTCGGCCTTCTCGCCGGCCATGAGTCGTTCGAGACGGTCACGTTTGCTCAGGGTCATAGGTCACCTCCGGGCCGATTGTACCGGGCCGGTCGCGAAGGGCGCAAAAATGGACAGGGGAACAAAAGCTGGATATGATGGGAAACTGGCAATCCGTCCCGTCTTCCCTCTTTTTCCGGAGCGAGCTTCATGCCCAAGATCACCTTCATCGGCGCCGGCAGCACCGTTTTCGCCCGGAACCTGTTGGGCGACATCCTCCTTTACCCCGAGCTGGCCGACGCAGTCATCAGCCTGCACGACATTGACCCGGAGCGACTGCGCACTACCGAGATCGTGGCCCGCCGACTGGCCGCCACCCTAGGCGTTCACCCCACCATCGAGGCCACCCTGGACCGCCGCCAGGCCCTGGCCGGCGCCGATTACGCCATCGCCATGTTCCAAATCGGCGGCTATCGGCCCGCCACCGTGATTGACTTCGAGATCCCCAAAAAGTACGGCCTGCGCCAAACCATCGCCGACACCCTGGGCATCGGCGGCATCATGCGCGGGCTGCGCACCGTCCCCGTGTTCCTAGCCATGTGCCGGGATATGGAGGACGTGTGCCCCGACGTGACCCTCCTCCAATACGTCAACCCCATGGCCATCAATACGTGGGCCATCCTGCGGGCCACGCCCATCCGTGCCGTCGGGCTGTGCCACAGCGTGCAGGGG
>JAOADB010000269.1 GCA_026417535.1 Caldilineales bacterium
CCCTTGGGCTCCACGGCCGTGGTCGTCAACGCGGCCGATAACGTTGGAACACTCCAACGCTCGGCCGGCGGCGCCCCACCCACCCGGCGCCATTCCTCGCCCTGGCGCCAAGCTCATGCCGGGGTCTGGAGGGCGGCACGCCCCCACGTCGGGGGTGCGGGGGTCCGTCCCCGTTACGCCATCCTGCGCCACCACCCGGCTTCCACGGCCCAAGAGCTTTATGGTCCGATCGAGATTGACAGCGGTAAACGGCGTGGGGTAACATAAAAGCCGCTCTTTTTCCTCGTCTTTTTCGCCGTTGTTATCATCCATCCCAGGAAAGGAACGTGGCCACTGCTATGAGCGAAGACACCATGGTTACCGAAGCGGCTGCTGCCTCGGCCAAAGACGAACTCCGTCGCCGCATCCTGGCCGGCAAAATCGGGGGCTTGGCCGGCGCCAACCTCAGTTCCCTCGACCTCGCCGGCGCCGACCTCAGCGAAGCCGACCTGCGCGAAACCAACTTCTGGGAAGCCCGGCTCGTCGGCGCCAATTTCGTCGGCGCCAATCTGACCGAGGCCGACCTGCGGGGAGCCGACTTGAGCGGCGCCGAGATGGTAGGCGCTCGCATGAAAGGCGCCTTGCTGACACGGGCCTGCCTGCAAGGGGCCAATCTGATCGGCGCCCGGCTCGAACAGGCCGATATGGAAGAGGCCGATGCCTCGCAGGCCCGACTGGGCGGCTGCTATGCCTATAAGCTCAAGGCGACCCATGCTCGGCTGGTCGGCGCCGATCTGAGCAAGGCCGTGCTGCACGAGGCCGACCTGAGCCAGGCCGACCTGAGCCAGGCCCGTCTGAACGATGCCGAACTGCGGGAGGCCGTGCTGCGCAAGGCCAATCTGCGGGGCGCCCAAATGGCGCGAGTGGATGCCAGCCGGACCGATTTCACCGGCGCCGATCTCACCGGCGCCAACCTGCAACGGGCCTTTCTGCGCACGGCCGACCTGCGTCAGGCCAATCTGGCCGGCGCCAACCTGGCCGGTTGCGACCTGGCCCAGGCCAACCTCAAAGGCACGATCCTGGCCGGCGCCACCTACGATGCCCACACGAAATGGCCGGTGGACTTCAACCCGAAGGCGGTCGGCGCCGTCCTGGCCGGATAAGCTCGTGGCGCGGACAGAGACCACTCCAAGAAAGACGAACGACGAAGGACAAAGTGTTCTCGTCCTTCGTTGTTCATCTTCCGTCCTAAAAGGAGCCCAAAACCGGGACGGAAAAGGACGAAAGGCCAAGACCTCTTTCGCTTTCCATGTGCGGTCGGTTTACCCTCACGGCGTCAGGCGATGAACTGGCGTCCCTGTTCGATTTGGAACAGGCGCCCAACCTGGAGCCGCGCTACAACATCGCGCCCACGCAACCCGTGGCCGTCGTCCGTCTCGACCGTGAGGGGCGGCGTCGGGAGTTCACCCTCATGCGATGGGGGCTGATCCCGTCCTGGGCGAAGGACATCCACATCGGCAACCGGCTCATCAACGCCCGCGCCGAAACCCTGACCGAAAAACCCGCCTTTCGCACGGCGTTCCGGCGGCGGCGTTGTCTCATCCCGGCCAACGGCTTCTACGAATGGCAAAAACCGACCGCCGGTCGCAAACAGCCCTACTTCATCGGCCTGCCGGACCGTCGCCCCTTTGCCTTTGCCGGCCTGTGGGAACACTGGGAGGGCGCCGACGGCAGCGTGCTCGACTCATGCGCCATCATCACTACGGCGGCCAATGAACGGGTACGGGTGCTCCACGACCGTATGCCCGTCATCCTGGAACGAACCGATTTCGGCGACTGGCTCGATCCCACCACGACCCCGGACCGGCTTTTTCACCTGCTCCGGCCCTATCCGTTCGAGATGCTCATCTACCCGGTCAGTACCCTGGTCAACGCGCCGGAAAACGACCGGCCGGAATGTATCGTCCCCCTCGCTTCTGTCTGATGCCTGTGTGCTATGGCCGTTTCGCCCGATTTGCTTGCCATTTTGCGCTGTCCTGTGTGCGTCCATGAAGCCGCCGACGGCGGTTTGCTCGATCGGGTTCGTGAGGATTGGCTGGTGTGCCGGAATTGCAACCGCAAGTACCCGATCCGTGACGACATCCCCGTGATGCTGATTGACGAAGGCACCCGCTGGCAGAACACGCCGGTCGAGGCCCTGCCCGTACCGCCGCCGGAACCGATCGTCTGAACACAAGGACAAGACCGATGAGGCGGCCGCTCCACAACGGAGGGAGCGGCCTTTTTGCGGAGGCAACATGGCCTTTTCGTTGCAACCCTATCTCGATTTTGCTGTGGAAACGGCCTATCTGGCCGGACGACTGACTCTGGGCTACTTTGCCGCCGGAATACGGGCCGATTTCAAGGACGACGATTCGCCGGTGACCGTGGCCGACCGCGCGGCCGAGGAGCTAATCCGACGGCGCATCGAACAGGCCTATCCCGATCACGCCATCGTCGGCGAAGAAATGGGCGTCAAGGAAACGGACGGTGCCACCTTTCGGTGGTTCGTGGACCCCATTGACGGCACGAAATCGTTCATCTGCGGCGTGCCCATCTACGGCGTGTTGCTGGGACTGGAGATCGAAGGTCGGCCGGCCGTGGGGGTGGCCTATTTCCCGGCCTTGGACGAGATGGTGGCGGCAGCGATGGGACTGGGCTGCCGGTGGAACGGCCGCCCGGCGCGGGTGTCGGCGCAGTCCGATCTGAGTCGGGCCATCGTCGCCCACGCCGATACGGCCACCTTTGCCCGCTACGGTAAGGAGCGAGCCTGGCAACGGCTGCAAGCGGCCACGTACTACCGGGCCGGCTGGTGCGATGCCTATGCCTACGCCCTGGTCGCCACCGGCCGGGTCGAGATCGCCATTGACCCCGTCATGAACCCCTGGGATTGCGGGCCGTTTCCAGTCATCCTGGCCGAGGCCGGCGGCTATTTCGGCGATTGGTCTGGCCGGGTGACGGTGTACGGCGGCGAGGCCGTGGCGACAAGCGCCGGGCTATTGCCGCAGGTGCTGACGCTGTTGCGGCCAGAGGACGAGCCATGAACTGCCGCGTCGGTTGCGGGGCCTGTTGCATCGCCCCATCCATTGCCTCGCCGCTTCCCGGCATGCCTCAGGGCAAACCGGCCGGAGTGCCATGCGCCCAGCTTACCGCCGACGGGCGCTGCGCGCTCTACGGCCGGCCGGAACGGCCGCGCTTTTGCGTGGGGTTGCAGCCCTCGCCGGCCATGTGCGGCACCAGCCGGGAAGAAGCCCTCGCCCATCTCACCTGGCTAGAGCAGGTGACCACGCCCCTGAGATGAACCTGGAGCAGTTTATCGCCGCGGCTGCCGACCGTGGCTGGTTGATCCGCATCACGAAACCCGTCCGGGCCGAGCTCGAGCTGGCGGCGGTGGCTGCCGCGCTGGACGGGCGACCGGTGCTGTTCGAGCAGGTGTTGTTGGCCGGGGATAGGCCATCGCCCTATCGAGTGCTGGCCGGTCTGGCTGCGGACCGCCGGCATTTCGCCCTTGCCCTCGGCTGTGAAGCCGACCGCCTGCTCTTCCGCCTGGCCGAGGCTTTTCAACATCCGCAACCGGCGCCGGTGGTGGATGCCGGCCCTTGCCAGGAGGTGGTAGAACAACCGGGCGATCTGACCACCCTTCCCTTCCTCAAGCACTGGCCGGAGGATGCCGGCCCCTATGCCACCGCCGCCGTGGCCATCATCCGCGACCCCGATACGGGGTTGAATGCCTCGTTTCATCGGTTGTTGCGGTTGGATGCCCATCGTTGCGCCGCCCGTATCGTCGAGCGCCGCGGGACCGACACGGCCTGGCGCAAAACGACAGCCGATCTACCGGTGGCGATCGCCATCGGGCTACCTTTGCACGTCTTGCTGGCCGCCAGCATGGCCCCGGCCCCCGGTGTCAGCGAGCTCGATATCGCCCACGCCCTGGCGCCGACACCCCTGGTCCGCTGTCGGACCAACGATCTGGTGGTCCCGGCCGAGGCCGAATTCGTGCTCGAAGGCCGCATCACCCACGAGCTGGTGCCTGAAGGGCCGTTCGTGGACCTGACCGAAACCATTGACATCGTGCGGTCACAGCCCGTCATCGTCATTGACGGCATCACCCATCGCCGGGAGGCCATCTATCACGCCCTGCTGCCGGGCCGCCTGGAGCACAAGCTGCTCATGGGCATGCCCAAGGAGCCGAGCATTTTTGCCGCAGTCAACGAGGTGGCCACCTGTCGGAACGTGTACATCACGCCCGGCGGGGCTTCCTGGCTCCATGCCGTCGTGCAGATCACGAAAAGGCATCCCGACGACGGTGCTCGCGCCATTGCCGCTGCCTTTCGCGGGCATGGTTCGCTCAAACACGTGGTCGTCGTGGACGATGACATCAACCTGTTCGACCCGGCCGAAGTCGAGTGGGCCATTGCCACCCGCTTCCAGGCCGGGCGAGGGCTGCACGTCTTCCACGATCAGCCTTCAAGTTCGCTGGACCCCTCGGCCACCCACATCCCCGGCCAGAAGTCGCGCTCGGACAAAATGGGGTTGGACGCCACGATTCCCTGGGACACGCCGACCGGCCCTTCGCATCCCGACCATTTTCGACGGGTACCGTTGCCGACCGTGGACCTCAGCGCCTATCTGGAGTGATATCGCCGGCGTTTGTAAGGTGTAGCGCAAGATGGCATCTACGTCTTTCGTCCGTCGTCCTGACGAGTGATCGCTGGCGGGAAGGGAAGACCCATCCGGAACGTATGTGGGTGAGGTTGGGCCGAGAACGAAACGAAAAAGGGGCGG
>JAOADB010000270.1 GCA_026417535.1 Caldilineales bacterium
AGATGTGTATAAGAGACAGTTTCCGGGGTGATCTCGGCGGAACATCTGGAGGCCGTGCGCGATTGGCTGCCCGTCTCGGCCTGGGGTCCGGAACGGGCCGCCTGGCGCGAGCAGATCATCGCCGACCACGGCGCCGAGCAGCTGGAGAGCCTGATCGCCGGTTGGGTGGCAGCAGCCCATGCCATCGCCGCGGCCGGCGGTAACATCTGCCTGGAGGAAGCGGCGGCCATTCGCTGTCCGGTGCTGCTCATCAACGGCGACCGCGAGGTGGGCAACACGGTGCGGGATGTGACCCGGCTGGCCACGCGCATCCCCAATTGCCAACTCGAATTCATGCCGAACTGCGGTCATGCCGTGCATTGCGAGCAACCCGACGCGTTTCTAGCACGGGTGAGGGGGTTTCTGGGTAACTGGTGACTGGTGATTGGTAACTGGTGATTGAGGTTTGGCGATTACTTTGAATTTTGGTTTATAGAAGACAAATGATCAGATATTTCGAAAATTTATGTTTTAGCACAAATATTAGCAGATGTGTTGCAAAAATTTCACTTTGTTCAGTAAATCGCTGAATATATCGGATTTACAAACGATCGAGATTGTCTTCGAATGCTCTCATGACAAACAACGAAAAAGAATTACCAGTTACCAGTTGCCAGTCACCAATTTGACACGCTCTGCAGCTGGTGATAGATTGCGGCCGTGTCTTTCAACCCTTCTTGCGAACGACAATGTATCCAACGACGATTCTGCGCCCTGCGTTGCGCGGGGCTTTGATCGGATCTGCCCTGGCGGCGGCTTTTTCCCTCCTGGGCGTCATCCCGGTATGCGGTTTCGCGGCCCTGCCTTTGCGGCTGGTCGCTTGGACTCTGGCCGGCTTCCTGGCCGCGCGGATGAGTCTGCCGCTGCCCCGGCCCGGCCCCGGCATCGTCGCCGGCCTGTTGGCGGGCATCATCACCGGCCTGGCCGACGGTGTGGTCAATGTCGCGCTGGCGCCGGTGCGGTTCAAGCTGGCGGGCGATACCATGACGAGTCTGCTCCTGTTGCCGCAGGGGCTGGTGCGTTCCTTGGCCGAGGCCGGCATTGACCTGATGGCGCTCAACACGCTGGGGGGCAGCGTGTTCTTCGCCGTGCTGTTGTGTGGGGTGTTGTGGCTGGCCGCCGGGGTGATGGCTGCCTTGGGCGCAGGCTTTGCCATCGCCCTGAGCGAGTAGAACGGCTGCGTATGGGAGAGGGCGGCGTCGGCGTCCTTATGGCGGAGTGCTCGATTTTTCTTGAAGGCCGCAATTGCGTTACACTAGCGCCTGCTCCCCGCCCAAATCCTGAACGTGGAGGAGATTTCACAAGGCATGTTCCCATTGTTCTCTCGTATCGCCGTTCTCCTGGGCCTGTTCGGTCTCATCGGTGGCGGCGCCCCTCTCGCCTCTGCTTCGTCGGTAGCGCCGGCTGCCCCGGTAACACAGCAGACCAAGACCTACGAGGCCATCTGGCAACGCACACCGCCGGTCGTGGACGGCAATCTGTCCGATTGGGAACCGTTTCCCAAACTGGTGCTGAATAACGAGACGGCCAGCTATCCGATGCCGGCCCAACGCCCCCGACCCGACGATCTCAGCGGCTGGGCCAGCATTGTCTGGACATCGGACCACGTGTATCTGGCCGTATGGGTGATGGACAACGCCGTCGTGCGCAGGTCGCGCAATTGGCGGTTGGATGATATGGTCGAGTTCGTCTTCGACCTCGACCGCAACGCCGCTTTCAGCCTGGGCGACCTGCGTTTCAGCCTCAGCCCGGATGGACTCGTCACCGATAACGGCGGCCTGGCTTTGGGCGTCATCTCGGCCATCCGCCGCCATGAACGGGGCTGGCTGGGCGAGATGGCCGTTCCCATTACCCAATTCGGCTCCGACTTCCTCTCGAATGCCCAGGTCGGATTTACGTGGGGTCTGCAAGATAACGACGGCAGCGTGGCGCTGAAGCAGCTCGTGTGGGCAGGCGCCACGTTCAGCACACCGTCGGCCGGCCAGGGTCTGCTCAGCTTTGTCAACGGTCCTCGGCGGGAATGGATGACCTTCCGGCCCGGCGTCGGCGGCTATAACGGCATTACCGATGCCACGCTCAATTCCTGGCCGGGCAACGAAAACACCAATTTCGGCAACTCGCCCGTTATCGCCGTGCGCGGGGAAAGGCAATGGCACTTGGCCATCAAGATCGAGATACCGCCCTTGCCGCCGGGTGCACGGATTCTGGCAGGTCGGCTCCACATGAACCTGGTGGACCCGCCCCCGGCGAATCCGAACAACAGCGGCACGACCTGGGCGCGGGCCTACCGGCTGTTGCGCGCCTGGGATGAGAACAGCGTCACCTGGTTCCAGGCCCGCGCGGGCCAACGCTGGACCATCGGCGGCGCCAGCGGCATCGGCAGCGACCGCAGCGACGTCGTGGTGGCCGAAACCCGCCTGACCCCGCAGACGCGCTCGTACACCTGGGATTTGGGCAACCTGGTGGCGGATTGGTACGCGCGGCCCGAAGCGAATCACGGCCTGCTCATCCGGGGCGAGGCCGGGTCCAATGTGCTCTACAACTTCCATTCCAGCGAGTGCACGGCCAACCCCACCTGCGCGCCCTGGATCGAGCTTTATGTTGAGTTGCCGCCGCCGAGCGAGTAGGCGGCGCCGATTCTCGTTTTCTGCTGCCCGGCTCCGACTGGGACGAGCCTTTCATAGGGAAGCCGAGGGGAGCTTAGAGGAGCTTGAGGAACTCCTCTAAGCTCCCCCCAAAACATCCTCCCTTCGCCCAACGTGAAACCCTTGCCCGTCGCTCCCGATGGGCCTTGCGCGGGCTATCGCCGGTGGCCGAGACCCTGCCCCCGGCCATCGCCAAACTCGTCCGCGAGGTCAATCCGGAGAGACTCCTCCCGCTTCGGCTCCTACGCCTACGGCGACCCGACGCCCGGTGGCGATCCCAAGCGGATGAAAGACGAAGGGCGGAGAAAAGTCGTCCTTCGTCTTTCATCCATCGTCCTGGCGAGCGGCCGCTGGCGGGAAGGGAAGACCCATCCGGAACGGATCGTTGGCCTCCAGGCCGAGCCAACTGCCCGGCAACGCACCACTGGAAACGCCCGCGGGCAACGGGCTTTCACAGCTCCAACCGTGTCAAAATTTCGGTGGGGACTCGTACGCGCAAGTGCGGATAACGTTCGATGAGACGGGCAATATCCGCCAGGTCCTTCTGGCGCTTGCTACCGCGGTGCAGATCCAGGCTGACCAACGGTTCCACATAGGCGTTCACCGCCTGCCCACCGATCACGCAAAAGCGGATACCCCGCTCGCGTAGAAAGGCCATCAAGCGTTCGAGCAGGTTGGCGGTATCCATGGTAACGGTTTTCCAAAAGGTCAGGGCTTCCATAGCGACATCCTGAGCGAATCATACGACAAAAGCGGTCCGGGCGCACATCCTCGTCCTCCGTCTCCCGTCCCTCGCCCCGTGCTCGGCCCAACCCGTAACCGGGAACGAACGACAAAAGGGGATACCGACTTCGGCAATCCTCCGGCCGGCGTGATACAATCCCACGACCGGAGGCCAGACCATGCTGAAACGGGTTCGGATTTTTCGCAGCGAGCAGTTTCTGGGCCGGCGCTTCAGCCGCGCCGACCTGCTCGTCATCCTGGGGGTGGCCGTCGTGGTCTATGTGGGGGCGCGATTGGGGCTGGCCGCGCCCGACGTTGTCGAAGGCCCGGTCATCTCGCTGGAACCGCGCGCCCTCCCGACCTACGCCCTCCATTCCGTCGGTCGCATGCTGGCGGCCTATAGTCTCAGTTTTCTCTTCACGATGGTCTACGGCTATGTCGCCGCCTACAACCGCCGCGCCGAGGCCATCCTCCTGCCGCTCCTGGATGTTCTCCAGAGCGTGCCCATCCTCTCCTTCCTGCCCGTCGTCCTCCTCAGCCTGAGCGCCATCCTGCCGGAGGGACTTGCCGCCGAGCTGGCGTCCATCGTTCTCATCTTCACCAGCCAGGCCTGGAACATGACCTTTGCCTGGTATCAGTCCCTCACTACCATTCCGATGATGTTGCGGGAGGCCAGCAGCATCTTCCGGTTCAACCGTTGGCTGCACCTGAAGACGCTGGACTTGCCCTTTGCCGCCACCAGCCTCATCTGGAACAGCATGATGAGCTGGGCCGGCGGCTGGTTCTTCCTGATGGCCGCCGAAATTTTCACCGTTGGCCGACGGGACTTTCGTCTGCCTGGTTTGGGGGCCTATCTGAGCGAGGCCGCGGCCCAGGGCAATTCCCAGGCCATTCTCATGGGCATCGGCACCCTGGTCCTCGTCATCGTCGCCCTCGATCAACTCGTGTGGCGGCCGCTCATCGCCTGGTCCGACCGCTTCAACCTGGAGATGGTGGAGAGCGACAATCCGCCGACCTCGTGGTTTTACGACCTGTGGCGCAATTCGCGGCTGGTCGAGGCGCTTTACACCCTGGTGATCTATCCCTTGTCCGAGCGGCTCGATGCGTTTTTGAACGCCCGTCTCAAGCCGGTGGGCATGCCCGAGGCCGAAGAAGGGCGCCCCTCGTGGCCGGGCTATGCCGTCATGGTCGTGTTGGCGATCGGCCTCCTCTACGGCGCGTCGCGCGCGGTCGGAATGTTGCTCCAGGTGTCAACGGCGCAATGGGGGATGATCGCCGTGGGGTTGCTGGCCACCCTGCTACGGGTCGTCACGTCCCTGCTCATCGCCCTGGCCTGGAC
>JAOADB010000271.1 GCA_026417535.1 Caldilineales bacterium
TCTTTGTGATTATCAAAAAAGACAACAAATAACGTAAATCTCTCATTTTCCAACCGTGTTTGCTCCTAATCGCGCCGTTTTTCTCGCCGCTCTGCTGCTCCTGGCCCTGACCGCCACGGTTCGGGCCAGCGTTACCCTGCTCTACTTCCGGGCTACAGCCCAGCCTCAGCAGCGGAACGTGCTCGTCGAATGGGAGACGGCCACCGAACCCGACAATCTGCTCTTCCAGGTGCAACGGGCCGAGAGCGAAAGCGGCCCCTGGCAGTTGGTGCATCAGGCGCCGGCCCGTGGCGATGTCGTCACCGGCGCGTACTACCGCTTCGAGGACGGGGGCGTGCTGCCGGGCCGCACCTACTGGTACCGGCTCGACGACGTGGACAGCTTCGGCCGGACGACCTCGCATCCGCCCGTGGCAGTGCTGATGCCCGGCGCGGCGCTTACGGCCACCCCGACCCCGACGCCAACGCTCACGCCTACGCCGTTGCCGACGTCCACACCGACACACCCGGCCACGGCCACACCGACGCCCCCGCCCACACCCACGCCCTTGCCCACAAGCACACCGACACCCCCGGCCACGCCAACGCCAACCCCGACGCCGCTGCTCACACCCACGCCGTCGCCGACGAGCACACCGATACCGCCGACAACGGCCACGCCAACCTCGTTTCCGGCCACACCCACCCCGATACCGACGAGCGCGCCGCCCGCGACCACGCCCACCCCTCAACCGGGCCTACCGACTGCCGCCATAGCCGCTTCGCCCCCTCCGCCGCTGTTGCCCACAGTGTCGTCCACAGAGCCACCGCCACCCCCGGCCACCGCCGAGATACCGACGGAGCCGCCCCCGACTATCGCGGCGGTAACGTCCACGCGGCCGGCGCCGGCTTCGACGCCGACATCCGTTGTCTCGGCGGCCGCCGCCACCGCAGGCCCAGCAATGCGGTTGCCGACCCCAACTCCCGCCACGGTGGTCGGCCCGCGCCTGTTCGTGGGTTTCGGCCTGGCCGCGCTGGTCCTGGCCGGCATCCTGGCCGTGGCGCTCGGTTGGCTGTATCGCCGCGGAGGGGGTTCATGACCGTGACCCGCGCCCTGTTCCTGCTTCTGACGTGCTTGGCGATCGGTCTGGCCGCCTGCGCCCGGCCCACGCCGACACCCCCGCCGGCCGAACGCCTGGTCATCACCGTGGCCGACGACGGCCTGTATCGCCTGGAGCGCCGCGACCTGCTGCCGTTCGGTTGGGACCTGGCCCGGCTGGAGGCCGAGGAGATGACGCTCACCCACGGTGAGCAGCCGGTGCCGTTTCATTTGACCGGCCATGACGACGGCCGTCAGCTCCGTTTTCCCGGGCGACGGGAAGCGGATGGCGCGCCGGCGGTCTATGTTCTCGCCCGCGGGCAGGGCGCCCCGGTCCCGACGGTGCTGGCGATGCCAGGCGCCGACCCGCCGGCCACGGTCGGTCTGGCCGTGGTGGAACGGGTGTTTCACGAGATCTATCTGCCGGCCATTGACGACGGCGATCCCTGGGTGGGCGAACGCCTGCTAGCGCCGGCCACGCTGAGCGTGTCGCTGGAGCTGGCGCAGCCGACGGACACGCCAGCCCAGGCCGAGGTGGGGCTGTGGTCGGCCAGCGAGGCGCCGGTCGCACCCGATCACCGGCTGCGTATCGCCCTCAACGGCCGCTTTCTGGCCGAAGAAAGCTGGGATGGCCGCGGCCGCCGTCGCATCGCCCTGTCCATCCCCGCCGGTACCCTGCGCACGGGCGTCAACACCCTGACCCTGACGGCGCCCGGCGACACTGGCGCCCCTGCCGAGCTGGCGTACCTTGACCGGGTGGTCATCACCTACACCCGCGAGCTGTTGGCGGCGGATGATGCCATCGCCTTCGCCACCACGGCGCCGGTGGTGGAGGTCGGCGGTTTTTCCACAGCCGATATCGAGCTGTGGGAGGTGGGCGCCGAACCTCCCCGCCGTCTAAGCGGGTTCGTGGTGGCGAGGGACGGTCGCGGGTATCGCCTGCGGTTCGGTCGTCCGCCAACGTCCACGGGCCGCTATGAGGCCGTTGCGGCCGGGGCGCTACGACATCCCCGGGCCATCCGGCCAGCCACGAGCCTGGCCGCCCCGCCCACCGGCGCCGACTACATCGCCATTGCCCCTCCCGACCTGGCCGCGGCCGTGGAACCGTTGCTGGCCTGGCGACGGGAGCAGGGGCTGCGCGTCACCCTCGTCACGACCGAACAGATCGCCGATGCCTTTGGCGCCGGGCGGCTCACAGCTGCCGCTCTCACGGCCTTTTTGCGCCAGGCTGCGGCGGACTGGTCACCGCCAGCGCCCCGTTTCGTGCTCCTGGTGGGCGATGCCAGTTACGATCCGCAGGACTACCTGCAAGGGCCGTACAAGAACCGCATCCCCACGGCGATGGTGCGCACCCAGGTCATGGGCGAGACGGCGAGCGATGTCGCTCTGGCCGACCTCGACGGCGACGTCCGGCCCGACCTGGCCCTGGGCCGTTTCCCTGCCCAGACGCCGGCCGATGTGGCCGCCCTGGTTGCCAAGACCCTGACCTATGAGCAGGCGCTGCCGGATGGCGCGTGGCGGCAGGCGATGCTTTTCGTGGCCGACAACGATGACCCCTTCTTCCGCGAATTCAACCATCGCCTGATGGCGCTCCTGCCGGACGCGTTCCACCCGACGGCGCTGACCATCGGTGTGGATGCCGATGTGCGTTCGGCCCTGCGGCAAGGTCTGAACGAAGGTCGGCGCCTGGTGAACTACATGGGACACGGCGCGCTCGACCTGTGGGCGCAAGAGGCCATCCTGCGCGTGGAGGATGTGGGGCAGCTGCAGGCCGGGAATCGGCTCGGTGTCGTCTTCATGTGGGCCTGTCTCAGCGGGTATTTCCTCCATCCGCAGCGCCAATCCCTGGGCGAGGCGCTGATGCTGGCGCCGAATAGCGGCATCGTCGCGGCGTTGGTGCCAACAGCCGAGACCTACGCCACCGATCAGGATGCGCTGGCGCAGGCGCTTTTCGCCCACCACCTGTTTCACAAGCCTACCCTCGGCGAGGCGCTGCTGGCCTCCCTGCGCACGCTCGATCCTACGAATGTGGGCCAGCGCGATGTTCTATTCACCTTTGCCCTCCTAGGCGATCCGGCGCTACGGGTGTTCGGCGAGGAGTGAAGGGGGAACTTGGGGGAGTTTGGAGGGACTTGAGGGAGCAAGGCCCATCCGCTACGAAGCGCCCTCTCCCCGGCCTGCGGCCGGACGAAAGAAGGATCAAGGGGTGAGGAGCCCCAATTTTCTTCGTCTTTCGTCCGTCTTCCTGGCGGACGGCCGATGGCGAGAAGCGAAGACCCATCCGGAGCGTAGGGCCTCGGCCTGAGCCGTTACGGTGCGACAAAAGACGTAGAGCAAGATGCCATCTCGCGCGGCATCTTCCGTCTGCCTACGATGACAAAAAAGGGACCCGGCGCGCGCCGAGTCCCTTGCGTTTCCTATCCAAACAGGCCGCTTTCAGGCCGGTACCGGCTCCGGCGCCTCGGAAAGCATCCCTTCCAGGACCTTTTCCAGGGCCATGGTGTGACTGCAAACTCCACGCTGGGCAAAGAAATCGCACGTGCACGACCAATGCCCCTGTTCGTAAACGACGGTGTGGTCACGATGGTCACCAGTGAAAACGACGGTGAACTGCCGGAAATGCATGCGATCACGCTCTTCGGCGTAGCG
Organism: Caldilineales bacterium; assembly: GCA_026417535.1. Taxonomy (GTDB): domain Bacteria; phylum Chloroflexota; class Anaerolineae; order J102; family J102; genus SSF26. Next base: position 3,727 of record JAOADB010000271.1, read on the forward strand.
CTTCGCCTTCATGATCTTGCTGATCATGGCCGAATCCATGCAGGACCTCCTGAGAAAGGGTATTGGTAACGAGTGATTGAGAGGCAGTGAAAAAAACAAGCACCCGCGCCGAGGGCAACGGGTGCTTTTCAATCCGCCGGAACGGGAATACGGGATGGGGCTTTCACGAGCGTGCTTTCCTTGGGCTAAAACTCGGCACGGAGCCGACCTTTAACGGTTGTTAGTATACCGCTTCGGAGGGGAACTGTCAAAGCCCTCAAGCCGCCGTCTGGCCTACGCTTTCCCTACGCCATGCGCCTCGCCCCGGCGTGGCTCGGCGCCGCCGATCGTGGACATCGCCGGGCACAGGGGGCAGGCGCAGCGGGCGCCGCGAGAGGGAGCGGGTGCGATGCAACGCCTAAGGGTGACCCCCGCTTGCCCGCCCTTGCGCTCCCGGTTATACTGGGGCCATGCGCATCCGTGACCTGCACCGTAAGTTACTTTGGGGACTGTTTTTCGGCATCGGCGTCGGTTTCATCCTGGCCCTGTGGGGCGATTTCGGCGAACTGCGCCGCCATCTTACCGCTTTTCCCTGGGCTTTGGCGCCCCTGCTCGTGGGCCTGACCCTGGTCAACTACGCCTTACGGTTCGTCAAGTGGCAGTACTATCTGCGCGTGTTCGGGGTGAACCTGCCGCGCGGGCGCAGCCTGGGCATTTTCCTCGCCGCGTTCCCGATGGTGCTGACCCCCGGCAAGGTGGGCGAGCTGTTGAAAAGCTACCTGCTCAAGGCCGGCACCGGCACAGGCATGGCCCGCTCGGCACCCATCGTCCTGGCCGAACGGATCACCGACGGGCTGGCCATGTTCGTCCTGGCCCTGGCCGGACTGTTCGGCTTTGTCGGCCAGGGCCCGCTGCTGTGGACGTTGCTCGGCGTGGCCGGGCTGATGCTCCTGTTCGTGCTCCTCACCCGTTCGCGGACGTTGGTGGCGTGGGGCCTGCGGATGTGGGCGGCGCTGCCCGGACTCGGCCGTTTCGAGCCGGCCTTGCGTTCAGCCTATACG
>JAOADB010000272.1 GCA_026417535.1 Caldilineales bacterium
AAGGAGGACATGGTGACCGCCGATGGGATGCCGCTGGGCGCGCTGAGCGTGTACAACACCGCCGACGCGGCCACCCGGCTGGAGGCCTCGGATTGGGACCGCAAGGTCCTCACCTTCCTGGCCCACTACGCGGCGTTGGCCGTGCGCAGCGCGGCCCATCAGGAGGCGCTGCGGCTGGCCCACGAACAACGGGCCGCGGCCGAGACCTTTGCCGCGGTGGGCGATATCGCCGCCAATTTGCTCCACCGGCTCAACAACAAAATCGGCATCATCCCCGTGCGCGTCGAGGGCATCCAGGACAAATGCCAGGCCAGTCTGGCGGCGGACCCCTATCTGGCCACGAACCTGGCCGAGATCGGGCGCAGCGCGGCCGAGGCCATGGAGGCGCTGAGCGACAGCCTGTTCTACCTGCGGCCTATCCGGCCGGCGCCGGTGGACATCGCCGGCGCCGTGGCCCAGGCCCTGGCCGGCACGACGGTGGGGGTAGGCGCCCAGGATGTGTTCTGGGAGGAGAAAGGGGCCTATACCGGCGAAATCGCGCCGGGGATGTTGGTCGGCCTGGCCTCGTACTGCATCATCGGCCATTCCGAACGCCGGGCGCTGTTCGGCGAGACCGATGAGTGGGTCAACCGCAAGGCCAAGGCCCTATTGGCCCACGGCATCACGCCCATCATCTGCGTGGGCGAGAGCCTGGAGCAGAACCGCCGCGGGGAGACGGATGCCTTTGTGGGGCAACAGGTGCGGGCGGCCTTGGCCGGGCTGACGGCCGAGCAGGTGGCCCGGCTGGTCATCGCCTACGAGCCGATTTGGGCCATCGGCACGGGTCTGACGGCCACGCCGGTGGATGCCAACCGTATCATCGGCCTGAGCGTACGCGGGGTGGTGGCCGAGTTGTTCGGCGAGGCCACGGCCCAGGCCATCCGTATCCAGTACGGCGGCAGCACCAATGCCCAGAACATCTACGAGTTCATGCTCCAACCCGAAATTGACGGCGCGCTCGTCGGCGGCGCCAGCCTGACGGTCGCGTCGTGCGTCGCCATGGTGCGCGAGACCGCCCGGGCGCGCGGTCTCTGACCGCGCGCCGGCTGCGACCCGTGGCCGATTTCCCCCATGCTCGGTCCCTGGGCGCCGCTCTTTTGGAGCCTGGTTTTGCTGGCGGCGGTATGGCTGACCGGTCGTCGGTTGACCTGGTATTTTTTGTCCACGGTCTATCTTCTGACCCGCAGCCCAAACGCCGCCAGCAGCCTCTATGCCCTCGTGCTGTTGCCCGGCACCGTCGTCCACGAGGCCAGCCACTGGCTGATGGCGAAGCTGGTGGGCGTGCGCACGGGGTCCATCTCCATTTTCCCCTCCCGCGGCCGCGGCGGCAGCTACCAGCTGGGCTTCGTGACCGTGCGCGGGGGTGCGCTGTGGCAGCACACGTTGATCGGGCTGGCGCCCTTGCTGGTGGGCTGCCTGCTGACCTATTGGCTGGCGACGGGCCTGTTCGAGGTGTCGGCCTTGCAGCAGGCCTGGCTGGCCCGGCGCTGGGCCGATATCGGGGCCGTGGTGGCGGCCGGGCTGCGCGGGCCCGATGCCTGGCTCCGGCTCTATCTCCTGTTCGCGATCAGCGACGCCATGTTTCTCAGCGCGCCCGACCGCGCGCCTGTGCAGCGGATGCTGGTCTATCTGGCCGCGGTACTGACGGCGCTCTACGCGGTGGGTTGGGTGCCGGCCCTTCCCCCGGAATGGACGACGGCATTGCAAGGGGCTTTTGCCGCCCTGGCTGCCGGTCTGGCCGTCACCCTGGGGCTGCACCTGACCTTACTGGCCGTTGTCTGGGGGCTGTTCCAAATGGCGCGACGTTTGGTGAATTGGTAACTGGTTACTAGCTACTAGTAACCAGTTACCAGTTACCACCAAACACCGCGAAGCGAACGGTTACTCAAGAGAGGTGCGGCCGGATGCGGCTGAGTAGCCGTTCCTTGGGCATGTAGCCGACGATGCGCTCGACGGGTTGACCGTTTTTGAACACGAGCAGGGTGGGGATGCTGAGGACGCCGTAGGCCATGGCCGTGCTGGGGTTGGTGTCTACATCGAGCTTGGCCACCTTGAGCTTGCCGTCGTATTCGCGGGCGATTTCATCGAGCACGGGCGCGATCATTTTGCACGGGCCGCACCATTCGGCCCAAAAATCGGTGACGACGACCTCGCGGCTTTGCAGAACCTTTTCCTCGAAGTCCTGATCGGTCACGACGAAGGGTTTGGACATGGACAACTCCTGGAAAGCGAAAGTGGATGGTCTCTCCCGACCGGGCGGAGGGAGTACACTCTTCAGAAGGGAAAAGACGGGCCGATCTTACGCGCTTACCGCACGTGGAATACACCCGTTCCGGATTCGGCCCTGGATTCCCGGCCTCGTTCACCGGAAGCTTCACGCCGCGGTGACCCTCACACGGCGAACATCTGCTCTCGCTCCGGGCCAACGGAGACGTAATCCACCTTGATGCCGGCCAGCTCGCTCAGGCGGTGGATGTAGGCGCGGGCCTGCTTGGGCAGGTCGTCCCAGGAACGGCAATGGGCGGTGGAGGTCATCCAGCCCGGCCACGATTCGTACACGGGTGTGACCTGGTAGAGCACGGGCGTATCGGGCATCGAGTCGGTGATGACTTCGCCGCCGGGCAGGCGATAGCCGGTGCAGATTTTGATCGTCTCGAAATGGTCGAGGACATCGAGCTTGGTGATGGCCAGGCCGGTCATGCCGTTGAGCCAGGCCGCGTAGCCGATGGCCACGCCGTCGAACCAACCGCAACGCCGGGGTCGGCCGGTGGTGGCGCCGAACTCCTGGCCGATCTCCCGCAGTTTCTCGCCGTCGGCGTCGAACAGCTCGGTGGGGAAGGGGCCATCGCCCACGGCCGTGCTGTAAGCCTTGACCACGCCGATGACTCGGTCAATGCACCGGGCGGGCAGACCGGCGCCACTGGCGGCGTACGCGGCCGTGGGGTTGCTGCTCGTGACATAGGGGTAGATGCCCCAATCGAGATCGCGCATGACGCCGAGCTGGCCTTCCAGGAGGATATCGGCGCCGATCTCGAGGGCCCGGCGGATGAGGGGAACCGTGTCCACGATGCGCCGGCCCAATCGGGCCCGGAACTCCAGACACAGCTCGTACAGGGCATCGCCATCCACCGGTTCGCCGCCCAGGATCTCCAGCTTGCGGTTGACCGTGCGCAGGGCGTTGTCGAGACGGGCCCGTAGCCAGTCGGGCTGCAGCAGGTCGCCCATGCGCAGGCCGGAACGGGCGGCCTTGTCGGCATAGGCCGGGCCGATGCCGCGACGGGTGGTGCCGATGGTGTCCTTGCCGCGGGCGGCTTCTTCGAGGATGTCGAGGGTGCGATGGTAGGGCAGGACCATCTGGGCGCGCGAGCTGATCCAGAGGTTGTCGAGGTTGACCCCGGCCGCGGCCAGGTGGTCCATTTCCTCGAGCAGCGATTGGGGATTGACGACGCAGCCCGTGCCGATGATGTTTTGGGTGGCGGGGTTGAAGATGCCGCTGGGGATGAGGTGCAGGGCGTGTTTACCGTACTCGTTGATGACGGTATGGCCGGCGTTATCGCCGCCCTGAAAACGGATGACCACATCGGCCTGCTGGGCCAGGTAGTCAATGATGCGGCCTTTGCCTTCGTCGCCCCATTGGGCGCCGACAACGGCAGTGACGGTCATGGCAACTCCTTGTAACAAGGGGATGGGGTGAACAGAGCGATTGTAGCCGCCCACCGACGGGCGACCAAACCCGCTTAGCCCTCTTCCAACACCCCCGCCTCGAGCGCGAAGCGCACCAGCGCCGCGCGGCTGCGCAGACCCAGCTTCTCCATCAGCCGCGTTTTGTAGGTCTCCACCGTCTTCACACTCAGGCAAAGCATCTCGGCGATTTCGCTGTTGCGATACCCCAAGGCCACCAGGCGCAGCACCTGGCGTTCCCGCTCGCTGAGCAGCGCCAATCCCCCTTTCTCGTCCGAGGCGGCAGCCCGGCCATGCTCCCGGTCCAACGTGCCTTCCAACAACGCCTTGGTGTGCCGAGGGTGCAGGTAGATGCCCCCGTCGCGCACGGCGCGAATGGCCGATAGCAGCTCTTCGCTCGCCGCTTGCTTGAGCACGTAGCCCGCACCACCGGCAGCGAGCACCTGGCGCAGATAGCCGACGTCGTCGTGCATGGTCAGCACCAACACCCGGCTTTCCGGCGCCTCGGCGCGCAGCCGCGCTAGCGCCTCCAGACCGTTGCAACGGGGCATGTTGATGTCGAGCAGCACGATGTCGGGGCGCAGCATGGTAGCTTGGCGCACGCACGCCTCGCCGTCGGCGGCCTCGCCGACCACGGTCATATCGGGTTCGGCGTTGAGCAGGGCCTTCAAACCGGCCCGCAGCACGGCATGGTCGTCGGCCAGGAGGATGCGGATGAGCTTCATGGAACAGGCACCTCGACGTACACCGCCGTGCCGTTGGCGCCGCTTTCGATGTCCAGCCGACCACCGATGAGCTCGGCACGCTCGGCCATGCCGTGAAGACCGACCGAGCGACCGGCGCGACGGGCCGCCTCCACGTCGAAGCCGCAGCCATTGTCCTCGACGATGGCCTGGACGTGGCCATCCCGCCGCGTGAGGAGTACGCTGATGAGCGTGGGCTGCCCGTGGCGGGCGGCGTTGGTCATCGCCTCCTGCACGATGCGGTAA
>JAOADB010000027.1 GCA_026417535.1 Caldilineales bacterium
CCATATCGTGGTGCCGCTGATGCGCAACAACTGCCGGGGGCGCATCGAGGCCCGGCCGGCGGCCTGGACGCGGCGCATCGTGGTGGTGAGCGTCATGGCCGGTAACAAACCGCTATGGCGGCAACAGGCCAACGTAGCGCTCAAGGAACAGCTGTTGGCCGCCGCCCAACGCTGGGTGCAAAGCCGAGGCCTGCAACTTGAAGAGGCCCGGCCGGATGAGCAACATGACAAAACGTGAACGGCGGGCGCGCGAGCGCGCCTTGCGCTGGCACGCTCAAAAACGGGCCCGGCAACGTTTCGGCGTGCGCCAGCCGGCCGAACTGTGTCGGCGCATTGCCGGACTGATCGAACTGCGTCTGGCCGTTTGCCTGGGCCACATGTCCAGGCGCGTCAGCAATTACGCCGTGTGCGTAGATGGCGAGGTGTACGCCGTCGGCTATGATCGCTTCCGCCACCTGGTGACGACATTTTTTCCACGCCACAGCGCCATCTACCGCCAGGCGGCGGTCATTTTCGGACGCCAGGTTTTGGAAGACGAATGAAGGAGAAAAAGCCATGCGTACAGGGAGCAAGAAAACGTTAGAGGCCCAACTGCGGACCGCCGAGGCCAAGGCGGCCCACAAGCGCGCCGTGCTGGCCCGCCATGCGCCGGGCACACCCTGGCACACGCGGGCGCAGCTGGAGCTGCGCAGCATCGAGCGGCGCATCGCCGATCTGCGTCGCCAGCTCTTCAACTGACCGACGCCGGCCGCCCGGTGACGCACTCTTCTACCTGGGCGGCCGTCGCCTCTAAGCGATACAACAGGCCGAACGGCTTGACCAACTCCCGCCAGATCGCCTCGGCCCGGCTGTACAACAGGTTTTCCTCAGCCCGCAAGCCCTCTTCCACCCACCAGCGGGCGGCTTTGGCCTGCGCATACAACCCCACCGGCACCACAATGGTCACCTGCTCCAAATCGGCCGGTGTCAAAATATCCTGTGTTGTGCTCATGATGGCGCGCTCACTGCATCAAACGATTCAATTGTCGCCACAGGCTGCCAATGATCATGGGCGTGCCGCCGGCGATACAGAAGCGCAAAATGTACAGGCTGGCATGGGCATAGTTGTTCAGCGGTATGTGCCAGTCCCGCCAGTGCAACGTCAGACGCAACGCCGACCGATCATCCACCAGCGCCGCCAGCAGCAACAGGACGGCCATGCCGAACGCCACCCACAGGGCCACCAGGCTATGCTCCCGCTGGCGTCCCACCCAGGCATTGAAGGCCAGCCCGAAAACGAAGGCCAACAGCAAAGCCAACCACTCCGGCATCATCGGCGCACCACCAGCAAGACGAACAAAGCCTCCAACAGCAACGTGCCGCTGGTAAAGGCCACCAGCACGGCCAGAAACCAACGTTTCAACCGCTCCCCTGTTAACACCGATTCATGCAAAGCCCCCATGTCCATCGTGATGTCCACGATGATCTTGCGAAAACGTTCATGCTCTTCATTGTTGTTGGTCAATAATTCCTGCAGGTGATCCAGCCGCGCCAGGATTGGCGCAAAGCGCAGTTCGTCCAGGCGACCGTTGTGCAGCAAGACATAGCCCCCGCGCACGGGCGGCTTGGAGGCCACAAACGCCTGCCGAATATCGTTGGTGCGCGCCAGTTCACGATAAAACACCTGCGCCGTTTCCCGGGCCACGTTGTCGGCAATCACGTCCAGGGTGACGATGACGGCGGCGGCCGCCTCCTCGTCAATCAGAATCTGCCCCAGCATGGCCGAGGCGCAACTGTTCAAAAAAACCAGTTGCGCTTTGGCCGCCCGCACCAGTTGCACCAGGCCCGACGCATCCAGCAGATCGCCGGATAGCTGAACGTTCTCATGGCTGCCGTGCGCCACAAAGTGGATGATGTCGTATTCGTTGCGCCGCACGATGTCGAAGAGCCGCTGGCGGGTCACCCGCCCCTGCACGGCCTGCACCTGATAGCCGTAATCGTACAGCGGCTCGATCTCTTGCGCTGCGCCCAGTTCGCTATCCGGCGCGATGAACAGGATGCGTTGCAGGTTCATGAAGTGAGCTCACCTGTTCTAAAAAACGCTGTACCGCTGGCGCACGCCGCGGCAGGCGCGCCGGCGGCTGCCAGGTAGCCAGAAACCAGCCGCAAAACGAGGCAATGGTGGTCAATTTTTCGGGCGCAATCTGATTTTGCCCGACCGGGAAAACGCCCATCTCGACCATCGCCTGATGCAGGTACAGTTCGAGCATGGCCGCAATCGCCGCGCCCACCCGATCATTGAGGTAGCTCAGGAACGCCTCCTCGCCGATGCGGGTCGTGCCGCGTTGCTGGGCCACAAACCGGCCATCGTCCGCATAGTCGCCCGCTTCCCACTCCACCACCAGCCAGCCGTTGGCCGCCGGCTGCACCGTCAGGGCGCCCGTCTCCGGGTCCCACCGGCTGTCCAGGCGCACCGGCTCGGCTACCTGATGCATGGAGATGCCGCAGATACGGTACACGGTCGGCGGCGTGACAATCTCCGGCGTCGGTGTCACCACAATCGGCATAGCGCACCTCTCACGTGGCGGCCAGGGCCAACCACCGATAACCGTTCCAGATGTACCAGGTCGCCGTCTGCGCGCCCAGCCACCAGTTCAGCCAGGGTTCGGGGTGGACACTACGTTGAGTGTACGCCAGCAGCCGTAAGGGGCTGCTGCGACGACGACCGCCCAACAAGGCCGTAGCCACCAGTTTTTGACCATAAGGCGTGATGTACATGCTGCACCTCAGCCTTGCGTCCAAATCACCTGGCCCATGATGTTGACCGAGGTGGTTGTGCTGGGCACGAAGACCAGAAACGGCACGCTGTTGTTGTGCAGGCGCACGAAGCCGCCGGTGAGCGCATCCAGCGCGTTCGGTGTGTGCGCCGCCGTCAGTTCCAGGCGGGCGATGATGCGGTACAGGATGACGTGGATCGTGCCGCTGGTCCAGGTTGCCGAAAGGGTCAGGCTCTCGGCCTTGCGGATGCCCGTGTCGCCGGCGGCCAGGCCGATGGGATAGAACGTGCCCGCTGGCGCTGAGGCCGCCGTAGCGATGATGTTGGTGGCCGTCTGGCCCGCCGTCCCTGCCTGATTCGTGTATTTCAGGGTCAGGGTCGGCGTACCAGTGCCAGTCGTGGCCGACACCTCGACCGCCGCATAGACGCCGTCGCCGGCGTTGCTGCCGTTGGCGTCGCGCGGCGGAATCTGGGCGCTGCCCGTGAAGACCTGTTCGGCCGTGCTGGTCACGTCAATGCCGCTGTTCTGCCACAGGCGGTCACACAGCCACAGGGTCCCGGCCTGGCCGGCCTGAGCCTGAAACCGGGCCAGGTAGGTGTTGCCGGAGACCGGATTGCTGAAGGGAATCTGGCCGCTCAGCGAGGTGAGCACCTCGCCGCCGATGCCCGGCGCCGGCGCACTGCCGGCCGGGGGAATGCCCGCCAGATAGAAGAGCGAGTGGGGCCGCCCGGCCACCAGGGTGCCGGTCAAAGCTTTGACGAACTCCCGCGGGTATTGCATGCCCGCCAGAGCGCCGTCCAGGGTCGTGATCGCCATATCTCCTCCTATTGCAAGCGCAGCCAGAGTTGGCCGATGGCCGGTTGCGGCGGCGCCTGGCGGCCGATGGCCACGGGTGGGCCGCTGGTCAGCTCGGCCAGTTCCGCCATGACCGACCGACCGCTGGCCACGGTAGGCCAGGGATTGGTCAAAGCATCCGGGCGCAGCGTGCGCCGCAAGGCCACCACCTCGCGCAGCGGCGGAATGACCTGCTGCGCCACGTACCAGCCGCTGCCGTTGCTCACGATGGTCACGGCGGCCTGCGGCGCAACCAGGGTATAGATCAGGCTGCCGTCAATCAGTTCGCTGCCCGCCGCATCCAGCACCACCGGATTGCCCGTGTTGTCTATCTTCTTGACCACCAGCTCGCTGCCAGCGTTCAGACCGCTGTCCCAGGCGCTGGCCGCCGTCGGCAGGTTGATCGTCACCCGGCCCGCCGTGGCGTCGGCCAGCAGGATGTAGTCGGCCACCGTCGCCGTGACCGTGCCCGACACGGTGCGCACGGCCTTCTGGCGGCCGCCGCCGGCCGCCAGGCGATTGCCGAACTTAAGCAGGTAGTTGGCCTCGCTGAGCACATGCAACGCCTCGTTGCCCGCCTCGTTGTTCTGGTTGAGTGCATAAAGACGCACCAGATCGGTAGCCGCCGTTGGCGTTGCCGTCTGCTCAGCTAAGTTGAGTGGATAAGTGGGATAGTCGGCGCTGCCGAAGGATTGCGTCTGCACATCCCACGGTGTACTGTAACCGTAAATGCTGTTGTATTGCGCGGCGGCATTGTTAGCCGTACCGCCAGCACGCACCAGAAAAGCCGTTGAGTGCGTGCCGCCCATGCGTAGCATGGGACAACAGGTCGTGAAGTTAATGGTACCCAGCGAAAATGCTTCGCCCCCACAACGGTAAGTAACATTGAGTATAACATTACTACTTAGCGTGCATACGGAAGTGCGTTCAATACGGATAACACCGTAACTAGAATTGTTGTTCTGTAAATTCAACCAGGACCACTGAACTATCGCCTGGGGGCCATTGATAATATAAATACCTATAAATGATTGACCACTAAGATAACTGTTGGAAAAAACAAGACGTGATGGAAAGACTACTGCATAGATAGGAAAAGAGTTGACTGTGCCCACCACATGGCAAGCATAAAGCTGCCAGTTGCCGTAACGCGGCACAACCACGATCTGTGCATCGCTTGCCGTCGGCGCCACCCGCAACCAACGCAAGACGACGTTCGAAGAAGCAGCTCCGGTCACGGTGCCCTGCAACACCGTGTCCAGGCGGGCAATGCTGTACGGCTGGCCATTGGCGGCATTGGTGTAGGGCCGGGCGCCGACGGTCAGGCTCTTACGTGTGGCCGATGTTGCCATGATCGGATACGCGCGTGTGGCATCCGTGCCCGCATCGCCGCTGCGATTGTAAATCAAGAAATGACCATTGTATTGATCGTCGCTCCAGACGGCATTGGCATCTATATAGGTCGCCCCAGCCACGCCCCAGGCATAACCGCCGCTCAAATCCAGCACTCGATCAATCTGCAGCGTCGTGTTGTCCACAACCTGCGTGATCAGGGCCGCTTTGGTCGGATCGGTCGTGGCAAAGATGATCTGCCCTGGGTAGCAGTTCGCCGTGGTGCCGCCGTTGACCGTCACCGTCGTGCTGCCGCCGGTCGGCGTGCTGATGGTGCCGGTTTGCGTCGCGCCCGGATTAGAGGTCGTGCCCGTGACATAGACACCCGTGGCCGTGCCCGTGGCCACTGCGGTGTAAGCACCGCTCAAGCGCACCAGAGCGGTCGAGTATGGTACATTGATGTTCTCAATGTACGTGCCAGCCGCAATCCAGATAGTGACTTCGACGCTGGCCACCGTCAACGGCGGCACCAGGTTGTTCAGAGCGTATTGGATCGTCTTGGTGGCGCCGCTGCCTGGCGCCAAACCCTGGCCCACGGCGTCGCTGCCCAGCGCGTCGTCCACGTAGAGGTTCAGGTTGGCAAAGCCCACCAGCGGCTTCCAGGCCGTGCCGCTGTACTGAAACAGCACCTGAGCCGTGGTATGGAAGAACCACTGGCCGGTTGTAGGGTTGGTGGGAAACGTTGTGCCGCGGTGACAGGCCATTGCAATGGCCTGGAAGCCGGCGAAGTCCAGATCGGCGGTCAGGGGGTTGAAGACGGTCGTCGCTGGCAGATCGGCGGGCAAGAGCGCCCGGAAGGTCGGCGTGGCCGGCGCGCCGCTGGTCGGCCCGGCCAGCACGGTGCGGGCCGTTTGTGGGCCGTACTCGGCCTGAAAGCCCGTGTGCCCGCTCTCGGCAAAGTCGAGATGCCGCAACGCCGCATGATCGGTCAGGGTCGGCGCCGGGATCAGGCTGCCGCCGGCCGCGGCTATGCTGTGCGGCCGCCGGCGCACGGCCCGGTTCAGGCGAGTTTCCTGAGCCAGCGCCTCGGCGTCGTCGCGCTCCAGCCAGACCGTATTGGCCGCCGTCACCTGCCAGCGCAATGCGCCGTTGGCGTCCTGCTGCTGGCGCACCTCGCTCAGCCAGAGCGTGTCGTCCAGCACGCGCACCGGAGTGTCGTCGCGCCATTCCACCCAGGTCACGCGCAGGCTGTGGCCCGGATAAAGCGGCCGTTGGCTGAGGAGGGTCAATTCGTACACTTTGGGCAACTGGCCAGCAGCCTGTTCGGCGGCATTGCAGCTGTGCAGGCGCAGCCAGGTCAGGGCCCGGTCGAAGAGCATGTTGGCCGCATCGCGCTGCGCCGACTGGCCCGGCTCGTAGCACACGATGTCCGGATATTCCAGCACCTTATCACGACGGCCATAGGCCACGTCCAGGCGTTCGATGTAGTTCTCCACCGGATTGAGGGCATAGCCGGCCGGCGCGGCCCGTGTGCAGGCCGCCAGCGTGATGCGGCGGTTGCCGAAGGCGGCGCCGTAAGGATAGACCCGGCTGGCCAGTTCGCTCGCCTCGCCCACTTCGGCCAGGCTCAACAGCACGGCCACTTCTGGCCGTTCCTGCATGGCGGCCTGCGGCGTTCCGCCCACGGCATAGACGGCGCTGGCCGGCCGGTCGAAGCCCAGCCACACCACTTCCCGGCTGCCGCCATAGCCAGCGATGAAGTGTTCGCCGGTCTGTTCAGCCAGCCGGTTGAGCGCCTCCAGCACGCTTTCCTGGGCAAACTCCAGGTACACCTCGCCGGCGTTCACCTCCTGCAGGCTCACGGCGTCCACGTACACCACGCCGACGGTGGCCGTCAGTTCCAGCGTCAGCCGGCTCACGTTGGGCGGCACAGCGAAGCGCCGCTGATAGGTCGTCCAGGTCGGCGCGGTCAGGTTGGTGTAAATCCAGCCGGTCAGGGTGCGGCCGGTATCGGCGTCGCTCAGGCGCCAGAGCAATTGCGCTGCGCCGTCGCTGGCCGTGCGCAACGTCAGCAGGTGATCCACCTGATTGACATTCACCGTCTGCGCAATGCATGGCCGGCCGGCCGTGCCTGCCACGATCTTGAGCACGTGGTCGCCGCCATAGGTGGTGGCTTCCAGCCGATGGTTGGCGTCGGCGCCGCTGTTGCTCCAGTCGGCAAACACATCGGTCACGCCGTCGTCCGGCGTGCCGCTGTAGGTAGCCCAATGGCCATTGCGCAGGCGCTCTTCGGCCACGGGTTGCGGCGGCTGCGTGGCCAGGTAGCCGTGCACGCCGTCCAGGTTCCAGGTGTCCGGCGCCTGGGCCATGATGCGCACCAGCCCGGCCGTGGTCGGCTGCGTATAGGAGACGGCAACATCGGCCAGGTCGAAGGTCACCTCATCGGCGCACCACTGCGAGATGCGGATATCGTAGATCGGCCCGCTGTACAGGCCTTCCAGGGTCCACGTTTCGGGGATCGTGAATTCGATGTAACCCGACTGCGCAAACCAGGTATTGCCGACTTTGGTCGTGTTGGCCGTGATGTCGAGGTCGTACCAGCCAAATTTATCTATATCGAAGTACTGCACACGCCAGTCGCCCGGCGCCGTGTTGACCTGGGGGCCCAACACGAAGTCCACCCGATGAAACTGGCGCAGGTGGCCGATGTAAATGAAATAGTTGCCGTTGCCGCCGATCCAGCCCTGATGGAAATGCTCGAAATGGTAGTAGGTGCTGGTATCGCCGACAGCGTAATCGGTGACCTCAGACAGCTCGCGCCACACGGATTCATAAGGCTGGCCGCTCCAGACGAAGGCGCCCACGCGGGCGGCGTGTTCGCACACGGTATCGGCCAGCCACAGATCGCCGACATGGCGGTCGGCCAGTTCCCGCAGCAGATCGCCGCCGCTCACCAGCACCTGATCGCCCCGCCGTTCCAGGCGCTCGATGCGGCCGGCCCCCAGACAGGTCAGGCCGTCGGCCAGCACCGTCCAGGCCCGGATACAGCGGCGCAATTGCAACTGGCTGGCCAGCGGATCGGCCAATGGCACCTCGAAGCCGAATTCCCCGGCGGCGTCCACGCGTGCCGTGTAATGCCAGTTGCGGGCTTGCGTCAACGGCCCCGGCCCCAGTTTGCGGCCATGTTCGTCTTCGATGTCAATCCAAAGCGTCATTCGTAGCACTCGTAACAGGTCAGCTGCACCGTGCCGCTGGCCGTATTCGTGGTGGGCACGATCCACGACGTACCGACCGGCAGATAGAGCAGCGTCGGATAGCGGTGTTCGCCGAGCAGATGCAGGTTGGCGTAGGCGTCCTGCTGCTGGCAACGCACCGTCCAGGCGCCAGCGTCCACGGTCACCGGAGCGCTGAACGGCGTCGCCGGCGCATAGCGCCAGGCGCAGGCCGGCGCGCCGATCACGTCGCCGTTGTACACAATGACCTGCCACCAGGCCGTTGGCGCCGCCGGTGAAAGGGTCAACACGGCGTCCGTCACCGGCGCCGTGCCGGCAATCACCACCTGCCACGGTTGGGAACCGCCGATCACGTACTGACTGATGGTCGGCGTCATGGCGCGCCAGCGGCTCAAGATCAGGAACTGGAACTCCACCGGTTGCACATAGACCTGTTGGGCCTGGCGTTCGAGGCGCAGCTGCAACAGGCGGGCCGTGGCCTGGTGTTCGGCGCCATCATTGAGCGCCTGGCGCACCAGGCTGCCGACCTTGCCGCGTCGGCTGCGCCAGGCGTCGAGCGTCTGGCGCAGGGTGTTCAGGTTGTTGCCCAGGATTTCGCACCGATAGGTCAGGGTATAGGGCAATTCGGGCTGCGCCTGATTTTGGCCGTCGAGGTCGTAGACACCCCCGTGGCCGCCGACGACGCGCGGCCGGCTGGGGGCGGTGGACAGTTCGGCCACTGCCGCCGCACGGGGCAAGGTCAGGCCGGCGAACTCCAGCAGACGATACATCCCCCCTCCCTCATTCGGCGGTAGCCCGATAGCGCACGCTCTGCCAGAACCAGCGAGCGTTGGCGCTCAGGCGGTCGAAATAACCAAACAACAGATCGAGCCAGGCGCCGGGCGTCAGGGCCTGGCCCAGCTGTCCGGCGCTCAACCACAATTCGGCCTGCCAGCCGGTCAGCGTAGGGCTCACGACCACGGTGGCCGCCAGCGGCACGCCGTTGCGGGTCAGGCGGCCGTCCCGGCTCACCACGATGGTTTGCGTGGCGTCCAGGCCGAGCAGCAGGGCATCGCCGTCGCTCAGCGTGCCGGTCGGCGTGAAGGGCGTGGTATCCGTGATGATCACAGCCACGGCCAGGCCGGTGTCCAGATGGCCGCACGCCCATTGCAGCGCGGTGGCTGGCGTTGGCGTGGCCGTGGCCGTAGGCGTGGGCGTGGGCGGGGTGCCGGTCACGAAGCGCGTGGCCGAGGCCACGGCGACCGGCGTCGGCGTCCAGACCGGCGGCTGCACGTAAGCGGCGTTGGCGGCGGCCAGCCAATACATGGGCTGGCCGCTCCACTCGTTCAACTGGCCGTCGGGCGTCAGGTTCACGGCCGGGCAACGGGCTGTGGCTGGCGGCAGCGTGGTCGGCGTGCGGGTGGCCGTGGCCGTGGCCGTGGGTGTGATGGTGCCGGTCGGGCGGGACGTGGCCGTCGCCGTCGGGAAACGGGTGGTGGTGGCCGTTTCCGTGGGACGGGCAGTCGGTGGCGGCCAGCGCGTCGGCGTCAGCGTGCGCGTGGCGGTCGGTGGCCAGGGCGTAAAAGTACGGGTGGGCGTGGGCGACGGCACGGGCGACAGCGGGGTTGGCGTGCGGGTTGGCGTGCGGGTCGCCGTTGGCGTGGGTGTGCGGGTCGGCGTGTGGGTCGGCGTGCGCGTGACCGTCGGCGAGCGGGTGGGCGAGGCGGTTACCGTCCAGGCCAGGACGCCCGGCGTCGGCGAGGGACAGGTGCCGCCCGGACAGCGACAGATTTCGAACAAAATCTCGTCGGCCCGATAGCGGAAGGCCTTATCGGTGATGCGATACCACTGGTATTCGGTGTCACAATAAGACCCGCTACATGTCCAGCCGACCACGTAGCTGCCGCCGCTGGGGGTCGGCGTGGGCAAGGGCGTGCCGTTGATAGCCACCCGGTAGGGCAATTCGTCCGGTTCGGGCGTGCGCGTGCGCAGATAGCTCTCCGGCTGCTGATCGGCATAGATGTCCACCCACATCCACTCCGTCACCGGATAGCTCCAGCGATAGGTGGCGCTGGGCGCGTTATTGGTTAACACCCACTGGCCGCCTTCGTAGTACATGTTGAAGCCCATGATCGTTAGCCCGGACATGGCCTGCCAGAGCGGAAGACTGCCCACCACAGGCGTGGCCACCGGCTTGACGGCAAANCGGATGTGCAGGCTTTTATCGGGCGTCGCGGCGTTGGGCGCATAGGGGGTAGGGATTTGCCAGACGACGCGCGCCCAGTTACTGCCGCCCGGACTGCGCCACTCCCAGCAGCCGCCTTGATAACAATCGCCGGGCGTTGGCGCCACGGTAACGATGACGGCGCCGCCGCCGGTCGTATAGCTCGACCAGCCGCCGGGCGGATTGTTGTCGCCGGTAATGAGCGCCGTTGCACAGGGATAGGGCGTGGCCGTCACGTAGACGGTATCACGCAGTTCCTGGGCGGCCGTGATCTGCACGTTCGTCACGGTCAGGGGGCCGTTGGCGGCGAACAGGCGCACGAAGCAGGGCACAGGCTGGCACGAGGCGTAATTGGACAGATTGCCCACCCGATAGAAGCTTACCGTGCGCGTGATGCCGGTGCCGCCGACCGGAATGGCGGCGGTGGCGCCGGAGGAACTGACCGACAGATAGGTTGTTGGTGGACCCCCATCTAAGAAACTGACGGTCAGGGTATAGTAAAAGTCGCGGCCGTAGTAGGTCCAGTCGGTCGGCAAAGTCAGGACATAGCCGGTATTGGCGGTCATGACCAGTGAGGTCGTCAGGGTCAGGGTAGCGTCCGGCAGCGGGCGGGGCGCCAACGCCACCCCGCGGCCCATCCCGGCCGCGGGCGGCGGCGTGGCGGGTGGCGCCAGCAGCCAGCTACAGGCGGCCAGCAACAGCCCGGCGGCCAGAGCACCCCAGACCCACAAACGTCGCAACATCATCACTCCATGCCGTAACGCGCCCGCGAGCGGCGGTAACTGCCGGTGGGCGGAGAGTAAGCGCCGGCGTTCCCGGCGTCATTTTGTGAGCCATTGGCATCGCTTTCGGTCATGCCTTTTTGCCAGCCGGCCCGATAGCTGAGGGCGGCCTGATAGCCGGCCTCGAACAGATCGGGGCCGGCCCGGCGGATGCCGTTGAGCAGATAGCCAGCCATGTTCTGGCCGGTTTCGGTCATCTGTTGGCTTTGCTGGGCCGGGTTGCCGCTGGCGTCGCCGTAGATGACGGCGCTGACCACATTGGTATTGACGCCGGTCGCGGCGGCGATACGTTCGGCGAAAGCCCGCTTGAACTGTTCGGCCTGGGTTTGGGTCAAGACCATCTGCTGCAAGGCTGACACGTCGATCAAGCGGGTCACCGTCTCATCCCAGAGGCCCAGTTGAAACTTGCGCACGATTTCGGCGCCCTGGCTGGCTTCCTGGATGCCGTATTTGGCGGCGATCTCGGCCCACGAGCGATCCCGCAGCCAGGCCTGCAGGCGATAGATGTCCTCGAATGGCCCGTTGGCGCCGGGGGTGGTCAGGCCGCCGGCGCCGCCCGGCCGCCAGTCCTGCAACTGGATGCTGGCCTGGATGCCTGCGGACAGCAAGTTTTGCACGATAGATACTTGCTGGCTATAGACATCGCCCCATTGCTGGGCGCTGCGGCTGTTGGCCGTCATCTGGGCGCGTTCCCAGGCGGCGGCCACCTTTTCGGCGGCGGCGAGTTGGGCCAGATGACGTTTGGTCAGCGACAGTTCGTCTTCTGGGCCGGACGTATAGGTGAAGCCAAACTGTCCTTCGTTATACGGCGGCGGATAACCGTAAATCTCGGCCGTCTGGCGGTCGGGAAAACTCTGCCGATAGTAACGCTGGTAAACTTTCATTTCCAGCTCAAGGGAATCGGGCAGGCGGCGCAGCACGCCGGCGGTATTGACCACTTCATCGGCCGTCCGATCCAGCGTATCGGGCAACTGGCGGGCGGCGGCTTCGACGCGCGTGAGGCCGTTCCACATCACGGTCAAGGCATTGTCCCAGGCCTGGGCCAGATTGTCGACCGCCTGGCCGGTGTCAGAGGTAGCCTGCGTCATGCGGCGCATGACCTCCTCGCCTTGCGTGGCCATAGCCAGCAGCCAGCGGGTCAGGCCGCGGTCGCCCTGCTGCAAGACGACGTCCCGGCCGGCCAGCAGGTCGGTAATGGCGCGCACCGTTTTGGCCAGGTCGCTTTCGATGGCCGAGAACGGCCCGGCGAACGGTTTGGCCAGCTCGGTGCGCAGGTCGGCCAAAGCCGCGCTCAGCTGGCTGGCGCCGGTGGCGGCCCGGTAGCCAGCCTGCTCGAGCTCATGCATTTTCTGCGTGCCAATTTCCAGCACGGCGTTCGTAAAGGCTATGTCGCGGGCCAGGCCGAGGTCCATGAGTTCCTTCTGGCGCTGGCGCACGCCCTCCACCGAGAGGCCGAACTGGTCCAGCCGGCGAATGGTCTGGTTGGCCAGCAGCATGGCGAAATCATGGATGTTCGTTTCGGCATCGCGCCAGGCCGGGCCGAGCATAACGGCCAGGCGCGCCAGTTGGGCCGCCTTCTCGCCCGTATCGGCCAGGCCCATCGAGAGGAGCATGGAGGTAGCTTCCATGCTTTGCATGGCGTTGAGGCCGTAATCGGTGGCCCGCTGGATGGCGCGCAGGCTGACCTCGGCCTGGGCGGCGCTGCCCGTAAAGGCGATGAATTTGCGTGTGGTCTGTTCCACCACCTGGCCGTAGTTGCCCATTTCTACGGCCATTTTCACCATATCCTGCAATGCCTTGATGGTCGCCACAGCTGCCATAGCTTTCGGCACCATCATCAGCAGATTCGCCGTCGCTTCAAAGGTTTTAGCCACACGGCCGGCATCGTCCAGCAATTGTTGCCAGATCGCTCTGGTGCGATTTTCGGCTTCGACGATGATGGTGAAAGTTTCACTGGGCATAGATCACGTCCGTGTTCATGCCCTGGCCGGCGGCCAACCAGGTCAGGAGCCAGTGTTTGGTGGCCAGTTGCACGGCCGGGGGGTAGGTGCGGAAGAGCGCCCACGGCGTATGCAGGATGGCCGGGATCACGATAATTTCCAGAAACAGATCGGGCGGCGGCGCCAGGCGACCGTGGGCGTAGGCGCTCAAGAAAGCGTCTACGCCGTCCAGGAATTTGGGTCGGTCAAGAACTGCACCAGAGCTTTTTGCCAGCCTGTAAAGGCCAGCCAGAAGCGCAGGGCCAGCGGCGCATCGGGCCCGAACGGATCGCCCGCATAGCCCTGGACGGTGACCACCGGGGCGGCGGTGGTGGCGTCCAGGTTTTGGCGCCAGGCTTCCAGCTGGCGGGCGGTGGCCAACAGGTTATAGGTGGCCGTGACCTCGGTCAGGCCGGGCAGATCGCAGGTTACGGTAACAGAGAGCGGCATACTCACGTCCAGTTATGGCTTGAATTGACGGCCAGGGTCAGGTAATGCGGCGTGGTCGTCTGGAAGTATGGCGTTTCGGCCGTGAACGTGGCTTCCAGCACGAGTTCATCCTGACGGCGGGCGTGCACCGACCGGCACTCGGTGAAGAGGCCGGTCATCTTGATATCCAGGCTGCGGCCGCCGGAGCCGTTGAGGGTCAACTGCAGTTCCTGATACGTGCCGGTGGCATATTTACGGTAGATCAGGGCAAAGTTGGCCGAGCTCA
Source organism: Caldilineales bacterium (assembly GCA_026417535.1). Classification (GTDB taxonomy): domain Bacteria; phylum Chloroflexota; class Anaerolineae; order J102; family J102; genus SSF26. Next base: position 13,835 of record JAOADB010000027.1, read on the forward strand.
GGCGGATGGTCAGGCGCAGGGTATGGGCGGGCGCCACGAAGCGCAGGCCGGTAAAGGACAGGGTATTGCCGTCGCCGCTGTAGGCGGGTGCCAGGCCGGTAGTGGCGTTGAGCTCCCAATCGAGCAGGGAGCCGTAGACGGCGGTCATCGTGGTAAAGACGCCGCCGGTCGTGCTGGCGTCGGCGAGGTTGAAACTGGCCAGGAGCACCTTGAGCAACTCGGGCGTGGTGGGCAGGTTGACGTTGGCGAAGGCCGTCCCCGCGCCGTTGTTGTCGTTGACCTGGGTGCCGAAGAGTTCGGCCTCCCAGTTACAGGTCTTCTCGCCGGTGACGCTGCCGTCGAGCCGCCAGGAGCGCAGGTACAGATCGGGCAGGATCACGGCTGGGCCGCTGGCGCCCAGATTAACGCCTTTGGCGCCGACGTAGGCCGTGAGCGGCTTGGGGTTGCCGGGGGCGGACGGCGAGACGTTGTAGGTATGCAGGTACGTACCGCTGGGCGTGACCTTATCGTAGCCCGAGCTCCAGAAGACGGGCAAGAGTTCGAAGATAGCGGCGCCGCGCATCCGGCACTGGCATTCGGTCTGCATTTTGGCACGCAGGCCGGTAGGGGTCCAGGAGCCGGCGTCGTAGGGGGCGTTGCGCCACTGGTCACGATTTTCGTAATCGGCCGTATAGGGCAACTGGATGGTCGGCGTGGCGGGCGTGCCGAAGACGGTTTGCAGGCCGACCTCGCATTTGAGCAGGCGTTCAGGCGGCATAGCGTTCCTCCTACTGTTGGCCGGTCAGGAGACAGGTCACAGTAAAGGTGATCAGGCGATAATCAATGCCGGACGTTTCGTTGCGCACGTCCTGCGCTTGCCAGCGCAGGGGTTCGGCGTGGCAGGTAGCGAAGGCGCCGGAGGTATCGCCCAGGGTATCGTTTTGGCGAAACCAGGCCAGGATCGCGTCGATATGTTGCTGGCTGCGCTCGTAGAGTTCGCGCAGGTTGCCGGTGAACTTCTCCCACAGTTCGACGGTGACCTGATAGTGCAGCTGATAGAGGTCCACGCTGCCGGAAAAGGTCAAGGCCTGGCTGCCGCTGCCGGAGGGAAAGACGAAGATGGCCGTGGGCGCGTTGGCGACGCGCCAATCGTTATCGGTCACGTTGGCGTTGAGGTCGGGGACGGCGGCCAGGCCGGTACGGATAGCCGTGCAGATGGCGGCCAGGCTGGTGATGGCGGTCATGGGACGCCTCCTGGCGTATGGGTACGGCCGCCGGGGGCGGCGTAGGCGGTCTGGTCGGGATCGAAGTAATCGGCATAACCGTCCCGGCGGCGCAGGGCGCGCGAGCGCACCCGGCCGCCGGCCGGGGTGGTGGTAGCGGCGGCCAGGCCGAGCAGGGTCAGGTCACCGGCCAGAAAGTCGGCCAGTTCCTGTTGGAAGCGGCGCCAGAGGCGTTGGGAGCGGCTTTCCTCGGCGATGCCGGCCGTGGAGAGATTGGTAGACTCTTCGGCGCAGGCGGCGGCGAAGAGGTTGTTCAGGCGGCTGAGCACGGCGGCGGCCGGGACGTCGTCGGTGACTGGCGCCTCATAGCCTGCCTGCAGCAGGCGGGCGTTGAGATAGGCATAGCCGTCGGCCAGGAAGGTCAGCACCTGGTCGGCGGTTGGTGTGGAAGTGGCGTCGTAGCCGCCGGTGTGGGCGTTGATGGCGGCNACGCCCGCCAGTGATCCGTAGACCATCAGCCCCCCTTCCGGCGGGACCGTTTGCGGCCCCGCCGGGTCTGCTTACAGGCCATCGGTCCAGGAAGCGCCGTTGACGTAGCGCGGCGTGCCGTTGGTGCGGTCGCCCACCCCGACACCGAACTCCAGGAACAGCATGAGTTCCTGGAGCGGATAGAGCGCGTTACCGGCGAAGGGACTGGTCATAGCCAGGACGCGCAGCTGGCGTTCGCCTTTCGGCAGGCGGATGCGCAGCGGATTGCGCTGGCTATTCGGGCCGTAGGACTTCCAGACGAAGCCGTAGTAGCGCGGCATGCCGCGCACGACGCGGATGCGGCAATCCTCCAGCACGCCGATGTAGTAATTGCCATCGGCATCGGGCTGGTTGGTCAGGTTAGCCAGGGTCACCGTAGAGGCGTACTGCACGCCGGCGGCTGAGGGAGCGGGCACGAAGCCGTTCAGGTTGCGCACGGTGGCCTCGTCCTGGGGGCCGATGATAGCTTCGAAGGGCGGGTTATGGCCGTGTTCCATGAGTTCGTCTTTGGCATCGCGGAAGACGTCCACGGTGAAGGCGCCGCCGGAGATCGCCACGTAGTGTTCGTGGTTGCTGTCGAAGTTGACGCCGGCGAAGGACGGCGGGGTGAAGTCCACGTTGGTGCTGGCGGCGGCGGTAGCGAAGCCGGGCGAATAGCCGGAGGTGCCCAGGCCGCGGGCGGCGCCGCTCTCATCGCCGCGGCGCAGCAAGCGGGTCAGGAGCGAGGTGCGGAAGCGGTCGCGGGCGTCCTGGATGGCGTCGGCGATATCGGCTTGCACCTGGGGCAAGCGGGCCTTGCGCAGGTAATCCCAGGTCCAGCCCAGCATTCGGTCGTAGGCCAGCAAGGGCAGCAGATGGCCTTCGGTGGCGGCGCGCTGGGCGTCGGGCCGGCCGTACTCGGTATGCACCTCGAAGCCGTTGGTCGAGCCGATGCGGTATTCGACTTCGGGCTGGTCGGTATAGGAGACCAGGGCCGACCAGAGGGGGTGGTTATTCAACTCGGCGTTGAGCGCGTTGAGCGCCAGCGTCATTTCATCCACGATCTGGGCATACGACGTACCGTCCTGCAGGGTGAAGTTTTGCAGGGCGGCGGCGTCCCAGCCGCTGAGCATAACCAGGGAAGCAGTATCACGAGGGCCGCGGGCCATAGTTCACCTCACGAGAAGTCCACCACTTGCGGGCGGACGAAGAGCACGGTAGCCGTTTCTGCGAGGCCGACGATGCTTTTCTTGGTGCCGCCGGTGTGGTCCATTTCGCCGGCGGAGTCCATCGTATAGAGCGGGCTGCCGGGGGTAGCGCCGGTCAGGCAGAGCACGGGCCCGGCCACAACGACATCGCCGCGTTCGCCGGCGGCGAGGGCTTGCAGGGCCACGCCGTGGGGCAGGTTGGTAGCGACGGCGGTAGCGACGCAGGGGCGGATATAGCCGGAGCTATCCAGGTAGACGGGGGAACCGGCATTGACGGCGGCGCCGGCCGTATAGCGGCGGCAGCTGGCGCCTTCGAGGGGCTTGATCAGACTGGCGGTAGTTAGACGCACCGAGGCCATAGGATCACCTCAGAAATTCGGGATTGACGCCGTAAATGGCCGCCAGTTCCCGGCGGCGCTCTTCGGAGAGGGCGCCGGGGGGCGCGCTGCGGCGGTCGGCGTCGGTTTGTGGGGGTGCTGGCGGGGCCAGGACACCGGCCTGGCGGGCGGCCTGCACCCACTGCAGGCGCTGCAAGGGGTCGTCGAAGGCGGGCACGAGGGTGCGCAGGCGTTCGGGCAGGCCTTGCAGCTCTTTTTCCAAAAGCTGATGGATGAACTGTTCCAGCTGCTCGGCGCGTTTGGCCTTTGGTTCGTACTGTTCGGCCAGTTCGCGCCAGCGGCCTTGTTCTTTGGCGGCGGCGGTGGCGGCGGCCTGGGCGGCCTGTTCGGCCTGTTGTTTGGCCTTACGGTGCTGCGCGTTTTCGGCGCGCAGGTCACGGATCAGGTCTTGGGCCCATGTGGGCAGGGCCGTCAGGTCGTCAGGCGGCGAGCTGGCGCCGCTTCCGGGTTGTGGTTTTTGTGGTGGCGGCAAAGACGCCTGGTCTATGCCGGCGCCCACCTGGGGCGATGGCGCACCCGCCTGGGGTTCGTCGTTCATCATTATACCTCTTTACACAGCATTTGTCAATACTTTTGGTTAAGGCAACCAAAGGCGCACGACGTTACGAAAGATAGCATAGGCCTGTTGGGCCAGCAGTTCGAGCAAAACGGGCAGCCAGGCGCGTGGCCGGAAGCCTGGATGGGAGACGCCGAAGCGATAGACCGGGGTACGCGGGTAAATGGCGGGTCGGCTATCCAGGAGGCCGGGGCTGGTCTTGGCGCCGTAGCTGCCGGGGCCATCCCACAGGAAGCGCAGGGCGCGGGCCATGCGCGGCCGGATCGGGTGGGGCCGTGTGCCGTATTCCAGCCAGAGCAGGCGGCGGTCGTTGCTGCTCAGGCTGGCGCGGGCGCCGGTCGGTGTGGTGGAGGCCTGGCGTTGCCAGAGTGGGGGCGTGCGCCAGGTGCGCGTGGTGCGGTGCATGGCGGTGGCGGCCACGTCAATCATCTGCGTGACGCCGTGCAGCAGGACGGTGGGGCTGGCGCGTTCGACAGCCTGCAGGCGGACGTCCACGTGGGCGAAGTTCGTGCTGATCCTGATCATAGGCGGCGGCGCAGGCGGCGCAGGGTACGGGCCAGGATAGCCTGGCGGCGGGTGCGCAAGCTGGCGCGCGTGCCGGGGCGCAGGACGTGGCTGGCGTAAGCGGCCACCGACAGGCCGGCGCGGCGTGCTTTGGCGCGGAAGGCGCCTGGGCGGCGGATGGCTTTTTGGATCCAGCGTTTAGGTGGTGTCATTGTTCACCTCGTCATTGGAGCGTTGGGCGGGCCGCTGGTGGCGGCGTGTGCCGGGACCGCCTCGCCGACCTCCTGGCCGTGAAGGGGGGCGCATTGCGGGCAGACCCGTTCATCGGCGGCCGTATACCAGCGCCAGGCGATGGTCTGGGGGTCGGCCGGGAACGGTTCGAGATGGCAGCGACAACGGGGGTGGAGGGGGGGTTGCACAGCCGGGGTGCGCACGGTCAGGCCGGTCAGGGCGGCGGCCTGGAGCAGGCCGGCGGTGCGGGCCCGGGTTAACTCGGTACTGGCGATCAGTTCGGCGCGTGTAGCGGCCGGCAGGCGGCCGCGCGTGGGCGCGGCCAGCAGGTAAGTGGTCAGGGTTTGCTGCAGGTCGGCGTACGACCGGTTTGGGTTGGTCAGGTAGGCGGCCAGGGCCTGGCGCAACTGGCGGCGGGTGGTGGCGTTGAGGTCTTTGACCAGGGTAAGGCCGTAGTTTTGCAGCCAGGCGGCGGCCAATTGGTCCACCAGGGGCACGGTTTGGGCCTGGCGGTCGGCGGTAAGCAGGCGCAGGAGAAGGGCCAGGGCGGTCAGGCGGAAAGCGGCCAGCAGATCGGCGGCGATGGCTTGCCACAGGTAAGCCTCCCAGGCGGCCCAGGGCAGGTCGTCCAGGAAGTCGTCCAGGGAGTCGTCCAGAGAATCGTCTGGCGGTTCAAGCCACATGGTTGAGCTCCGGGTCAGGTTGTGGCTGGTAGGCCTGGAAAGCGGCGGCTGTTTCATGCGCCAGGTACACGAGCCACTGTGTCAGTTGGGCTTGCAGGTGCTGTTCGAGGTCCGGCCAGACCGCTGATACCGGGCTGACGGCCGTTGCCGCCAAGAGCGACGGGGCGGCTGGCGGGTTGGCGGACGTTGGTAGCGACACGGTTCACCCCCAGGAGGGTAGCGCTAAGGCTGGCGGCCTGTTCGAGCGCTTTCAGGCGTTTCATTTCGGCGATCTGTTCGGCGGTATAGCCGAGCTTCTCGCGCCACAGGATTTCGGCGGGCACGCCGAGTTCGTAGTGCATGAGGGCGGCCTGGGCGTCGGTAAAGACGTTGCGCACCTCGGTGGAGGCCCAGATCGGCGTGATACGGGCCTCGGCGTTGAGGGTAGGGCCGACGCCCAGGGCGTTATAGAGGCGGATGGCCATACGGGCGGCGGCGGCCCAGGCGTCGCCGAACTGGACGGTTCGTTCCTGGGCGCGGGCGACCAGGCCCGACTCCAGTTGTTTGAGGGCTTCGCCGGAGGGCACGTCGTCGCCCCAGTTGCCGGTAGGCCAGAGATAGTACTGCGGCGTGCGGGAGACGGCGCCGACGGCTGAGACGATAGTGCGCAGGGTATGGAGCAATTGCGACAGGTCGCCGGCGGGCAGGGCGTGCATCTCGGCGCCTTCGAACAGTTCGGTCACCCGGCCGGGGGCAATCGGCAGATCGGCGGCTGTTTCGTCGGTCGTAGTGGGTGTACTGTTGGCCGTCGGTGGGCCGGGGTAGGAGATGGTCAACAGAGGGAAGCCCAGGGTATCGGCGGCGGCCAGCAAATCCAGGGTTGTTTTATTGAGGGCGTTTTGCAGGCCGATGATATCTTCGAGTTCGGAGACGCCGCCGGGGTTACGGAACTCGATCACGGCGAGGCCGAGGGGCGTGCCATCGGCGGCCAGGTTAGAGGTCCAGTACTGGAGGGCCGGGCCTTCGGCGGGATCGAGGGGGCGCCAGCCGTACTCGGCGTGGGTATCGGCCTGTTGGCGCAGGATGCGATCCGGCAGGTAGATGGTACGGCGTTCCTGGCCGTACTGGGGCGAGAGCGGATTGGACACGCTCCAATGTTTGATGGCCACGAGGGGTTGGCCGGTTTCGTCATCGTAGTAGCAGGAGACGCCGTCGGCGCCGTCGTAGAGGCGGTTGGCGATCAGGGTGGGCAGTTGATGGGTACGATCCCAGCCGACGATGAGGAAGCTACGGCCATCGCGCAGGGCGCGGCGGTGGACGGCGATCTGTTCCATATCCAGTTTGGCGGTATCCCAGAGGCGGGCCAGGAACAGTTGGACGTCTTCATCGTCGGACTCGAAGCCCAGGAGGCGGATGCGTTCGCGCAGGGTATCCACGACCAGGCGGCAGACGTTGAAAGCGACCGTATGCTCGGCCTCGGTGAGGAGGTGGCCCAGGTACTCCTGTTGGCGGGCCGAGAGATACACGGGGTGATCACCGGCGTAATAGGCCCGGTAGTCGCGCACGGCGCGCCAGGCGGCCGTCAGTGTGGACGATTGGGCCATCAGGTAGATCAGGCGTTCCATCTGGGCCTGATTGAGGGGTAAGGTCATATCAATACTCCCGCACGCGCGCCCGGGCATAGCCAGCGGTCAGGCCGGCGACGGCGTAGCGCAGCGCATCGAGGCGGTGGTAAGTCGTTTTATGGGCGATGCGCGGCGTTGGCTGGCCGTTGGCGTCCAATTCCCGGCTGTAGGTACTCAGTTCGTGATACAGGCCGGACAGGTTGTTAAAAATCAACAAACGTCTTTGGCGCAGCAATGTAATGACGCGTTCGATCTGGGCCTCGACGTCGGCGACGGGTGGGCGGCGCACGCCGATGCCGGCGGCGCTCCAATCCAGGCGGGCCTGGTGTTCGCCGGGGGCGCCGCCGAAGAAGCGCACGTAGCGATGGTTGGCGGCCAGCTGGCTGGCGAGGCTGGCCTGTTCGGGCGTCGCGTGGCCGCCAGTCAGACTTTCCCGGAACGCATACCAGACATGGGTGACCGGATGTTCTGCCAGCCAGACCTGGGCCAGGTGCAGGGCGCCGAAGTCAATGCCGACCACGACCGGCCAGAGCGGCGGGATGGCGAAGGGTGGCACCAGGTGCACGGCGGGATCGAAGTCCTCGTAGATCAGGCCGGCGGGCCGGGCAAATTCGCCGTCGTAGAACATGGCGTGTTTCCAGGCGGGCAACATCTGGCGCGCCCGTTCGTACTCGGCGACCGGAAAGGCCGGATTGTCAATGCTACGAAAGCGGATCACGTCGTAATCTGGATCGCCGGCCTGCCAGCGGTCGAAAACGTGCGTTTTCAGCCAGCCCAGGTTATAGGGCGTGGTGGTGGCCAGCACCCGGCCCTGGGTCAGGGAGAGGCGGCGTTGCACGGCTTCCCAGGCTTCGAGGGTAAATTCATCCTGGCCACACTCATCGAGCCAGGCGGCCTTGACGGTGGCCGACTCCAGGCCGCCGGGCGAATTGGCCGAGCGCAGGATGATGCGGCTGGCGCCATCGTGGGAGACGATCACCCGGTCGCTGGCCTGGTACGTGCCCCAGCGCAGCCAGTCGCAGAACACCCGTTTCATCTCCGGCAACATTTTCAGTTTGAAAAGATCGTAGGTGGCGGTTACGGCAAGGTAATCGCCGGGGCCGGCCTCCTGAATCCAGCGGTAGAACAGATGCGGGCCGAAACTGGTCTTGCCGGACTGCGTGCCAGCAATGATGAACACAAAGCGCTTGCGGCTCTCCCAGGCCTGAGTCTGGCCGGGATGCAGGTTCAAGCGCAACTTGCCGTCAACGATCTCCACCAGTTCAGGCATGGCCACGACCGGAGCGGTTGGAGCAGGCCAACCCGAGATCCCAGACCATATCACAGGTAACCGCTCCGGCCACAACTATTCTAGCGCAATCAACATGTCGTGTCAATCACCCAATTCGCCTCGCCAAACCCCCATTTTGCAACTTGTGTTGTAATCGTGAAAAATACCGCCCAAAGCAACAAGAAAGCAACACTCTATAGAGAGCAATATGTTGCGTTGCGTTTTGAGGGGATGGGATTCCCCTCAATCCCATCCCATCCCCTCAAAACACAACAAACGCAACATTAAAGCAACGTTGCGTTTCATTATGTTGCGTTTGTTGCGTTTTATCTACCTTAACCCCCCAAAACAAAAAACCGTCAAACACCAGTCAGCCACCCGTCAAACCCTCCCAGAAAAAGAGAAGAGGAGAAGAGAGAAACGAGAAGAAGAGAAACGGAGAGGGGAAGGGAGAGGGAGAGAGGGGGAGACAAGGAGAAGGGGAGAGACGCCAAAACAAGGAGAATTCGAGAGAAACAAAGACGATTCGGGAAAACAAGACGATTCGGGAAAACAAGGGAAGATTCGAGAAAACGAGGGGAGATCGGGAAAACGAGGGAGATTTAAGGGAACTTGACATAATGTTGATGGAAAACAGGCTAATGTGGAGAGGGGAAGACGCGTGCTGCAAGTTTTGTTTACCCCCCTATCCCCTTTCATGCTCTCAGCATTGACGATCTGTGTTGTCGCTTCGGCTCTCTTGTAGCAAATTTTACAGCAAGATTGTGACGTGCATCACGAATTCGTGCTATCGCCAAAAACGGGCTTTTTGACGCAGACATGTGTAAAACATAGCATTACAAGCAATCGAGGCTCTACGAGGCTCTACGAGGCTTACAGAGGCATTGTAGCGGCAAGCTGCGCATGGCGGCGCTACGATGCTCGTAGCGCATCGTGCATCAAGGTTGTCGCTTGTCGCTGTTGGTCTTGCCGCAATCGCTCACGGCTAATCGTCACATCACTGTTGAATGACGAAGATATTTTTGCGCTGCAATCTCATTTGCGCTCTTGCTGGCTGTTACTCGACATAACACTTATAGTGTGAACATCGTAACAGCACACAACACACGGCGCAACGCGTTGTTTTGCATGTTGCTTTTCTGTTGCACTCGCATAGTGTCATCCGTAATTGCTCACACTTCGTCATCGCCAGCAAGCAAATCTGTCTCATCGTCGTCATCACGGCAACTTTCGATTTCGCTCTGCAACTCCGCCAGATGCCGCTTGAGTTCTTCTTTTTTTGCCATTGCGCCGAGCACTCGTCGAAAATTCTCGAGCTCGAGGCCCGGATCGACAACTTCGTCCTCCTCACGCAGCGCTCTTGTGGCATCGCGCAGTGCAGCGATGGCTCTGGCGTCCAGGTGCGTTGCGGTTTGGGGTGCGGCATTGGCATCGGTGAGTGCGGCGACGGTGTTGGCTGCCAGTTCTGGTGTGACGGGTTGTGGTGTTTTGACAACCTCAATTGTGGTGATCTGCTCGTTAGTGACGGTGATTTGCGTAGGAG
>JAOADB010000273.1 GCA_026417535.1 Caldilineales bacterium
ATGTGTATAAGAGACAGGGGCAACGATGCCCAGGGCCTTGCCCAGTTGATCCAGCTTGATCTGGAGCGGGGTCTTCTCATCTTCATATTCCTGGAGCAGTTCGGCGATCTGGCCCAGCTGTGTGTCCATGCCCGTGGCGATGACGATGCCGGTGCCGCGGCCGTAGATGGCGAGCATGGACATGAACGCGCAGTTGTCGCGGTCGCCCAGCGGCGCGTCGGGGTCGAGGATGACCCTGGCGTTCTTGTCCACGGGCACCGATTCGCCCGTAAGGGACGCCTCCTCCACCTTGAGGTTGACCGCCTCCACCAGACGGAGGTCGGCCGGGATGTAGTTGCCGGCCTCGATCATCACCAGGTCGCCGATGACCAGCTCACGCGCGGGGATGGTCTTCTGTTGCCCGTCGCGGATCACCCGCGCGGTGGGCGCTGCCATCTTTTTCAGTGCGGCCAGTGAGGCTTCCGCCTTCGATTCCTGCACCATGCCGAGCACCGTGTTGAGCACGATGATCGCAAGGATGGCGACCACATCCACCAATTCGGTTGGATCGCCTGTGTTCAGGAACTCCGGTATGCCGAGGGCAAGCGAAACGCCCATGGCCGCAACCAGAATCCAGATCAGGAAATTGTTGATCTGATCCCACAGACGGCTCAAGAAACTCGGACGTGGCTTTTCTTTCAGCTCGTTGGGACCGTACTTTTCGAGCCGAGCGCGGGCCTCGGCACTGCTCAGACCGTTTTTGGGGTCCGTGCCCAGCTCGTTCGCCGTCTGTTCAATGGACCAAGCGTGAGCGTTGATCTTCTGAGCCATGATGTTCTCCTTTGTTACTCCACCTTTTGCACGGCATGACCGCCGAATTGGGCGCGCATGGCCGCCAACAGCTTGTGCTGGTAAGCTTCTTGGGTTCGAGATTCGAAGCGTTGTTGGAGCGCCAAGGTGATCACCGGCGCCGAGACTTCCAGGTCCAGGGCCTCGAGCACGGTCCAACGCCCCTCACCGGAATCCGGTACCCAGGCCTTGATGCCGCTGAGCTCCGGGTCCTCGGCCAACGCCCTGGCGATCAGGTCCAGCAGCCACGAGCGTACCACGCTGCCATAACGCCAGATCTCGGCGATCTGGTGCAGGTCGAGGCCGAACTCCTTCTTGGCCTTCATGATCTCGAAGCCTTCGGCAAAGGCCTGCATCATGCCGTACTCGATGCCGTTGTGGACCATCTTGACGAAGTGGCCCGCGCCGGTCGGCCCTACGCGGCCCCACCCTCGGTCGGGGGCCGGTGCCAGGGTCTCGAAGATGGGGCGCAGGTACTCAACGGCCGTTTCGTCGCCGCCGATCATCAGGCTGTAGCCTTCGGTAAGGCCCCATATCCCGCCACTGGTGCCGACATCTACGAAGTGGAGGCCGCGCGCCTTGAGCTCGGCGGCCCGGCGCATAGAGTCCTTGTAGTTACTGTTGCCGCCATCAACGATGATGTCGCCGGTCGAGAAGCGATCGGCCAGGGCGGCGATGGCGGCCTCGGTCGGCCGTCCTGCGGGCACCATCACCCAGGCCACGCGCGGCTGTGGGAGCCTGGCGGCCACCTCGTCGAAGGAGCGCGCACCTTCTGCCCCTATCGCCTCCGCGGCCTGGATGGCAGCTTCGTTGAGATCGTAGGCAACCACCTGGTGGCCGCCGCGCAACAAACGCTGGGCCATATTGGCGCCCATTTTGCCCAATCCGATCATCGCAATTTTCATGGTGTCCGTCCTCTGCCTGAGAAAGGAGATTTCATCGCGTCGGGTGACGCATAACCCGATGGCCCCAATGCGCAAGGAACGCATCGGCGGTTCGTGGCTTTAGGGCCTGTGGCGGCTCTGTACGACGTGTCTTCCTATTTCCCGATCACAGCCTGGCGGCTTAGTTCCACGGCATCCATGAGCGCCTTCCAGGAGTTGGCGAACGATTTGACGCCTTCGGCCTCCAGCTCGGTCGTGACACTCGTCATCGAAATGCCCAACGCCTCCAGCCTGGCCAGGGCCTGATAGGCCCCCGGTAGGTCCTCTTCCAGGCTGTTGGCGCGCACAACCCCATGGTCGAGAAACGCGGCCAGGGTTGCCGGCGGAACGGTGTTGACCGTGTCCTTGCCGACCAGCTCTTCCACGTAGAGCACATCGCGGTACGCCGGGTTCTTGGTGCCGGTGGAGGCCCATAGCGGTCGCTGCACGCGCGCGCCCTGGGCCTTCAGCGCAGCGAAACGCGGCGAACCGAAAATGATCTTGAAATCGTGGTAGGCCAGCCGGGCGTTGGCAACGGCAGCCTGGCCCAGCGATTGGGCGGCTTTCTCGGCCCGGGCGCCCCCGCGATCAATCATCCCCATCAGGTGAGCATCCACCTTGGTGTCGACGCGCGAGACAAAGAACGAGGCCACGGAGGCGATGGCGTCAACAGGAAGCCCTGCGGCCACACGCCGCTCCAGGCCGCTGATGTACATCTCCATCACCGCCCAATAGCGCTCGCGCGAGAAAATCAGCGTGACATTGACGTTGATCCCCGCCTCGATCGCGTGCATGATCGCCGGCAGACCCTCCAAGGTCGCGGGGATCTTGACCATCAAATTGGGCCGGTTCACCCGCTGCCAGAGCCGCTTGGCCTCCACCAGCGTAGCCCGGGTGTCATTGGCCAGATAAGGGTTGACCTCCAGACTGACGTAGCCGTCCCCTCGGTCGGTTTGCTCATAGAGCGGCAACAACAGATCGGCAGCCGCCCGGATATCCTCGATCGCCAGATCCCAGAAGATCTCCTCGGCGGTCTTACCGGCTTTAGCAAGCGCCTCCAGCTCGGCCGCGTAATCGTTCGACCGGGTGATGGCATTGGCGAAAATGGTCGGGTTGGACGTGACCCCGCGGATCTCCCCGCGCGCGATCATCCCGGCCAGCTGACCGTTGTTCAACAGGCGACGCTCGATGTTGTCGTACCACAGGGATTGACCGGCCTGGTACAGTTGTTGTGCCGTGTTCATGGCGTGCTCCTGAGTGTTTTTGCGAAATCGGGTCTGCGCCCGAAGCCCGGTTTCGCCAAACGGTGATTCATAGGACTTCTCCAACCAGCTTCATGACGTTTTCCACCGTGAAACCCAGCTTCTCGAAAACCGTCTTGGCCGGCGCCGAGGCGCCGTAGCGATCCAACGCCAGCACACGGCCGCCTGACCCCACCCAGCGGTGCCAGCCCTGTGAGACCCCGGCCTCCACCGCCACGCGCGCCGTGACTTCCGGCGGCAGCACGGCGGCCTGATAGGCCGCGTCCTGTTCGGCGAACAGCTCCCAGCTGGGGAAGGAGACCAGGCGGACGGCGACGCCCTCTGCGGCCAGGCGCTGACCGGCTTCCGCGATCAACGCCACTTCGGAACCGCTCGCCATCAGGATGAGCTGGGGATTGTCCCCGCCCAGGTCGGCCAGCACGTAGGCCCCGCGGCGCACGCCTTCGGCCGAGGCATACACCGTGCGGTCCAGCGTGGGCAGGTTCTGGCGCGTCAGCACCAGCGCGGTGGGGCGATGGCGGTTTTCGATTGCGATCTTCCATGCTTCGCGCACCTCGTTGGCATCGGCCGGCCGCAGCACCACCAGGTTGGGGATGGCGCGCAGCGCGGCCAGATGCTCCACCGGCTGGTGGGTGGGGCCATCCTCGCCGATGCCGATGCTGTCAATGGGTGAAGACCCAGATCGAACCCCAGGTGGGAGATGGCTGCCAACCGTAGCGTCGGCCGCAGGTAGTCGGAAAACACGAGAAAGGTGGCGCCGAAAGGAACCACTCCGCCGTGATAGGCTATGCCGTTCACAATCGCCGCCATGCCGTGCTCGCGCACGCCGAAGTGAATGTTGCGGCCGGTGCGGTCCTCGGCCGTGAAGGCCGGGCTATTGAGCAGCCAGGTATTGGTGGAGGGCGCCAGATCGGCCGAGCCGCCCATCAGGTCGGGCAGTTTGGCGGCGATGGCGTTGAGCACCTTGCCGGACGACGCGCGCGTGGCCATGCCCTTCGGATCGGCCGGGAACTCGGGCAAGCCGTCGGCCCACCCTTGGGGCAACTGGCCGGCCAACCGCCGCTCGAGCTCGGCGGCTAGGTCGGGGTACTCGGCCCGGTAGGCCTCGAAGCGCGCCCGCCAGTCCGCTTCCAGCTCGGGGCCGCGGACGGCCGCCTGGCGGAAGAAGGCCAGCGCCTCCTCCGGGATGTAGAAGCGCGGCTCCAAGGGCCAGCCCAGCTTCTCCTTGGCGCCGTTCAGCTCCGCCTCGCCGGGCGGCTCGCCGTGGGCTTTCGCCGTGCCGGCCCGGGTGGGCAGGCCATAGCCGATGACCGTGCGCACCATGATCAGCGAGGGCCGCGGGTCGGCCTTGGCCGCCTGGATGGCCCGATCAATGGCCTCCACGTCCAGGCCATCCTCCACCCGCTGCACGTGCCAGCCGTAGGCCTCGAAGCGTTTGCCCCGGTCCTCGGTGAAGGTGATCTCGGTGGGGCCTTCGATGGAGATGTGGTTGTCGTCGTAGAGGTAGATGAGCTTGCCCAGACGCAGGTGGCCGGCCAGCGAGGCCGCCTCGGACGCAACCCCTTCCATGAGATCCCCGTCGGTGACGATGGCGTAGATGAAGTGGTCTATGATCTGTCTCTTATACACATCT
>JAOADB010000274.1 GCA_026417535.1 Caldilineales bacterium
AGATGTGTATAAGAGACAGGTGCTGCGTCCGCCCGCGCTGCACGACCGGCTGCGGTCGATGCTCGGCCGCGTGATCGAGGTGGCCAGCGGCAGGATGGCGCCGCCGGCCACGGCAAACAGGGGGACCAGGATGTTGCGGGTCATCAAGGCGTTGCTCATCGCCACCGCCAGGGTCACCAACCCCAACCCGTGCAGCACCGTTTTCTGCATATGGGCGCTGAGACGATGGCCGATGAAGAGCCCGACCAGGCTGCCGATGACGACGGTGATGGTGTTGATGAGGGTGCCGGTGAGGCCGGGGACAAGGACGGGCATGGTGACGCTCACGCGAGGTAGGACTATGGTAGGATGACGAACGACGAAAGACGAAGGACGAAGGGGTTTTCGTCTTCCGTCGTTCGTCCTTCGTCCCGAAGCGAAGCCGATGGCTAGGACGAACGACGAAAGACGAAGGACGAAAAGGTTTTCGTCTTCCGTCCTTCGTCCTCCGTCTCGATATCGGCCGATGGCGTTATGCTATACGAGAGCAGGGCTTTCTGCCAAAGCCCTGCGACTTCAAAACCGATGGGTGCGACCATCGCCGAGGCCGTGGCTTGACTCGATGCTGTGACCCAACAGGCGGGTGAAGAAGCAGAGCGCGCCGGTGCCGAGGCGGAACATGCTGCCCGATTGAAACCGAATCCGAACAACGGACGATGAGCTATCTTGGTCTTCCGTCGTTCGTCATTCGTCTCTCGTCTTGGCCGTTGGCCGATAGTGGGAGCGTCAATACGGGCTGAGCGTCAAATCCGACCCCGCCCGGCATCTACCAGCTCGCGCAGCTTGCGCTCACGCTCCGGCGATGGCAATTTGACCAGGCTTTCGCCGACGAGCATCCCCTGCACATCCAGCGCGCGCAGCCGTTGTACGTCGGCTGCGCCAGCGATACCGCTCTCGCTCACGACCGTCACGCCGGGGGGAATGTGAGGACGTAACCGGGCTGTCGTCGTCAGGTCTACCGAGAAATCCCGCAGGTTGCGGTTGTTGATGCCGATGAGCCGCGGGCTATGGCGCAGCGCCCGTTCCAGCTCGCGCTCGTCGTGGACTTCGACCAGGGCCTCCATCCCCAATTCGTGGGCATAGGCCAGCAAATCGCGATACTCGCCGTCGCCGAGCACGGCCATGATCAGCAGGATGGCGTCGGCGCCGGCCACACGGGCCTCCAACACCTGGTAGGGGTCGAAGATGAAATCCTTGCGCAAGACGGGCAGGGGCAGGCCCTGGTCACGGAAGGCCTCTTTGATGGCCGTGAGAAAGGCCAGCTGGCCCTGGAAAAAGCGGGCGTCGGTCAGGCAGGAGATGGCCGCCGCGCCCCCGCGGGCATAGGTCAGGGCCAGGTCCACCGGGTCGAAATCTCGGCAGAGCAGCCCCTTGCTGGGCGAGGCCTTTTTGACCTCGGCGATGAGGGCCACGCCCGGCCCGGCCAGGGCGGCCGTCAACGAGAGGGCCGGCGGCGTGAACCGTACCAGGGCGCGCAGATGGGCTTCCGGCCGTTCCTGCTTATGCCGGGGCAGCTCCTCCCGCTTCCAGCGCATGATGTCATCGAGGATGAGGCCCTGACGGCGCAGCCGTTGTGAGCGTTTCATGGGCTTTCCGGGTGTTGCGAGAAGGCGATCAGCGCCTCCAGTTTGGCCAGCGCGGCGCCGCTGTCCAGGCTGGCGGCCGCCTGGGCCAGGGCGCCGGTCCAGTCGAGGTCCTCGACGGCCAGCGCCGCCGCCGCATTGAGCAGCACTACATCCCGCCGGGGACCGCGATCCGCGCCGCTGAGGATCCCGCGGGTGATGGCGGCGTTCTCTTCGGCCGTGCCACCCAGCAGGTCGGCCAGATGGCAACGACGCAGGCCCAGGTCGAGCGGGTCGAGTTCGAAGGTGCGCACCCGCCCGTGCAACAGATGGGCCACCTGGTTGACCCCGGTCGTGCTCAGCTCGTCCAGGCCATCGGCGCCGTGGAAAACCAGCGCCGCCCGCACCCCCAGACGGCCCAGCACCAGGGCCATCGGCTCGATGAGGGCCGGGTCGAACACGCCGATGATCTGATGGGTGGCGCTGGCCGGATTCGTCAACGGGCCTAGGATGTTGAAAATGGTGCGCACCCCCAGCTCGCGGCGGGGCCCGGCCGCGTGTTTCATGGCCGGATGGTGGTGGATGGCGTAGAGGAAACCGATGCCGATGCGGTCAATGCAGGCGCCCACCTGGGCAGGGGTCAGGTCGAGATTGACCCCCAGCGCCCTCAGCACATCGGCGCTGCCGGCCTTCGAGGTGATAGACCGGTTGCCGTGTTTGGCCACGGGCACGCCGCAACCGGCCACGACAAAGGCCGCCGTTGTCGAGATGTTGAAGGTCCCGCCGTAATCGCCGCCGGTGCCGCAGGTATCCACCAGACGACTGTCGGCGTGGTGGGGAACGGGGATGGCGTACTCGCGCATGGCGCGAGCACTGCCGGCGATCTCGGCCACGGACGGTCCTTTGGCCGCCAGACCGACGAGATAGCCGCCGATCTGGGCGGGCGTGGCCTCGCCGCCCATGATGGCGGCCATTACCCGGTAGGCTTCTTCCTCGGTGAGGTCCTTACCGGCGATGACGTGGGCGATGGCCTGGGGCAGGATGCTCATGGTTGACCCCCTCGCATGTGCAGGAAATTGGCCAGCAGCTGTTTGCCGCCTTCGGTGAGGATGCTTTCGGGGTGAAATTGGACCCCATAGCAGGGGTAGTGCCGGTGTTTCATCCCCATGACCTCGCCCTCGGCGGTAAAGGCCGTAAGGACGAAGGCCTCCGGCAGGGGTTCTTGGACGATGAGCGAATGGTAACGGGTGGCCTGGAAAGGACTGGGGATGCCCGTGAACAGGGCGTCGCCGGTGTGGTAGACCGGGCTGACCTTGCCGTGCATCAACCGCGGGGCCCGCGTGACCACGCCGCCGAACACGTGGCCCATGCACTGATGGCCCAGGCACACGCCTAGGATGGGCGTGGTGCGATAAAAGGCGCGGATGACCTCGTTGCTGATGCCGCTATCGTCGGCGGGCGTGCCGGGGCCAGGCGAGATGACGATGTGGGTGGGCCGCAAGCGTTGAATCTCCTCCACCGTTACCTCGTCGTTCCGCCAAACGCGCAGATCCGCGCCCAATTCGCCCAGATACTGCACGAGATTGTACGTAAACGAATCGTAGTTATCAATAACGACAACAGTCATGCGAAAAACCTCCGTGTTCCAACGTTTCAACGTTCAAACGTTAGAATGTTCTAACGTTTGCACGTTTGCGCGTTCTAACCGCTTTTCTCGTCGTTCGGCGCGGCGGCTGATGCGGTTCCACACGCCGGTCAGGCCCATGGCCTTCTTGGCGGCCATAAGGGTGGCCTGGGCCTCCTGGCGGGTGCGCAGCGTGCCCTTGTAGATCATCTCATCCACGAAACCCGTGTCGGCCTCATACCTGGCCCGCCGTTCGCGGATGGGGTCGAGGAAGGCATCGAGAACGGCGAACAGCCGCTCTTTGACCTCGACATCGCCGATTTTGCCGGCGCGGTAGCGGGCCTTCAGCTCCTCGACCTCGGCCCGGTTCGGGTTGAACACGTCGTGGTAGATGAAAACGGGGTTGCCCTCCACCCGACCGGGTATGTCGGCATGGATGCGAGCGGGGTCGGTGTACATGCTGAAGACCTTTTTGCGCAAGGTTTTGCTGTCGTCGCTGAGGAGGATGGCGTTGCCCAGGCTTTTGCTCATCTTGGCCTGACCGTCCGTGCCGACGAGGGTGCCGACTTCGGGCACCAGGGCTTCGGGGATGGGGAAGACCTCGCCATAGAGGTAGTTGAAACGCCGGGCAATCTCGCGGGTGATCTCGACATGGGCCAGGTTGTCTTTGCCCACAGGCACGAGATGGGCGCGCGGGGTGAGGATGTCGGCGGCCTGGAGCACGGGATAACCCAGCAAGCCGTAGGGCATCTCCTCCTTGTTAGCGGCGCGGGCCATGTCCTTCAGGCTGGGTAGGCGTTCCAGCCGCGGCACCGTCACCAGGTTCTGGAAGAGCGTGTTCAGCTCGTAGACCTCGTGCACGGCCGACTGCAAATAGATCGTCACCCGGAAGGGGTCAATGCCGCAGGCGAAGTAGTCGAGCACCATCTCGCGGGCGTTTTCGTCAATGGCCTCGATGTCCGCCTTCTCGTTTTTGGTCGTCAGCATGTGCAGGTCGGCGATGATGAGGAAGGTCTCGTATTCGTATTGGAGCTCGGCCCGCGCTTTGAGCGAGCCGACATAGTGGCCCAGGTGCATGCGTCCGGTGGGCCGATCGCCGGTGAGGATGCGTTTGGGTGGGGTCATGGCTTGGGTACTGGGTACTGGGGGCTGGGAATTGGGGACTGGTGACTAGGGAGTGGGGTTGGCGGATTGAGAGGAGGGACGACAGATGACGAAGAAGCTCCTCCGAACTCCTCTCACAAACTGTCTCTTATACACATCT
>JAOADB010000275.1 GCA_026417535.1 Caldilineales bacterium
GTCCACAACAGCGCCCCCTTCAACCCGGCCACGGTGACCTATAAGGACATGGTGCGCACCTTCAACCCCGGCGCGCCTGTGCCGGTGGTGCTGGGGCCGCGGGTCTTCGATGTCCGCAGCCAGGTGCGCGGGTGCGATACGATGACGGCCATGGCCCTGAGCGCCCAGGCCGATGGCACGGGCCGCTGCTATCTGGCCATCAGTGCGGCCGGTCTGCCCGGACGGGTGGCCATGCACAGCCTGGAAAGCTGGCCGCGCGGCAGCCATCCTCGCCTGCGGGTGACCTACCTGGCCGGCACCGGCGTCACGCCCGATGAGGCCGCGCTGGTGCGACCGGCCGTGCGCCATCCCCTGGCCAACGAGACCTTCTACTTCGTCCTGACCGACCGGTTCGATAACGGCAACCCCGCCAACGACTACGGCGGCGATAACGGCGACACCGATGCCGACGTGATCCGCCACGGCTATCGGCCCACCGACAAGGCGTTCTATCACGGCGGCGATTTCGCCGGCCTGCGGCAACGGCTCGATTATCTGCGGGGGCTGGGCGTAACGGCGCTGTGGATCACCCCGCCCTTCGTCAACAAGCCCACCCAACCCGACAGCACCACGGCGCTGGGCGTGGGCGCAGGCTATCACGGTTACTGGATCCTCGACTACGAGAACGCCGACCCCCATCTCGGCACGAACGCGGAGCTGAGGGCGCTGATCGCGGCCGCCCATGCCCGCGGGATGAAGGTCTATTTCGACCTGGTGGTCAACNACACGGCCGATGTCATCGTCTACGAGGGCGGCGTGTCGCGCTATCGCAGCAAGGCCGAGTATCCCTACCGGGATGCCGCCGGCAACGTCTTCGACGACCGCGATTACGTGGGCGGGACGACCTTCCCGCCTCTCGACCCGGCCATCAGTTTCCCCTATCGGCCCATCTTCCGCACGCCTCAGGACGCCCAGGCCAAGAATCCTGCCTGGTTGAATAACCCGATTTACTACCACAACCGCGGGGACTCGACCTTCCGGGGCGAAAATTCGCTCTACGGCGACTTTTTCGGCCTGGATGACCTCTTCACCGAGCATCCCGTCGTGGTCAACGGCTTCATCGCCATCGCCCAGAAGCTGATCCGGGATTACGACATTGACGGCTTCCGGCTCGATACGGTCAAGCATGTCAACCTGGAGTTCTGGACGCAGTTCGCGCCGGCCGTCATCGGCTATGCGCAGAGCCGGGGCAAGGCCGATTTTGCCCTCTTCGGCGAGGTCTTCGGCGAGGATGCGGCCTTCCGTAGCCGCTACACGGCCGCGGGCAGGTTGCCTGCGGTGCTCGATTTCGGCCTGCACGGCCCCGGACTAGGCTTTGCCGTGGCCGGTCAGCCCACCGACAACCTGCGGGCCTTGTTCGAGAGCGACGACTACTACACCGATGCCGACAGCAACGCCTACAGCCTGGGCAATTTCATCAGCAATCACGACCTGGGCCGCATCGGCTATCAGCTCCAGGCGCAGCTGCCGCGCGGGGGCGATGCCGAATGGCTGGCCCGCGCCCGGCTCGGCCACGCCCTGACCTTCTTCGCCCGCGGCTTCCCCATCGTCTATTACGGCGACGAGCAGGGCTTCACCGGCGACGGCGGCGACAAGGGCGCCCGCCAGGACATGATGCCCAGCCGGGTGCCCGAGTACAACGATGACGACCTCATCGGCACGGATGCCACCACGGCCGTCGCCAACTTCGACCCGACCCATCCCCTCTACCAGACCCTGCGCCGCTTTGCCGAGCTGCGGCGACAACATAGGGCCTTGCGCACCGGCGCCCAAATCCATCGCTACAGCACGAATGGCGCCGGCATCTACGCCTTCTCGCGGATCGACCGGGAGGAGCGGGTCGAGTACCTGGTGGTGCTCAACAACGCCCGCGCTGCGCAGACCGCAACCTTCACGACGGCCAGCCCTGCGACCGATTTTCGCCTGCTCTACCCCGATGCCGGGGTTGCGGCCGCGGCGGACCTGCGCAGCAACGCCGAAGGCCAGGTGACGGTGACGGTGCCCGGCCTGGGCCTGGCCGTTTACCAGGCGACGCGGCCCATCCCGGCCGCCGAAACGGCGCCGGTTGTGCAGTTCCGGCCGTTGGGCCGGGGCGGTCAGATCACCGGTCGGGCCGAGATCGGCGTGACCGTCACGGGCAGCCCCTTCGCCGAGGTGACCTTTGCCGTCCGCACGGGTGAGGGCAGCTACACCGTGCTCGGGACGGACGACAATCCGCCCTATCGCGTGTTCTACGATGTGAGCAACCTGCCGCCGGGCACGACGCTGACCTTCAAGGCCATCGCCAACGACCTCTTTGGCCGCCTGAGCGCAGCGACGACGACGGCCATGGTGGGGACGGAAGCGCCGCCGGCCCAAGCGACCTATGCCATCATCCACTATCACCGCCCCGATGGGGCCTATGACGAGTGGGGCCTGCACCTGTGGGGCGACGGCCTGGCACCCGAGGAGGTGACCGACTGGACCGCGCCCAAGGCCTGGAACGGCGAGGACCGTTACGGCGTGTTCGCCTTCATCAAGGTCCTGGACCCGACCAAGCCCGTGGGCTACATCATCCACAAGGGCGACGAGAAGGACACGCCCAACGACCGGTTCTTCACGCCGGCGGTCACGCCCGAAATCTGGACGATTCAGGGCAGCGCGGCGAACCATCCCTCTTCGGCTGCGGCCCTGGGCCAGGTGACCATCCACTACCGGCGGCCGGCCGGCGATTACGAGGGCTGGGGCCTGCACCTGTGGGGCGATGCCATTGACCCCTCCGAGGCGACGGAATGGAACGCGCCCAAACGGCCCGACGGCTTCGACGACTACGGCGCCTATTTCCACGTCCGGCTGGCCGACCCCAGCAAAGCCGTGAATTTCATCGTCCACAAGGGCGATGAGAAGGACACGCCCAACGACCGCAGCTTCGTGCCGAACCAGACCGGTTTCGAGGTGTGGCTGCAGCAGGGCGATGCCGCTCACTACCGCCAGCGCGGCGCGGTGGAGGGCTACGCCCTGTTGCATTACCGCCGTCACGCCGGCGATTACGGCGATTACACGAGCGCCGATTTCCGCGATTTCTGGGGTTTGCACGTGTGGGGCGACACGACCGAGGCAGTCACCTGGCAGACGCCGCTGAAACCGGTGGCTACCGACCGCTTCGGCGTGGTCTTCCGCGTCGGCTTGCGGCCCAACGCGGCCGAGATCGGCTACATTTTCCACCGCGGGGACACGAAAGACCCCGGTCCCGACCAGTTCCTGGTTTTCGCCAACCACGGCTACGAGATTTGGCAGCTCCAGGGCGCCGACCCCGCCCGACCGTTCTTGCTCCCGCGCTTGCCGTAGCCGTAGACGGACGATGGACGATGGATTTCCTCCATCGTCCATCGTCTATTGTCCACTCCTCGTCAACTCGAGGGCATGGGGGCCGTTCGAGTTCGTTGGCGCGCGGCGGAGGGGGCGGCCAGCAGCTCACCCTGCAGGATTACCGGCATCGAGGAGGTCGCCGACGCGCGCGTCTTCCGGCTGCCGCCCTTCGACCAAATGGGCCAGGCGCCGGGCGTGGTGCGCCGCTTCGGCTCCATCGAGCGACTGCAGCAGAGCCTGGCCAAGCTGGAGCGGCGGATCGACATGGAGCACAACTCCGCCGGAGTTGTGCTACAATGGGCGCTGCGGGTGACGTTTCGCCCGCACCTGGAGGCAGCCGATACGGACAATGGGAGAGATCATGTCCTTATGAATGTCCGTATAAATGTCCCGATGGACTGTGACACAACTCCTGAGGAGTTGTGTCACAGTCGCCGACCCTGGAACTGGCATAGGCCAAATGGCCACAAATGCGGAGACGCCAAGATGAACACGTTGCCCACTCAATTCACCACAACGCTGACCCTGGAGGAGATGGAAGCGCTGATCCGTCGCGTGGTCAGGGAAGCCGTACATGAAGAGTTCGAGCGCGTCCTCCGTCGCTTGCCCCTCGCCATCGGCGAGGACTGGTCGCATGAGGGTCCGGACGACTCTGAAGGCGATCGTGTCCTTTTGGCTGAGGCTTTGGCGGAACGAGAGCGCTACCGCACCGATCGCACCGGCTGGCAAAGCTGGGACGAGTTTAAGGCTGAACTGAAAGCAGCGGAGGCAGCCGGTGAGCTACCGGATTGAGATTTCGCCTTCAGCGCAGCGCGAGATCCGGCAACTGCCCGGCTATGTTCGAGCCCAGGCCATCCAGCTCATTGACGCCTTGGGGCAGAATCCTCGGCCTGCGCGGGCCAGGGAGCTGCGAGAGCGCGAGAACATCTTTCGGATCTGGCTTGCCGGCCGCTGGCGGATCGTTTACGCTGTAGATGATGATCTAAAAATGGTGCTGATCTTGCGGGTTCGTCGCAAGGAGGACATAGACTACCCCAGCGTGTAATGCTCGGACAGGGCAGGTCTCACGCGCCACCGCCCGCCGCGACATTGCCGACCTGAAGGCACGCGGGCGGATCGAGTTCGTCGGCGCACCGAGACCGGGCA
>JAOADB010000276.1 GCA_026417535.1 Caldilineales bacterium
AGATGTGTATAAGAGACAGGGCGATTTCCGGCTGTATCAGCTCCATTTCGGCCCCGGTCTGAACCCAACCACCTGGCAACCGATCGGACCCGACCACTACAATCAGGTGGACAAGGGGCTGCTCGAAGTTTGGGATACGACCGGTCTCAGCGGGCCGTACACCCTGCGGCTCAGCGTCATCGAAAACAGCGGCAATATCCGCCAGGTTATGGTCCCGGTCACCATTGACAACACGCCGCCCACGGTCGTGCTGACGAATCCGCCCAACGGCCGGGTCTACATCATGGAAGACGACGAGTGGGTCAACCTGAACGCCCTGGCCACCGACGATTGGGCCATGGACAAGGTCGTTTTCTATCTGGACAACAGCCCTGTCGTCACGACCACCGTGGCGCCCTATGCCGGCAAGTGGACGATCACGATGGTGGACCGGTCGCCGATCACGGGCACGATTGCACCCAACGACCCCAGCCGTATCGTCTTCACCGATGAGACCACGGGCTTTGGTATCATCCACGACAGCAAGGGCTACACCGAGACCCACGTTATCAAGGCCGTAGCCTACGACAGCGCCGGCAACCAGGCCGAGAGCGAAACCATTCGTATCTTCGTCCAGCACAAGGAGGGGAAAGGTCCCAAACCGCGGGCCGAAGCCGACCGGCCGCGGGTGGCGATCCTCCCCCGTCGCAACCGCTGAGGGTCTTTGCCCATGCCTCACATCCTGGTGACCAACGACGACGGCGTAGAGGCGCCCGGTCTCCTGGCCCTGGCCCAAGCCCTGCGCGCGCTGGGCGATGTGACCGTCTTCGCGCCCGACCACAACTGGTCCGTGGCCGGGCACAGCAAGACCATGCACAAGCCGCTGCGGGTGTGGGAAGTGACCCTGGCCGACGGCACCAAAGCCCTGACGACGAACGGCGCGCCCTCCGATTGCGTGGCCCTGGCCGCGTTGGGCCTGGTCAAACCGACGGTGGATATCGTCGTTTCGGGCATCAACAGCTCCCCCAATCTGGGCTACGATGTGACCTATTCCGGCACGGTGGCGGCGGCGATGGAAGCGGCCATCAGCGGTTGGCCGGGCATTGCCGTCTCGTTGGATGCCGGCGGCCGTGGCCCCGAGGCCGGTCGCCATCGCCATTGGGAGACGGCCGCGGCCGCAGCCGTGGTGATCGCCCGTCAGGTCCTCGAGCACGGCCTGCCGCCCAACACCCTGCTCAACGTCAACGTTCCCGACCTTCCCCTGACGGCGCTGGCCGGCTCGTATCGCTTTGTCACCGTGCCGGAGCTGCTGCGATTGGGCCGGCCGCAGCTGCGCATTTGGGAACGATTACCCGATCCGGCTTTTATGGCCCGTTTGCAACCTGGCGACCTATGAAACTGAGCATCGTCATTCCCTGTTACAATGCCGCCGATACCCTGGGCGATCAGCTCGAAGCCCTGGCCCGCCAGGACTGGCAGGGCGAATGGGAGGTCATCGTCGCGGACAACGGCTCGACCGACGACTCGCGGGCCGTGGCCGCCCGCTTTGCGGACCGCCTGCCGTTGCGGATTGTGGACGCCTCGGCCCGTCGCGGGGCTGGCTACGCCTACACCACCGGCGCGGCTGCGGCTGCGGGCGACGCCCTGCTGTTCTGCGACGCCGATGACGTCGTCGGCGAAGGCTGGCTGGCGGCCATGGCGAACGCTCTGGCCGAGCACGACTTCGTGGCCGCGGCCTGTGATATGGAAAAACTGAACGAACCCTGGGTGCGCGCCACCCGCGCCAACACCCAAAAGACGGGTCTGCAACAGTACCATTATCCGCCTTTCTTGCCCCATGCCGGCACCAGCACATTGGGCGTCAGGCGTCATGCGTACGAAGCCGTCGGCGGTTTCGACCAGAACCTGTACCTTCTCGATACCGACCTGTGTTGGCGGCTGCAGCTGGCCGGGTTTGAGCTCCATTTCGTACCCGACGCCGTCGTGCACGTGCGGTTGCGCACCTCGCTGCGGGCCATCTTCCGGCAGGGACTGGCCTGGGGCGAGGGCAACGTGGCCCTCTATCACAAGTACCGGCCGTTGGGGATGCCACGGCTGGGGCGTTTCGCCTGGGTGCCAGGCTGGCTGGCGCTGATCCGGAGTCTCCCCCT
Organism: Caldilineales bacterium; assembly: GCA_026417535.1. GTDB lineage: Bacteria > Chloroflexota > Anaerolineae > J102 > J102 > SSF26. Next base: position 2,130 of record JAOADB010000276.1, read on the forward strand.
GTGGCGCACACGTGGGGGCCGGGCGCGCTGGCTGTGGCGCTTCGGCTGGCGTCTGGGCCGGATCCGGGGGAGCATCCGCTATCGGGTTTGGGCGCTGTAGCACCACTCGACAGGAGTTGTGCTACAGCGTATCGGTCACCACCCGTTTTCCGGCCTTGCGGTCGTAATATTGGCTTTCGATCCAGGCGTAGGTCTTGGCCAAACCTTCCCGTAACGGTGTGCAGGGTTCCCAGCCCAAGACGGACTTGATGAACGTGTTGTCGCTGTTGCGGCCGGCCACCCCACGTGGGGCTTCGAGCTTGTAACGCCGCCGCACCTTGACCCCGGCGATCTCCTCGATCAGGCTGACCAGTTCGTTGATGGAAACCAGCTCGCTCGACCCCAGATTGATGGGCGTGGCGATGAGCTCGTCACAGTGCATGATGCGGTCAATGCCGTAGAGGCAATCGTCAATGTACATGAAGCTGCGCGTTTGCGTACCGTCGCCCCAGATTTCGATTTCGTAAGTGCCGTTGTCTTTGGCCTCGATGACCTTGCGACAGAGGGCCGCCGGCGCCTTCTCGCGGCCGCCGAACCAAGTGCCGTGCGGCCCGTAGACGTTGTGGAAACGGGCGATGAAGGTTTTCAGCCCCCGCTCGGCCCAGTACTCCTGGCAAAACATCTCCGAAAGCAGCTTCTCCCAACCGTAACCCCGTTCGGCCATGGCCGGGTAGGCGTCGGATTCCTTCAACGCCCGCACGTTGGGGTCCTGTTGCAGAGTCGTGTTATAGACACAGGCCGAGGAGGAGAAGAAGTAGCGCTGCACCCCGGCCCGATAGGACGCTTCGATCAGGTGGGTGTTGATGAGGATGCTGCGCAGACACTCGACGCGAAAACGTTCGATGAAGCCCATCCCGCCCATGTCGGCGGCCAGATTGTACACCTCCACCGCGCCCTCGACGGCACGGATGGCGTTTTCTTCCTTACTCAGGTCCAGACAGAGGGTTTCGACGCCGGGGATACGCTGAAACCACTGCGGCAACGGCTTTTTGTCTACGGCGCGAATCCGGGTAAAGCCCTGCTCATGGAAATAGCGGGTGAGGGCACCACCGATGAAGCCGCCGGCGCCGGTGATGACGATGAGATCGTCCTTGCGCAGGTCGGGCGAGTTGGCTGCAAGTAGGGCTTCGGCCATGGCCTTGAACTCCAGGAGAGGGATTGGGGATGACGGTTCAAGAAGAGCGGGCGAGCATACATCAGAGTGAATCCCGCAAACGATGATGTTCCCAACAAGCCCGATTTTGACACGGGCCTTTTCCCTTTGGCAAATCGAGCCGAGGGAGCTGTAGCTCCGCATGCCATCCGGAAAGGGAAGGAGGGGAGCTTGGGGGAGCTGTAGCTCCGGATGCCATCCGGAAAGGGAACCGGGGAGAATTCCGTCCCCCGTCCCCCGTCCCCCGTCCTTCCTCCTCCGTCTTCCCTCCATCGTCCATCGTCCGCCCTTAAGGAAACTTAATGGAAAATTAACAACGGCTTGAGGACAAAAGGGGAGGACAGGTGCTAAGGTGAAAAAGGCTCATGAGCCAACCTGCCAAAAAACCATCCTATGCTCTCTCTTTGTTCAGTAATGCCTCAAAAATTACCCATTCTACACATTTTTGATGACATCACGGAGGAGAAATGAAACGTCGTAACCGTTTCACGAACCGACATCTTGTCGGTATTGCGTTGCTTCTGGTCCTGTCGCTGATCCTCGGCGCATGTGGCCAGCGCGCGACCCCCACACCGGCCCCGACCGTCGCTCCTACGCCAACGCCGGTTCCGCCGACGCCGACCCCCATGCCCACCCCGGCAACGCGGCCTTCCACGGTGACCGAGCCGACGGTCCAGCTCCCGCCGGTGAACCCGTTGGAGGTGACGGGTGACATCATCATCGCCGGCAGCTCGACGGTGTATCCCCTGGCCGAACGCATGGCCGAACGCTTCCGCGAGGAAGGCTACGCCGGCAACATCACCATTGACTCCATCGGCACCGGCGCCGGCTTCGAGCGCTTCTGCAAGGCCGGCGAAACCGACATCTCCACCGCCTCGCGGGCCATCAAGGACAGCGAACGCGAAGCCTGCCGCGCCATCGGCCGCGAACCGGTCGAGTTCCGCGTCGGCACCGATGCCCTCGCCGTCGTCGTCAACCCCGCCAACGACTGGATCGGCGAAGAGGGCGTCACCCTCAAAGAGCTGGCGCTCCTCTTCTCCAAGGACGCCGTCAACTGGTCCGATGTCAACCCCGCCTGGCCCAATCAGCCCATCAAGCGCTTCAGCCCCGGCACCGATTCCTGCACCTCCGACTACTTCATCGAGGCCGTCATGGAC
>JAOADB010000277.1 GCA_026417535.1 Caldilineales bacterium
ACCCCGCTCCGTGGGCGCATCGGGAAAAAGCCCCGCTCCGGCCTCGACCAGCGTCACCGATTTGACTTCGACATAGCAGATACCGGCCGGGCCTTCTAGCCGCCAATCGAGCCGACTATCGTCGTAAGTCACCTCAGGGCGTAGGTTCGTATAGTCCCGAAAGGCTTCGAGTTCCCCCGCCGCTACGGCCTCACCGAAAAGCCGCGCCGGCAATCGCGCGTCCATGCTCACCCATTGCCCATCTACCTCGACCATGACCAGGTCGTACTCGGTCCGGCGATGGGGATTTGGGCGTGGGGTCAGCAGCACCCGTCGGCCCGGCACAAACAGCTCGTGGAGACGACCCGAATTCGGGACATGGGCTGCCGCCGTCCGGCCTGCCACTTCCACTGTGGCGCGAAAGCGGTTGTCCCGTCGCCGGAAGATGCCCTCAACAAGCGGTTCCGTCCGTTCCATGGGTGAACGTTTCAACGTTCAAACGGTCGTTGCGCAACTGCGAGCCGTTGTGTGACCATCTGGCAGACGATGGGCATCGTTTCCGAACGCTCTCAACGACGCAAATGGACAAAGCCTTCGACCGTGTACACGGCCAGCGCCAGCCAGATGACGGCGAAGCCGATGAGCCGGGTCGTGGTGAAAGGCTCGCCGTAGACGAAAACACCCAGGAGAAACTGGAGGGTAGGGGCGATGTACTGGAGGATGCCCAAGGCGCTCAGAGGGATGCGGCGGGCGCCATAGGCAAAGAGGAGCAAGGGCACGGCCGTGACCACCCCCGCGCCGAGGAGAAGGGCGTTGGTCAGGAGCGAACCGTGGCCCAGCGCGCCCCGGCCTGTGGCCTCGAGATAGAGGAGATAGCCCAAGGCCGGCCAAAATAGGATGGCCATCTCGACCGAAAGCCCTTCCAGGGAATCGAGCCGGGCCGTCTTTCGCAGCAGGCCGTAGAGGCCAAAGGACAGGGCCAGGACGAAAGAAATCCACAACCACCCGCCCGCATTGAGGATGAGATAGCCCACACCGACGGCGGCGATGCCCACGGCCAGCAGTTGCCCGCGGCGCAGGCGTTCGCGCAGGACGACCAGGCCCAACACGACGTTGACCAACGGTGTGATGAAATAGCCCAGGCTGGCCTCGACGATGTGGCCGTGGTTGTTGGCCCAGAGATAGACCAGCCAATTGACGCCGAGAAGCATGGCCGTGAGCACAAAAGCCCGCACCGTGGCCGGTTGGCGCCAGGCTCGGACCAACCGCTGACGGTCGCGACGCCCCAGCTGAAGGATGCCCACGAGGACGAGCGACCACACGACCCGATGGCCCAACAGCTCGAGGGCAGGCACGTTCAGCAGGGCGCGCCAATAAACGGGGAAGAAACCCCATAGGGTGTAAGCCGCCGCTGCAGCGACGGCGCCGGAAGAGGAACGGACGCTTTTCAAGGCGAGGGCAGGGAAACGGTGGAAGGCAGCAGTGGAGGGGAAGCCGATGGCGGCAGTGGGTTTTACGCCCTTTCGGCCATTTCGTTTACAATCGGACTTTGAGCCATTATGGCATCCATTGTACCACGGTAACGGTTCAGACTGTGCCTCCCCATTCCGAATGTGTCTGCTGTGAACCCTGAGACGAAGGCGTTCCGTCCGTTGCCTGTCGTCCTCTCGACCCGCAGCGCCTGAGTCCCGGTCGGCATCGGCCTGAACGGTTACCTGCGACGATGACCATCCGCTCCACCGTTTTCCTCACGCGTGGGCTTTTCATCGGCCTGATCATCCGCGCGTGACCTGACCATGACCCTATTCGGCGAGGTAAGATCCCCCTATGCGCATGAGCAATCTGTTCGCCCAAACCCTTCGCGAAGCGCCGGCCGACGCCGAGCTGCGCAGTCATCAGCTTCTCGTGCGGGCCGGCTATGTCCGCCAACTGAGCGCCGGTATCTTCTCGTTGCTCCCGCTGGGCAAACGTTCGATCGCCAAAATCGAAAACATCATGCGGGAAGAAATGGATGCCATCGGCGGCCAGGAGATGGAGATGCCGGTCGTCCATCCGGCCGAACTCTGGCAGGAGACCGGCCGCTGGTACCAGATCGGGCCGGAAATGGGCCGTTTCAAGGACGCCGGCGGTCGCGACATGGTGCTGGCCATGACCCACGAGGAGGTCGTGACCGACCTGGTGCGCAACATCATCCACTCCTATCGCCAGCTGCCGGCCCTGGTCTACCATATCCAGACGAAATGGCGGGATGAGGTGCGCTCGCGGGGAGGGCTCATTCGCGTGCGCGAGTTCACGATGAAGGACTCGTACAGCCTCGATGCCGATTGGGAAGGGCTGGACAAGCAGTACTGGGCCCATTACCAGGCCTATTTCAACATCTTCCGCCGTTGCGGGCTGGAGGTGATCGCCGTCGAGTCGGATGTGGGCATGATGGGCGGCAAGCAGGCCCACGAGTTCATGTACCTGACGCCCATCGGCGAGGACACTCTGGTGCTGTGCGACCGGTGCGGTTACACGGCCAACCGGCAGGTGGCCGTCTTTCGCAAGCCGGAACCACCGGCGGAGGAGCCGCTGCCCCTGCAAAAGGTCGCCACGCCCGACACGAAGACCATCGCCGACCTGGCCCGGTTCCTGGGTATCCCCGAAGCGAAGACGGCCAAGGCCGTGTTCTTCATTGGCACCTTTGGCGACGGCAAAGAGGAGACCACCCGCTTCGTTTTTGCGGTCGTGCGCGGGGACATGGAGCTGAACGAAACCAAGCTGGCCAACGCCGTCAAGGCCAAACGCCTGCGGCCGGCCCACGAGGAGGAAATCCGCGCCATCGGCGCTTCGCCCGGCTACGGTTCGCCCATCGGCGTGCGCGAGGATACGCTCATCGTCGTGGACGACCTGGTGGCGGCCTCGCCCAACCTGGTGGCCGGCGCCAACGAGGATGGTTACCATTTCCTCAACGTGAACTACGGCCGGGACTACCAGGCCACGTTGGTGGCCGATATCGTCGCCGCCGAGGACGGATTTGCCTGTAGCCGGTGCGGTGGCCCCCTGCGCACCGCGCGCGGGGTCGAGGTCGGCAACATCTTCAAGCTTGGCACCCGCTACAGCGCCAGCATGAACGCCACTTTCCTCGACCGCGACGGCACACGCAAACCCGTCATCATGGGCTCCTACGGCATTGGCAGCGGCCGTCTGTTGGCTTGTGTGGCCGAGGAGTACAACGACGAGCGGGGACTGTGTTGGCCGATCACGGTGGCGCCTTTCCACGTCCACATCGTGCCCCTCAAAGGCGGGCTGGAAACGGCTGAGCGGCTTTACGCCGAGCTGCGCGCGGCCGGGGTCGAGGTGTTATTGGACGACCGTGAGGAGCTGAGCGCTGGGGTCAAGTTCAACGATGCCGACCTCATCGGCATCCCCCTGCGGTTGACGGTTTCGGAACGGGGGTTGAAGCAGGACGCGGTTGAGCTGAAGCGCCGCACGGCCACCGAGGGCGAAATGGTACCGCTTCCCGATATCGTGGCCCGCGTGCGCGCCGAGATCGCCGACATGGAGGCGGCCATCCGCAGCCGGGTCAAACCGGTGCCGATTCCACGCCCATAACCCGTGTCAGAAGCCAAACCGGGCAAGACGGTCCCGTTACAAGGGACCGGTTACCCACACCCTCTCCGCGGCGCGCGTGCCTCTCTCAGCCGCGTCTGGCTGGAGCTACGCCATCGCCGACTGGGACGACGCTACGGCCATCTCGTCCTCGAGTGGATTGATGGCGTGCCTCTGCTCGTGTTGCCCGATGTCTTCAACCCGGTGCTTTTCCGCGGGGGCGAACTGCTGGCCCACACCCTGCGCGACCATCCCCTTCTGGCGACGCCCGGCCTGCGGGTTCTCGACCTGGGGTGCGGTTCCGGGGTGGTGGCCGTCTTCGCCGCCCGCCGCGGGGCCGAGGTGACGGCCACCGACATCAACCCCTCGGCCGTGCGGTGCGCCCGCATCAACGCCCTGCTCAATCGGGTGGAAGCACGGGTAGAGACGGCTGTGGGCGACCTGTTCGAGCCGGTGGCCGGTCGTGCTTTCGATCTCATCGTTTTCAACCCGCCCTTCTTTCGCGGGCGCCCGCGTGATCCCCTCGACCATGCCTGGCGGGGGGAAGACGTGTTCGAGCGTTTTGCCACCGGGCTGGACCGCCATCTGGCGCCCGGCGGTCGGGCCTGGGTTTTGCTTTCGACCGATGGCGCCGGGAAGGGCTTTGCAGAAGGCATTGCAACAGGCGCTGCGTCGGCTGCGCGCGGCCACAGCAGGCGGAAGTAGGCGCTTTGGCCCGAGGGGCGCACCTGAAACCAAACTTCGCCGCCATGACGTTCGGCGACCTCGCGCAGCGTAACGACGCCGTCCCGGTCGTCGGCGACGAACGCTCCCTCCTTCCAGCGCTGCCATCGCTCCATGGCGACGCCGCGGCACGGCCATTCGATGTCGATGGCGGCGAAACTTTCCACGCCCTGCAAAGAAAGCGTCAACGAGCGCACGCCAAAATCTTGCGACAGCGTATGCGCCAGATGGGAG
>JAOADB010000278.1 GCA_026417535.1 Caldilineales bacterium
GCTGAGCCGCTAGGCGCGTGGCCAGGCTCTCCAAGGGCACGCGCACCTCGAAGAGCAGGCGTAGGTCCATCAAACCGATTTCGGTGACGAAGGTACCGCGACGGGGGACGATGGTCACCAGTTTTTCCAAGGCCAGGCGTTGCAACGCCTCGCGAATGGGGGTGCGTCCCAGGCCGAGCTCGGCCTGCAGCCTGTCCTCGTCAATGACGGCGCCGGGAGGCAGGGCCAACGAGATGATCTGATGCTTGATGCCCTCGTAAGCCCGCTGGCTGAGCGAGTGCGCCTGGGTCTTTCGGGACGTCGGTGCCAGGTGGCCGTCGAATTGGGATGGTTTGGTGGGGATACGTGCGGCCATAGCGAGATCGTCACAAAGCGGCGACCCGGCTGCGGATGGCCCACAACCGGGTTAACTTCTGATATATCGTAAGTATATCGTCTCGAATTGATGTGATTCCGCTTCCATTTCGCGCGGAACTCATCCATCTTGGGCGTCGCAACGGGTCCCGGCCGACCTCATAGGTACTTGCCGATCAACAGAGCGTACTTTTCCTTGAGTTCCGGTGGGATCATGGCCCGGTTGGTGATGATGGCATCCTGTAGGGCATTGGCAAAGGGCGAGGGCGGCGCGTCGCGCAGCATCGCAATCGCGTTGAGAGTGGCCTGTTGGGCGGCGGCGGCGTTTTCGAGCAGCGTCCGCACGACCATTTCCACCGTCACCGGCTCTTCCGTTTCGTGCCAGACATCGTAATCGGTGACATGGGCAATGATGGCGTAGGACATCTCGGCCTCGCGGGCCAGAAAGGCTTCGGGAATGGCGGTCATGCCGATGATGGCAAAGCCGAGCTGGCGAAAGACGCGGCTCTCGGCCTTCGTGCTGAAGCGCGGGCCTTCGATGATGACGAAATCGCCGCCTTTGTGTACGGTTTTGCCGGTGGCCTGCACGGCCCGGTAGAGGATGTCGGACAGGTAAGGGCACAGCGGCTCGGCAACCGAGGGGTGAACGACCAGACCGGGCTCGTCGAAGAAGGTCAGGCGGCGCAGACGGGTACGGTCGAAGAGTTGGTCGGGGATGACGATGTGGCCGGGTTCGTATTGCTCCTGCAGCGACCCACAGGCGTTCATCGAGATGAGGTACTCAACGCCGAGTTTCTTGAAGCCCCAGATGTTGGCCCGGCTATTGAGATGGGTGGGGTTGATGACGTGGCCGCGGCCGTGGCGAGCCAGGAAGGCTACCCGCTGGCCTGCCACGGTGCCGACGATGTAGGCGTCGCTCGGTGCGCCGAAAGGGGTCTCCAAGCGGATTTCCTCGACATCGGTCAGACCCGGCAGGTCGTAGACACCGCTGCCGCCGATGACGCCGATGCGAATGCGTTCGGTCATAAGCATACTCCTGGGGGTAATTGGTAATTGGATACTGGATACTGGATATTGGATATTGGATACTGGATACTGGATACTGGTAAATTGATGACAAAAATTATATAAAAGACAGAATAAAAAATAATAACCAATAACTAATAACCAGTAACCAGTAACCAGTACCTAGTAACCAGTAACCCATATCCAGTAACCCATCAAAATGCCACTCCCGGCGCGGTGTCCACGCCGGCCCGCACGCCGATCCGCTTGATCATCTTGACGTGCTCCCAGGGTTCGTCGAGGATGCCATCGTGGATGGCCCAGGATCGGCCGCGGATCGTGTGCGCCAGTTCGGGACGGCGAAAGGGGGTGCTGCCGTCGAGCCGCCGCGTCAGGTCGCCATCCGGGGCAAAGCCGGCGTGGATGCGTTCCATCAGGCCCTGTCCGCGCACGTACTGGAAGCCGTGGCGCTCGAAGAGGATGGCGTTGTGGTAGTAAAGGGGTTCGACCTCGTACTCGTACTGCTGCAGCGCCGCCATGAACTGCTCGACATCGTCGAGCAGCTGCGAAACCAGGCCCAAACCACGGCGGACTTGGCCTGGCGCCAGTCCGGCCAGCATGGCGGCGGCCTCGGCCTCACGATGCCGATAGGCCGTGCCCCGCAGGGTGTTGCGGCCATCGGGCGTGACATCCGTGTCGAAGCGCGGAGCGCGGGGGTCGTTGATCCCGATCCAGGTGACCTCGATGCGACCGAAAACGGTGTCGGCCATCTCGAACTCGATCAACGGGTCGCGCGGGTCAATGTCGTTGAGCAGCCGCAGCCCCCACACATGTCCGTCCTCGGCCCAGGCCACATGCACCATCATCGCGCCTGCCCGGTTGCGCCAGGTGATGGGGTCAATCCCAAATCGGACCATGACCTCCACCGGCAACAGGAACTGGGTGAGCAGGTGCTGAACTTCGGGAGGCCGCTCGCGCACCTCGCGCAGGAGCATGGGGCGGGCGACTTCCGGCGCCGTGGTACAAGGCGCGTGGGGTTGCGACGGCACCGGTTGCACGTAGAGCTTGGTCAGCGGCATAGGCGCGTTTCCTTACGATACCGAATCGTGATTCATCAGCTCACTTCCTTACACGTAGAGCGAGATGCCATCTTGCGCTACATCGTTATCGTCGTCGGGACGTAGAGCGAGATGCCATCTTGCGCTACATCATCTCCGCTCCGAAAGCGCCCTCATCAGCCATCACGGACCAGCGGTCCGAGTCGTTTGGGCGGCGTTACCAGGCCCGATCGGGGTCGAGATCGGCCAGAACCGGTGCCATTTGGGCGATGATCCGGTCGTGGCAACGACCGTTGGAGGCGACAAGTCCGCTGTGACGGGCCACATCGGGCCGATTGTAGCGCAAGGGGCGACCCCAGCAATCCGTCAGACGACCACCGGCGCCGGTGAGAATGGCCTCGGGCGCGCAGGTATCCCACTCCTTGAGGCCCGGCGCCGGATGGAGGTAAAGGTCGGCTTCCCCACGGGCGATCAGGCCACATTTGAGGCCCACCGAGCCGGAAATCCGCTCCTGCGTGAGGCCGAGAGCGGTCTTGAGGGCGTCGGTAATGGGATTGCGGTGCGAGCGGCTGACGACCAGCCGCATGGCCGCAGGGTCGGCGATGTCGCTCACCTGCAGCGGCTGTCGCCCGGCGGGGGTGATCATCCAGGCGCCGACGCCCCGAACGCCGCTGTACATCAGGTCCACGATGGGTTGATAGACCACGCCGAGGACGGCCTCCCCGGCGACGGCCAGCCCGACCATGATGCTGAACTCGCCGTTGCGGGCGATGAACTCCTTGGTGCCGTCGAGGGGGTCAATGCACCACACCCGCTCGTGCTGCAGGCGAGCCAAGTCGTCTTTCGACTCTTCGGCCAGGATGCCATCCACGGGGAAGGCGCGGCGCAGCTCGGTGACCAGGAAGTGATTGACGGCGCGGTCGGCCGCGGTGACGGGGTCGTCGGCGTCTTTCCAGACGATGTCGTCGCTTTGGTCGTGAAAGGTGCGGACGATAGGGCCGGCGCGACGGACGATGGCCTCGATGTGGGGGAGGAGGTCGGCGATGCTCTGCGTCGTCATGGGTGACATACCCACTGCCTGCCTAAAACAGGCTTTGGACGCGACCACCGTCCACTTGCAACGCCACACCGTTGATGTACGAGGCCCGTCCCGACGCCAGGAACGCCGCAGCGGCGGCAAATTCGGCCACCGTACCCATGCGCCGAGCGGGGATGGTGGCGATGATGTCGGCCGCTGCTTCCTCGATGCTCACCCCGCGTTGCCGGGCGCGGGCGGCCAACAGCTCTTCGACGCGCTCGGTGCGAGTCCAGCCGGGCAGCAAGGCGTTGAATGTGATACCCGTATGGCCCAGCTCATTCGCCAAGGATTTGATGAAGCCGAGAACGCCCGCCCGCGCCGCATTGGAGAGGACGAGATTGTCCAGCGGCTGCTTCGCCGAGACCGACGTCATGGCGATGACGCGGCCCTGATCGGACTGGCGCAGGTGGGGCAGCGCCGCCGTGACCAAACGGACGGTGGAGAGCAGGTTGAGCGTCAGGGCCTCTTGCCACTGTTCGTCGCTGAAGCTGTCGGCCGGACCGGGAGGCGGGCCGCCGGCATTCGTGACAAGGATATCGAGCCGGCCGAAGTGGGCGACGGTGCGGGCGATGAACTCGTCACAGCCGGCTTTGGTGGTGACATCGGCCACGATGGGCAAGACCTGGCTGCCGGTAGCCTGTTCGATGGCGGCTGCAGCCTGCCGGATGCGCTCCGGATCGCGGCTGCAGATGGCGACCCACGCGCCCTCGGCCGCCAGCTCGTGGGCGACGGCCTTGCCCAGACCCTTGCTGGCGGCGGCCACGGCGGCCACACGACCTTTGAGCATCAAATCCATAACACACCTCATCGGAGGAGAGTGAAAAGGCGGAGAAACGAAGGCAGGCCGGTTGCCCGGCCGTCGTCGGATTATAGCCCAGAACCCAAGGCAGGAGCGAATGGCACAAAGGAGCTGGGTGCGGTTGCCGCCTTGGATACGGAGGTGGCTTCGCCCTGAC
>JAOADB010000279.1 GCA_026417535.1 Caldilineales bacterium
TAAGAGACAGCATCAGATGTGGGAGGCCCAGTACTTCCTGCACGAGCGTCCCCATCAGCTCATCACTTCGGGCGGCCTGGGTACGATGGGTTTCGCCGTGCCTGCGGCCATCGGCGCGCAGATCGCCAAGCCCGAGGCCCTTGTCTGGGCCGTGGTGGGCGACGGCGGTTTCCAGATGACCATGCAGGAGCTGGCCGTCATCGTCCAGGAACGGCTGCCGGTCAAGATCGCCATCATCAACAACGGCTTTTTGGGCATGGTGCGGCAATGGCAGCAGCTCTTCTACGATAAGCGCTACAGCCACACCCCCTTGCTCAACCCCGATTTCATCAAAATCGCCGAAGCCTACGATATCCCGGCCCGCCGCGTAACCCGGCGAGAGGAGGTGGCCGATGCCTTTGCTCAGGCCAACGCCCATCCGGGGCCTTTCCTGATCGAATTCCGCGTCAAAGAAGAGGTCAACGTGTACCCGATGGTGGCGCCGGGCGCGGCCGTGGGCGACCTCATCCGACGGCCCAAGGTGGTGCAAGGGCCTAGCGGCGTAGTGCCTGCCTGGTAGGAAGGAGGTTTTCCCATGAGCAACTCGAACGGTTCTAGCTTTCACAAACACACGGTCATTGCCTGGCTGGAGGACAAACCCGGCGTCCTCAACCGGGTGGTGAGCCTGTTCCGCCGCCGCAACTTCAATATCGAGAGTCTGACCGTGGGCCACAGCGAAACCCCCGGCATCAGCCGGCTGACCTTCGTCGTCAACGGCGACGATCGCATGGTGGACCAGGCGGTCAAACAGCTCTACAAGCTCGTCAACGTCACCCGCGTTGAGGACATCACCAACAAGCCGGCGGTGATCCGCGAGATGGCCCTGATCCGGGTGAAAGTGGATGGCCAGACCCGCGCCGAAATCATGCAGATCGTGGACATCTACCGCCAGCAGATCGTAGATGTCAGCCTGGATGCCGTGGTCATCCAGGCCGTGGGCACCGAAGAGCGCATCAACAGCCTGATCGAGCTGTTGAGCAACTACCCCATCCTGGAGATGGTTCGTACCGGCGCCGTGGCCATGACTCGCGGGCATGTCGGCCGCAATGGCTCGACCGCTCACCAACAGCGCCGCACGGCCTTGTGAGTCCTTTTCGACTCAGGCCGATGTCCGTGGTGGCGCAAGCTTTCGACCCTGACCTTCAACCGATTGACAAGACGAAAGACGGAGGACGAAGGCGATGCGCCTTTCGTCATCCGTGCTTTGTCCGGGGCCTTGACCAAAGGAAGGCCCACCCGGAAGACGAAAGCAGCGGGCCAAGCAGCTCCTCCTATCCCTCATTCCCTTTTTGCTCCCTTTCTGACGATTATGGCAACCATCTACTACGACAAAGACGCCGACCTTTCTCGCCTGGCAGGTCGCAAGATCGCCGTCCTCGGCTATGGCAGCCAGGGCCATGCCCACAGCCTCAACCTGCGCGACAACGGCATGGACGTGCGCGTGGGGCTTTACGAAGGTTCGCCCTCTTGGGCCAAAGCGGAAGCGGAAGGCCTGCGGGTGGTGCCGACGGCCCAAGCCTGCGCCGAAGCCGATATCATCATGCTCCTGGCGCCTGACACGGCCCAGCCGCGCATCTACAAGGAGAGCATCGAACCCCACCTGACGCCCGGCAAGACCCTCATGTTCGGTCACGGCTTCAACATCCGCTTCGGCCAGATCGTGCCGCCGGATTTCGTGGACGTGAGCATGGTGGCGCCCAAGGCGCCGGGCCATCGCGTGCGCGAGCTGTTCGTTGAGGGCGTGGGCACGCCCGGCCTGGTGGCAGTCCATCAGGATGCCAGCGGCCATGCCTGGGCCGATGCCCTGGCCTATGCCAAAGGCATCGGCTGCACCCGCGCCGGCGCCATTGTCACAACCTTCAAAGAGGAAACCGAAACCGACCTCTTCGGCGAACAGGCCGTTCTCTGCGGCGGCGTCAGCGCCCTGGTCAAGGCCGGTTTCGAGACCCTCGTTGCCGCCGGGTATCAGCCGGAGGTGGCCTATTTCGAGTGCATGCACGAGCTCAAGCTGATCGTGGACCTGATGTACCAAGGCGGGCTGAACTACATGCGCTATTCGGTCAGCGATACGGCCGAGCACGGCGATTACCATGCCGGCGACCGCATCATCACCGAGGAGACCAGGGCGACGATGCGCAAGCTCCTGGCCGATATCCAGTCCGGAGCCTACGCCGAGGAGTGGATCGAGGAGAACGCCAAAGGACGGCCCAATTTCAATGCCCGCCGCGCGGCCGAACGCCAGCATCCTATCGAGCAGATCGGTCGTGAGCTGCGGCGCATGATGCCCTGGTTGAACCCGAAAGAAGTGTGAACGTTGGAACGTGCCAACGCACGCATGCACGAAAAGGAGAGCCGACGATGAACCAGCCCACAGACGGACGCGATGTCGTTTTGATTTTTGATACCACCCTGCGCGACGGCGAGCAATCGCCGGGCGCCACCCTCAACGCGCAGGAAAAGCTCGATATCGCCCGGCAACTGGCGCGGCTGGGCGTGGACATCATCGAAGCCGGGTTCCCTGCCGCTTCGCCCGGCGACCTGGAGGCGGTCAAGCGGATCGCCGAGACCGTCGGCCAGGAGAAGCGGACCAACAAGTTCGGTCAGCCGGCCGACCCGCCGGTCATTGCGGCGCTGGCGCGGGCCAACAAGCAGGACATTGACGCCGCCTGGGAAGCGGTGCGACCGGCCAAACACCCCCGCATCCACACCTTCCTGGCCACCTCGCCCATCCACATGGAGCACAAGCTGAAGATGACGCCGGACGAGGTGGTGGCGCGCGTGGCGGAGATGGTGGCCTATGCCAAATCGCTGTGCGACGACGTCGAGTTCAGCCCCGAAGACGCCGGCCGCAGCGACCCCCGTTTCCTCTACCGCGTGTTGGAGACGGCCATCCGCGCCGGGGCCACGACCATCAACATCCCCGATACGGTCGGGTACACGACCCCCGACGAGTTCGGCCGTCTGATCCGCGACATCCGCGAGAACACACCCGGCGCCAAGGACGTGATCATCTCGGTCCATTGCCATAACGACCTGGGCCTGGCCACGGCCAACACTCTGGCCGGCATCCAGAACGGTGCCCGCCAGGTCGAGGTGACGATGAACGGTATTGGCGAACGGGCCGGCAATACCAGCCTGGAAGAGGTCGTCATGGCCCTGTACGTGCGGCGCTCCATTTTCGAGGTGGACACGAACATCATCACCCAGGAAATCCACCGCACCTCGGACATGGTCAGCCGCTACACCGGCATCGTCATCCAGCCCAACAAGGCCATTGTCGGCGCCAATGCCTTCGCCCATGAGGCCGGCATCCACCAGGACGGGATGCTCAAGCACAAGCGCACCTACGAGATCATGGATGCCGAGACCATCGGCCTCAGCCATAGCCAGCTCGTGTTGGGCAAGCATTCCGGTCGCCATGCCTTCCGCGTCCACCTGGAGCGGATGGGCTATCATCTCAGCGAGCAGGACCTGACCAAGGCTTTTCGCCGCTTCAAGGAGCTGGCCGATAAGAAGAAGGTCGTCACCGACGCCGACATCGAGGCCCTGGTCGGCGATGAGGTCTATCAACCCCAGGAGACCTGGGAGCTGGTGCGGGTGCAGGTGCAATGCGGCAACACGGTCGTGCCGACGGCGGTGGTGACCCTGCGCAATGCCAACACGGGCGAGCAGATGACCGAGGCCGGTTTCGGCACGGGGCCGGTGGATGCCGTCTGCCAGGCCATCAACCGCATCGTGCAGGTGCCCAACATCCTCACCGAGTTCCTGGTCCAGGCCGTGACCGAGGGCATTGACGCCAACGGCGATGTGACCATCCGTGTGGCCGTGCCCGAAAGCCGCGGCTATAAGCACACGGCCCAAGGGCGCCCGCGACGTCGGATTTTCTCCGGCCGCGGCATTGACACGGACATCGTCGTCGCTTCGGCCAAGGCCTATCTGCAGGCGCTGAACAAGCTCATCGCCGCAGGCAACGAGGATAGCGCCGCCGTTCTGCTCGGCAATGAGCCGATAAGCCAAGTCTGAAAGGAGCCATCATGATTGACACGACGCCTACAAAGCCCAAAACCCTGTTCGAGAAAGTCTGGGATGCCCACGTGGTCAAGCAAGACCCCGGCGCGCCGGCGGTGTTGTACATTGACGCCCACCTCGTGCACGAGGTCACATCGCCCCAGGCCTTTGCCATGCTGCGCGAGCGCGGGTTGAAGGTTCGCCGTCCCGACCGCACCTTCGCCACCATGGACCACGCCATTCCCACCCGTTCCCTCGATATCACGCTCTGGCCGGCCGACGCGGCCAATCAGGTGCGCACCCTTCGCCAGAATGCCCGCGATTTCGGCATCACCCTGTGGGACATCGAGGGCGATGTCCAGGGCATCGTTCACG
>JAOADB010000280.1 GCA_026417535.1 Caldilineales bacterium
TGGCCTTGTCGAGGGGGTCGGAGCTGACGCCTTGGGCGAAGGACGAGGGCAAGATGCCCAGACCCATGCCCCGGAAGATGGCGACGACGGCATCCATACCGCTGCCGGTGACGCCGCCGAAGACATAGGCCGAAATGGGCGCCGAGATAGCGGCCGCCACCAACCCCGTGATCAACCCACCCACGATTACCTTCCACCACACCCGGAACCAGCCGCTTTCGCCGAACAAACCCGCCAACAGACCGATGACGGCGGCGACGGCGGCAAAGGGCGCATAGGTCACGTTGAGGCCGCTCAAGCCCCAGATGAGGTTGGCGAGCAGCCCCGTCAGCGCCCCCACCCACGGCCCGGCCAGCACACCCACCAGAACCGTGCCGATGGAATCCAGGTAGAGCGGTATCTTGAGGGCGTAGATGATCTGACCGACAACGATGTTGATGGCAATCGCCACCGGGATCATAACGATGGAAAGCGTAGTAAAATCCTGTCTCCAGCGTTGCATACGATGCCTCCTGATGGCAGCGAGAACGATAAAGGGAATAACGACAGGGCCATTGTATGCCAAAGTCCGTTCCCTGTCTAGCCCCTTGGCCTTTGGGCTTGGTGCGCGGCTTTTTCCCAAACGCATCTCCGGTTGGCACCGGGTCGAGCCATTCTCATCCGCCCTTTGCGGTGAGCGACGTGCTATAATGACGATAACCGGTTCGGTAACCCGGGTACCGGTTGCGCATTTCCGAAACGCTCCCGCAGGTGCGCTTACCGGCGGAATCGTCCGCGGCCTGGCGCTGCAGGCGCCGACATGAACCCCATTTCGGCCTTTTTCGTCCGTTACATCATCATCGTTTACTTCTTCTACGGCCTGGCTTTTTTCGCCTTGGGGCTGATTCTGGCTCAGGCCAGCCGCCGGCGCTCGGAATTCCGCTTTGTGCGGGCCATTCGGCCGCTGGCGTTCTTTGGTCTGTGCCACGCCCTGCACGAATGGGTGGAGATGTTCCAGAAGATCGCCGCCCTGGCCACGGGTTATACGCCCGGTTTGGCCG
Source organism: Caldilineales bacterium (assembly GCA_026417535.1). Classification (GTDB taxonomy): domain Bacteria; phylum Chloroflexota; class Anaerolineae; order J102; family J102; genus SSF26. Next base: position 1,041 of record JAOADB010000280.1, read on the forward strand.
AAGAAATCGCGCGCACAGGCATTCTCGTCTTTTCGTTTTTGCTGTTGTTGGCATTCGGTCTGTACCTGTTCGGCTCAGCCACGGCCTCCTGGCATCACATCTGGCCGTGGCTGAGCATTCTGGGGGGCTTATGGGCCGTCGCCGTCGCTGTCGTCGTCCTTGTGATGCGACCGTCGGCCTTGGAAGCCGTGGCCATGGCCGATGTCCTGGCCCGCTATAGCCTGGGCATCCCCGGCGCTGTCTTGGGCGCGGCTGCGCTCATGCGTCAGCAACGCACCTTTCGCGAACACGACATGCCTCAGTTCGGCCGCGATCTCGTGTGGGCGGCCACCGCTCTCGCCCTCTTCGGCATCGTCGGCCAGTTGTTCGTGCGACCCACGGCGCTGATGCCGTCCTCTTACCTCAACAGCACGACCTTTCTGCAATGGTTCGGCGTACCCGTGCAACTCTTTCGCGGGTTGATGGCCGTCATCCTGACCTATTTCCTCGGCCGCACCCTGGAGGTGTTCGAGCTTGAAAACCGGCGGCGGCTCGACGAAGCCGTGCAGGCGCGGGTCCGCGCCCAGGCGGCGCAGCTCGAGAGCGAACGACGCAGCCGTTTCGAGATCGAACAGCTCTATCGCCGGGTTCAAGACCGTGAGGCGTTGCTGGCGCGACTGTTGCGTCAGGTCGTCAGCGCGCAGGAAGCCGAACGCCAACGGATCGCCCGCGAGCTCCACGATGCCACCGGTCAATCTCTGACGGCCCTGTCGCTGGGTCTCAAGGGCGTGCAGACGCTCCTCGAACGCAGCGAGCACCCGGCGGCGGCGGCCGTGCGTGATTTGGGCGCCATCAGCACCCAGGCCCTGGGCGAGTTGCGGCAGATCATCGCCGACCTGCGTCCTTCCCATCTCGACGATTTGGGTTTGGCGCCGGCTCTGGAATGGTACGCCCAAAAGTATCAGGAACGACACGGCATCCAGACCCGGGTCATCGTCGGCGGCGACAACCTGCGCCTGCCCGCAGACTACGAAATCGTCCTGTTCCGTATCACCCAAGAGGCCCTGACGAACATCGCCAAACACGCCGCCGCTACCAAGGCCACCGTAAGCCTGGTCCGCACGGCCGACTCCGTCGAACTGACCATCACCGACAACGGGCGCGGTTTCGATCCGTCCGCCCTGCTTCCACCCGGCCACGGCGAGAGCATGGGTGGGTGGGGTCTGGTCGGCATGCGGGAACGGGCTGCCCTGCTGGGCGGCCGGGTTGAAGTCGTCTCCCAACCCGGTCAGGGAACCGAGATCCGGGTGCGCATCCCCTTGCCCACGACACCCCCTGCCGAGGAGGAGCCTTCTCATGACGGACACCATTCGCGTGGTCCTGGTTGACGACCATGCCATCGTGCGCACCGGTTTGCGCATGCTCTTCCAGGCCGAGCCGGACATCGCCATTGTCGGCGAGGCCGACAGCGGCGAGGCAGCCATCGCCGCCGTGACCGCACTCAAACCCGATGTCGTGGTCATGGATATCGCCATGCCGGGCATGAGCGGCATCGAGGCCACCCGGCGGATCAAGGCGATCAGCCCCGAAACGGCCGTGCTGGCCTTGACCATGCACGAAGAAGAGCCTTACTTTTTCCAGATGCTCGAGGCCGGCGCCTCGGGCTATGTGCCCAAGCGCGCTGCTGCCGATGACCTGGTCTCGGCCGTTCGTGTCGTTGCGCAGGGCCAGGTTTTCCTCTACCCCTCCTTGGCGCGGCTGCTCGTGGAGGACTATCTCCAGCGCGAAACGACCGGCCAGAGCGAAGAGACCGACCTCCTCACCCCGCGCGAGCGCGAGGTGCTCACCCTGATTGCCCAGGGTCTGACGAATCGCGAGATCGCCGAAGCCCTGGTCATCAGCGTGAAAACGGTAGACCGCCACCGCGAGAACATCATGCACAAGCTCAACCTGCACAGCCGGGTCGAGCTTGTCAAATACGCCATTGCCAAAGGGTTGATCAAGCCGGAAGGGTGAGCGTTGTTCATGAGAGCGAGTCCCAATCGGTGAGCAAGGGCATCGGCTGAACGGCGGTCGGGTGATATCCGCATCCGAATCACCGGTTTGTCACAAATTTCACTTGACATCGCTCCTCACGGATTGCTATAATCGGCGCATCCTCCCCGTTGGTGGGACTCTTTGTGTGTCCGCCACTGAGGCAGGCTTACTGTCAGCATCTGAGCGAGCGCATCCGCCTCGCCCGTTGCGTCATGAAAGGAACCGGGTATGGCTAACGACAACGAAGTCCCGCAGGAGCTGAAACAAAACGTTTTCATGACATCATTGGACTTCCTGTACAACTGGAGTCGGCAAAGCAGCATGTGGCCGATGTTGTTCGGGCTGGCCTGCTGCGCCATCGAGATGATCTGCACGGCTGCGGGTCGGTATGACCTGGCCCGTTTCGGCATGGAGGTGATGCGTCCCTCCCCGCGGCAATGCGACCTCATGATCGTCTCGGGAACGGTGACCAAGAAGATGGTGCCCACCATCGTTCGGCTCTACAACCAGATGGCCGAACCGCGCTACGTCCTCAGCATGGGCGCCTGCGCCACCGGCGGTGGGCCGTTCAAAGAGGGCTACAACGTCGTCTCCGGCATCGACAAGTATCTGCCGGTGGATGTGTACGTGCCCGGTTGTCCGCCCACGCCCGAAGCCCTGCTCTACGGCATCCTCAAACTCCATGAGAAGGTGCGCCAGCAGTCCATCCGCACGGTGCCCTGGTATCGCAAGGACACCCCGCGCGGGGTGACCATCCCTGAACTCGGCCCCGACATCTTCCTGCCCGACCGGGCCGCCGAGATCCGTCGTCTGACCATGCGGCAGGCTACTGCCGAGACCCCTGTGGCGCAGGAGGCATAACGACATGGCTATCGCCGACACCGTCATCGCTCCCGAGCAGGCAGCCGAATACGCCCAGGCCGTGCCCGGCGCCGTGCTGAGCGTCGAGAAGGGCGATATCAGCGGCACGCCCGCCCTCATCGTCAACCGCGACAAGCTCATTGACCTGGCCCTGTACCTGCGCAACAAACAGGGCTTCGATTACCTTTCCTGTCTGACGGCCGTGGACTACCTGGGCTTCGAGGGACGCACGGCCGCCGACCGCTTCGAGGTGGTCTATCACCTCTTCAACACAAAGAAAGGCGGGGATGGGATTGTGCTCAAGGTGCGGTTACCCGAAAACGACCCGCAGCTCCCCAGCCTGATCAAGGTCTATCCGGGCGCCGACCTTCAGGAACGGGAAGCCTACGACCTGTTCGGCATCCGGTTCAACGGCCATCCCCGGT
>JAOADB010000281.1 GCA_026417535.1 Caldilineales bacterium
GTCCACAGCCGCGGCCCCGACTCGCCGTAAGCGGCCACATAGGCGTTGTTTTGGGCCTCCTTGTCGCACAGCCCTGTCATGGGCCAGGGCGACGCCTCGCCGTTGTAGCCGATCCCCACTTCGATGCCGCCGATGCGAGCATCGCCGTTGTAGCGCCGACCCAACAGGCGGATCAGCTCGAGCAGCTCGCGCTGGATGCCTTCATCGAGATAGTTCAGGTGCTTTTGCAGACTCGCGCCAAACCCGCAGGCTGCCGGCGCCGAGGCGACGATGGGGTTGAACTCATCGGCCAAGGCCCAGGTCGGGGTGCAGATTTCGTTGTTGCCGCTGTTGCAGCGGATCAACAGACGCAGGATGGCCCGTTTGCCGGTCGGCATTTGCGCCAGCGCCTGGTCGATTGCTATCCAGTTGTACCCGTTCCGAGTGGGCTCCACCTGATTCCAGCGAAACTCGATCATGCCTCCTCGCAGCTCGGCGCCGGTGTTCCGATGGTCGTAGGCCTCGTACACGCCCGGCACCAACGAGCCGAGAATCACCTGGACGATGGGTTCGGGGGCCGTCGGGGTGGGCGAGGGCGAAATGGGCCTCGTCGGGGTTGGCGTCATCGGCGCCGTGGCGGTGGGCGTTGGCGAAACCGGCGCCGGCGGCAGACGCCACCACCGCCACACGAGCGCGGCGCTCAGACCGACCATCAGTAAGACCAACCCGATGACGACGAGGACCAGAACCGGACGCCGCGACGAGGCAGAGGGGGACATCGGACAGCGCGTGTGAGAGCCGTTGGTACGTTCGGACGTTTGAACGTTGACACGTTGCGCGGATTATAGGGCACGGTGACAGGCGCTGCCAAAGGGGTGGGGGAGAGGGGAGTTTGGACGGGAGCTTGGGGGAGTTTGGGGGAGCTGGTGGGAGCTGGAGGAACTCCAATGCCCCGCTTCTCCGTTCCCCCGTTTCCCCGATTCCCCGATTCCCCGATTCCCCGATTCCCCCATTCCCCCATTCCCCCATTCCCCCATCGTCCGCTCACCGCTTTTCTAGGATGCAGTAGATGTTGAAGGTCGTGTAGTCGGCCAGGCCGGGGATGTGGGCGAGCACGGCCAGGATTTTGCCCAAGGGGTGCTCGGTGCGGTTCGTCCACCAGGCCACCGTCGTCAACCCACACGCGGCGAACAGACGGCGGTAATCCCGCAGGCGCAGCTGGTTGAGACCCAGCTCCCGGATGGCCTGAATCGGCACCCGTCGTCGCCGATTGACATGGGCGATCACGCGACGCTCTCCCATGAGCACATGCGCCCAGGGCAGACGCACGCCCAAGCGCACGGCGTCGTGATCGCCAAAAGGGCTGTGGTAGAGCGGCCCGAAGCCGGCGTACAACCGACCACCCGGCGTCAAGCGTCGCCGGATTTCGGCCAGCAGCCCTTCCAGGTCGAGCACATGCTCGAAAGTGTCCTTGGAGACGATGAGGTCGAATTCGCCCGGCGGGTACTCGCGCAGGTCCTGACAGGCAAACGTCAGCCGTGGCTGTAGCTCCGGCCGAAACTGCGCTACGTAGGCCTCGGCAAAGGCGATCAACCGGCAATTCAGGTCCAGGCCCACGACCTGAGCCGCGCCGGCCGCGGCCATATCCACACACAGGCTGCCGTGCCCGCAGCCGATATCGAGAACCCGCTTGCCCTGCAGGTCGGGCATCCCCCCGAATCGCGCCCAGAAACGCGGGTTATCGCGCACCCCGCGGGCAAAATAGGCCAGGTCGTCCGGGTTCAGCGTCATCGCCGTCCCCGCGTGGGGCGCTTCAGCCCGTGTTGCGCATGCCCACGACCACCGGCAGGGTTTTGAGCAGGATTTTCAGGTCGAGCCAGAACGAGCGTTGTTCGATGTAGCGCAGATCCCAACGTACGATCTCGGGGAAGGGGATGCTGCTGCGGCCGTTGATCTGGGCCAGCCCCGTGATGCCGGGTAGCACCGACAGCCGCGGCAAATACCAATCGAAGTACGCCTCGGCCTCGTAGTCCATCGAGGGACGAGGCCCCACCAGACTCATGTTGCCGATGAGGACGTTGAACAGCTGGGGGAGCTCATCAAGACTCGTCTTGCGCAAGATGCGGCCGACGCGGGTGATCACGCGGCCATCTCCCGTGGGTTTGAGCAGGCCGCCGTTGCTGCGCGGGCCTTGGGTGATCTCCCCGCGTATCACCTGCTGGGCAAAAGCCCGATGGGCCAGGGTGTGATCAACCCCCAACGTCATCGAGCGGAACTTGTAGAACTCGAAGAGTTGCCCGCCCAACCCCACGCGGCGTTGTTTGATGATGGCCGGACCGCCGTCTTCGAGTTTGATGGCCAGACAAATCAGGAGGAAAAGCGGCGAAAGAAGGATAAGCGCCAGAGAGGCGACGAGGACATCGAGCGTTCGCTTGGCCAGACGATAGGCCGTCGGAGTGGGAGCCGGTTCGACGAGCGGGACAACATGGGTTGCCGTTGGAGAAGGGGAGGCAGCCACGGTAGACCGCAATTTGGAGCCGAGAAGCTGGGGTTTGCTGATGATCATGGCGCTTCGTTCCTGGTCAGGGGGGCGGCGATGGGACGAGCGGCACAGGTGACGCCTGGCTGGGCGCCGGCGGGGTGGGAGTCCAGTAGCGGATGAGGAGACGGGGCCGGGCAGCCGGATTGGGATATTCGGCAGCGGCAAAGGTGTAGAGAACTCTGGGAACGTCGAGAGCTTTGAGGATGACGCCGTGATTGGTCGTGGGATCGGCAACCCAAGCCTGCGCAAGGGGCGTCAGGTCCCAATCGTACCAGCGGCCCGTCTCCGTCACCGTCTGGACGGACAGGGGCACGGCCCCGCGGTCGGCAGGGATGCCGTTGGCGCCGGGTTGGGTCCAGGGCACATCCGCAGTCGCCTGCTGCCAGGTGACCTGGTCCGCCCGCCAGGGACGGTGGAGAGGATAAGCGCCGGTCGTGGCCGGGTTGTCGTTGCTCCGACTCAAGACCCATAGGCTCAAACGGGCTTCGACGATGCGAGCCTGGGCCGGCAGGCCGTCGAGTCGGAAACGCAGCACCGGAGCCATGATGTCGGGCTGCCGGAGCGCGAGTCGGTCTAGGTTAGCATAATTTTCCGTCGGCGCCCAAGCGCTGAGGTAGCTGTCGGCAAGCCCGTCATAGCCCTCCCGGCCGGGTTGGAGGATGAGGGTGATCGGCTGGGGCGTCGGCGGTGGATGGCGGTGACGTTGGGCCGGAAGAAAGTGATCGTAGCTGAGACGTGGCCGTGTAGGGGTGCGGGTAGGGGTCGGCGTGGCCGTCAGGATGGGAGTCGGCGTCGGCGTGGCCGCTGGCGGAGGGGTGTCGGTCGGGGTAGGCGTGGCAAAAGGCGGCTCGTCGCAATCCACGACAAGGGTATAGGGCCCCTGGCTGCCAGCAAAACCGTCCACGACGATGAGATGCCAACCTGGCGGCAGGGCGCTCAATTGTAAAGTAGCATCGGCGGCATGGCACCGGTCGGGTTGTTCGTGTTCCAGCAGGAACAGGTCCAGGTCTATGCCGGGTCCATGACTGAGGATGAGGGTCAGAGCCTGGGTTGTCGTCGTGTGCAGCCGGTAAAAGTGCTCCGGCCCCGTTTCGGGCCAATCGGGCCGACAGGCGTAGTGGTCCAACAGGGTCGAACCCGTGGCCGTATCGCCGTGATAGACCCCGCGACAGTAGGCACGCGGGATCGGGGTTTCATCGGCCGGGGCAGCCATGACCGGCGCCTGGGGTGGCCCGGCATCGACCGGGCCGAGGATCAAGCTGCCGCCGAAGATGGCCAGGCTACCGAGAAGGAGCAAAGGACGCCACAGGCCACGCACGAGGTTACCGGGAGGTGTTTCGTTCCTGCCCGCGTTGGGCAGGAACGAAACACGAGAACATCGGGGGAACGTCTTTCCGGCGGGTTCAGCGCCGCAGCAGCGGCAGATAGAGCGGTACGCCCGACGGAGAAGGCGAAGGCGTCGGCAGCGGTTCGTGGGCAAAGTGCCAGGTCAGGGTGGTATTGGCCTGCACGAACAACGCCACCGTATCGGGGTCAGCCCGGTTGTAGCCCGTCGGAGGCAATGATCGCAGCACGTAGTTGCCGGGCGGCAAGACGTGGAACCCATACGAACCGTCCGCGGACGAGGTGGTCTGATTGCTGACAGGACCGCTCAGGGTCAACACACCGCCGGCCAACCCTTCGCCGGGGTCGGGCTGACCGTTGTGGTTGAGGTCGCGATAGACCTTGCCGACGATGCTGCCGGTGGACGGTGTGGGCG
>JAOADB010000282.1 GCA_026417535.1 Caldilineales bacterium
AAAATCAAAAGGTTGATGCGATGAACAAATTTGTGCTCTGTATCAATAATGCTACTAATCCAGCCAGCCTCATCGTGGGCAAAGTTTACCGTCGGTTACCAGACCCTGAAGCAGAAGCCCACAATATGTTTCGGATTGTGGATGAAGATCAATCAGAACCTAATGGCTATCTTTATCCCGCTTCGATGTTTGTGCCAATTGAGTTACCAGAAATAGCGGAGCGCGCATTGACCAAAGCAAGTGTCTGAAGGCTGGGACGCCGCCCAACACGCGTTTCCAGCCGACAGCGCTCTGCGCTGCGGCTGAAACGCGTCCCGTTGGGCGGCAACGCGCCTGTGGGAGTAAATCAGATGCAAGCGTATAATAAAGGTTTTGCCCACGTGTACAACTTGCGATGGGCTGGCTTTGCCAGACAAGTCGCTCCGCTTCTTCTTGATTTTTACGCTTCAACGCCTATTGGTCAGACGAACAAGTCCGTCCTTGATCTTTGCTGCGGGACTGGGCATTTAGCAGTGCATTTTCTCGAAAAGGGATATCGGGTCGTTGGTCTTGACCTGTCAGAACATATGCTCCACCATGCTCAAGAAAATGCTCGCCAGTATGTTGACTCTGGTCAAGCCAGGTTTGTGCAAGGCGATGCAAGCGACTTCACGCTGGATGAGCGTTTTGGATTAGTTGTTTCTACCTATGACTCGCTCAACCATCTTGAAAGTGAACAGGCTCTTCGTCGATGTTTTGAGTGCGTCTACGCAGTCAGTGATGGATACTTCATTTTCGACCTGAACACGCGGTTCGGCTTGAGACGCTGGAACAACATTTTTATAGATGACAGTGATGACGATGCCTTTGTTATCACTCGTGGCATCTATGATGGACAAAGCGATAAAGCCTGGACGAAGATCAGCGGATTTTTTCGGTTGCCCGATGGATTCTACGAGCGGTTTGACGAGACAGCGTTCAACACCGTTTTTGAAATGGAGAAGGTGAAAGAAGCCCTGCTTGATGCTGATTGGAAGACCCCCTACTTTGCTCGGATACAGGATTTGAAAACACCATTAGATGACCCCGAAAGGGAAGGACGGGTGTTTATCGTTGCAAGCAAGTAGGGTTTTTACAGGCAAAGCCGCCCAACCAGCGCTCGCACCTGATCGCACCTGACGCCGCTCCGCTGCGCTCCGCGGCGCGGCTTAGGCGCCAGCCGTTAGTCCGCACCCTCGCCACGAAAGGTGTCAAGAGAATGAGCCGATATCCTATTGTTGGGTTCTACATCCTTGCCTTCAGCATCTCATGGCTTGGTTGGATACCGACAGCCCTGGGTTCACACGGCATTGCTCCGTTTGACAGATCCTATTTCCAATTTCTTCTCATTCTCCCCGCTGTGGGTCCTGCCCTGGCGGCTGTTATGGTGACACGGGCGACGTATGGCAAGGCGCAGGTCAGGAATTTATTCAAGGCCCTTTTCCAATGGCGAGCTGGCCTGCTATGGTACGTCGTAGCCGTGTTTGGCCCCCTTGTTCTTCTCTTGGTGGGACGGATCGTCACGGATCTGTTGGGCCTGTCCGCAGGCCAGCCAACGCTTCAAGGTGACCCATTTTCGCTTGCGCTCTCGGCTTTTGTGATGTCGTTGTTGTCCAACCCGTGGGAAGAAGTTGGATGGCGCGGCTTTGCCCTACCTCACTTGCAGAAACGATATACCGCTTTGGTTGCCACCCTCATAATCGGTATTTTGTGGGGAATATGGCATTTACCGCTGTTCTTCTGGATAGGCAATCCGATGTCGGAATATCCGTTCCTACCCTGGTTTGCTGGGACTGTCGCACAAGCCTTTATTTACACCTGGTTGTACAATAGCACCAAAGGCAGTCTCTTGCTGGTGACTTTGTTCCATATCGCGCTAAATACATTCGGAGTAGTCGTGATGGGTGTCTCCGTTCTCGCACTGACAATTTTGTATAGCCTTATAGCAATTGCCCTTATCGTGGGGCTTGGGAGCACGAATCTATCGCGTCAAGAGAGAGTGAGTGTGGGCTAACCTTCCGCTTCCAACCGACACGCTCCGCTTGTTGCACTCGCTCCGCGCGCGGCTGAAGCGGATGCCGTTCTCGCCATGAGGGATGATGGTTCAGGAAAAGGGGACAGCAAGGGTCTCGATCATCGGCTGGCTGTTATAGTGTCATGGCCTGGTACTTCATTTCCGCAGGAGTTGTGCTACCATTTCAGAGTCGCATGGTCGCCGATGACGGCGCCATCCGGGCCAAGGAAGGGCAGCCGCCGACCTGTGGCTGGGTCGTACAGGCCCACGATCAGGCGAGCGGGCGGTGCAGGAGGCGTCGTCGGCAGCGATAGGATGTGGGTATCGGTCACGAACTCGCCGGCCAGCCAGGCCGTCGTCGGCAGGGCACCGCCGGCCGGTTCGGCGTCGCTTTGGGCCAGAAGCATGCCGTCGGCCGTCAACAGGTGGACAAAAACGCTGTAGCGGATGTCGGTGGCGCCGGCCGGTTGCCAGTAAAGGGTCAGCCGGATCACGCTGCCGGCCGCCTCGGTCTCCAGGTCGTAACCGAGCAGGCGATGACCGCCGGCCAGGACGCCGTCGAGGGCATATTGCGGTTGCGGCGGGGTGAACACGTGCGCTCGCGACGCCACGCGCACCCAACCCAGGTCCAGATGGTCGCGGCCCTCCCACCGCAGTCGCTCGCCGCTTTGCGGCTCGAACAGCCCGGCGATCAGCCGATAGCGACCGGCCGGCGCCGTCGCCGGGATGCGCAGGGCCTGGCGGGCGCTCAGGATACCCTCCGCCGGCCATTGCGAGGTCGGATACCAGGCAATGGGAGGCCCCTCCCAACCGGCCACCACGCGGCCCCGGCGGTCGAGGAGCTGCAGGAACAGAAACCGGTCGGGCACCAGGGCCATCCGCGGCTGCCAGAACAGCTCGATGAGGACATCGTCGCCGGTCCGATACGGGTCGGCTGGCCGGTTGTGCCCGCGAAAGACGACACCGGCAGCGGCAACGTGGGCCGGGAACGCAGGCCGCGGGTCGGTTGGGGCCACGGCCGCCGACACCGAGACCACCCCCAGCCGGGCCGAGAGCGCCGTCTCATCGGCCAGGGCGATGGGCTTCGCCGTGGCATCCAGCACATCCAGCCGCAGCTCGTACTCGCCGGGCGGTAACCCGACGGGCAGGCTGAGGGCGATGCGGTCGCGATTGCGCCAGGCGGCCCCCGTCGTCAAGGCCGGCCAGGGATGAGCAAAGGGATTCACGTCTCGCTGCGCTCGGCGCAGGCCCTGCGGGTCGCGCAGCCACACCGAGGCGGTCAGTTCGGCCGGGTTGATAGCCGCCTCGCCGGCCCAGGTCAGGTCGAGCAACAGACGGCCCTGCTTATCCGGCGGCCGCGCCGTCGCCGCCACCAGGCGCACGCCGTTTTGCCAGCGCCAGGGGACGGTCAGGGGAATCGGCGTCGTCCCGGCCGAGGGCGCCACCCAGGCCGTCAGCCGGGTCTCCGCGTTGAACCAACGGTTGAGGAGCTGATAGCCGTGGTGGTCGAGATGGTCCTCGATGGCGCTTTCCAGAATGGCGCCCAGGGCCAGGTGTTCGGGAAACCAGACGGCCCCACGGCCCAACAGGTCGTCGAGGGTGGTCTGCACGGCCGGTCCCCAGGTCGTGGCCGGCGTCGGCACGACTTGCGTCCGCTGCGCGGGCGGCAGATAGGCCCAGAAATAGCCCGTTTGCCAGGGGAAAACGGTGATGATGTGGTCGGCCGGCCGCAGGTCCGCGGCCACGGCGGCGATCAGGGGCCGATAATCGCGGTCGCTGTAGCGCGGGGTCGTGTAGAAAGCGACCAGGGACACCACCGCAGCCGCCAGAAAGGTCCCGCCCGCCGCCCAAGCCAGCGCTCGGCCCGTCCGCGCCAGCTCGACCAGGCCCACGGCCAGCAAAACCCACAGGGCCGGCGCCGCAAACAGGAGCACCCGCTCGAAACGGTCGGGCAAAAAGGGCGCGCGCAGCTGCTGACCGAAACCCACGGCCAGCGGCAGCGCCAGACACAGGCCCAGGTACAGCAGCGAACCGCGCAGGCCCTGCTCCCGACGCCAGGCCCGCGCCAGCCCGACGAGGGGCAACGCAAGCAGGACAAGCGCCCACGGCCACCAGGCTGCCAGGCCACCTTCGAGATGGCCGACCAGAAAGGCGCTGAGGTGACGGCCCAGGTACGGCCACAGGCCCAGCGGGGTATCGTTGTCGAGCACGATCTTGTAG
>JAOADB010000028.1 GCA_026417535.1 Caldilineales bacterium
CATTATACCCGCCGCACCACCAACACCGTGTAATCGTCGAAACGGGGGGCATCGCCGCACCAGGTGCGGACGGCGGTCAGGAGCCGCTTGACCAACGCCGTCGCCGCAAGGCCCCGATGGGCTTCGAGGAACGCTACCAGCCGCGCCTCGCCGAAATCTTCCTGGGCCGGGTTGGTGGCATCGGTGAGGCCGTCGGTGTAGAGGACCAGGTAATCGCCCGGCGCCAGCAGCAACCGCTCCTCGGCAATGGCGATGGTGGGCAACACGCCCAGGGCGCTGCCCCGCCCGCGCACGAAGCGCACGTCCTTGGCCGTGACATGGACCGCCAGCCCATGCCCGGCCGAGGCACAGACCACCTCGTGGGTGGTCGGGTCGAGGATGGCGTAGTAGATGGTCACGAACATGTCCGAGTAGGTGGTGTCGAGGATGGCGGTGTTGACCCGCTGCAAAGCCGCAGCGGGCGAGGGGTTGCGCGCCGCCACGAGCCGCATGGTCGTGCGCGCCAAGGCCATGTAGAGCGCAGCGGGAATGCCCTTGTCGGCCACATCGCCCACGACCAGGCCCAGACGACCGTCGGGCAAGGGGATGACATCGTAGAAATCGCCGCCGATCTGCCGGGCCGGTTCCCATACGGCCGCAATCTCATAACCGGGTACCTCGGGTATGGTTTCCGGTAGGAAGCCGCGCTGGATGTCGTGGGCCAAGGCCAGCTCGGTCTCTAGGCGCTGGCGGGCCAGCTCGGCCTCTTGCAGCCAGGCCCGCTCGATGGCGACCCCGGCCTGATGGGCAATCCCAATGAGGATGTCGAACAGCCGCGGGCTGAGTGTGGCAGGATTGTCGGCAGCTTCCACCAACATCATGCCCGCCAGGTCCTCCCGTGCCAGCAGGGGCACGGCGATCACGGCGCCGGGAGCCAGGTTGGCTGCCACGGCCGCCGGGAGCAAGGCTTCCCGTTCCCGGCCATCACAGACAAGCGGGCGCCGTTCCTGACGCAGCCGTTCGAGCAATGGGACCTGGCTCAAATGCCAGGTGAGGCCGGCCTCCAGCGCGGGCAGAGGCCGCCGGCCGTAGCTCATGGCCAGCTCGTAGACCTCGGCCCCGGGCCGGCGCAACCACAGAGTACAGCGGTCCAGGCCGGTCAGGGTGGTGGTGAGGCGGGCGACCATCTCCAGGGTCTCGGCCAGGTTGGTCGCACGGCCGATGGCTTCGGCCACCTGCAACAGGGCCGTATTGACCCAGGCTTCTTCGCGTTGGGCGGCGATGAGACGGGCGCCGGCGATGGCGGCTGCCGCCTGGTCGGCCATGCCCTTCAACAAGGGTAAGCGGCGTTCGACCGGAGGCCCGTTCTCTTCGCTCAGGGTCACGGCCATCACGCCCATCAGCTCGCCGTGGGCCAGCAGCGGCAACAACGCCACGGCATCGGCGGCCAGCGCCTGGGCCAGGACTGGGGCCAATTGCTCATCCACCTGGGCTTGACGCAACACGATCGGCGCGCGCGCCGTTACCAGCCGGGTCAGGGCCGGGCTGTCGGTGGCGGTCAGCGTGTGTTTGAAAAAAAGCGGCGTTAGTTCGGGGGCCATGCCCCATTGGGCCACAGGCCGAAAGGTCGGCATGGCCGCCGTATCCGCCTGTCCCTCCTCACGCGGGTCATCCAACCACAGGGCTACGGTCTGCGCGCCGGCAAGCAAAGGGGTGAGCCGGGCCACAGTGGCTACCACATCGCCCAATTCAGTGAGATGGCCGATGGCTTCGGCCACCTGCAGCAAGGCCACGGTGATCCAGGCATCCTCCTGGACGCGCGCATACAGCTGGGCGTTGGCTACGGCCAGGGCCACGGCATCGGCCAGGGCATGGAGGACCCTCAAGTCATCCGGCCCAAAGGCGTTCAGGCGATCGCTCTGGACATCGAGCACACCCAAGACCCGGTTCTCCAGCCGGAGGGGGATGGCCGCCTCGCTGCGGGTATTCGGGAGCAAGCGAGGGTCGTCGGGGATGTAGAGGGGATCAATGGAAACATCCGGCGCCACGAGCGTTTCGCCGTGGGCCGCCACCCATCCGATCATCCCCTCCTTGCCGATGCGCACATGGCGCGGTTTTTGCAACCAGGCCGCGCGCGTTTCTGGGCTGCTTGAGGCCCGAAACACGGCCCGATCCGTCCCCTCTTCGATGACATAGACCTGAACGTGGTAGTAGCCAAAGGCTTTCTGGATGACCTCGACCACATGGCTCAGGAGGGCATCCAGGTCAAGGATGGACACGACCGAGCGGGTGACTTCGGCCAGTGTTTGCAGTTGGGCCGAGCGGGCCTGTTCGGCGCGCAGGAGACGGCCGGCCTGGAGCGCTGCGGCCGTCTGATTGGCCAGGATTTTGAGCTGCCAGAGGTGGTCGGGCGTGTAGACATCGGGTTCCCGGCTTTGCGCGGAAAGGGTGCCCAACACCTCATCGCCGACGACGAGGGGAACGAAGATGGCCGCGCGGGGCGGATCGGGATGGTGGTAGCCGGGTCGAGCCGGGAGAGCTTCCCAATCCCGCCGAAAATCGCCCACCAGCAGCGATTCTCGGGTCTCGCGCATCCAGCCGACAATGCCCCGACCGGCCGGGGTCTCGAAATAGGCCGGCGGCAGACGCCCGCCGTGAGCTTCCCAGGCATAAAGGCGGGCTTCGTGGCCGGCAAAGAGCAGGATGTGAACGCGGCTGGGCGGCAACAGGGCCTGAACCTGCTGCCGCAGCTGCTCCAGGATCTCGTCTTCGTCCACCCGCACCCGCGCCAGGGCCTGGCTGGCCGCTTGCAAGGCGACCAGCGGCGCCTGCGGGTGCTGCTCAAAGGTGTTCATCCCACGGCATGGCGTTTGACCATGAGCAAATGGTTGCCCTCAGCGTCGAAGCTAAACCGCACCTCGTCCATCAGCTTCCGCATGAAATAGAGTCCCAAACCGCCAACGCTGCGCGTTTCCAAGGGGCTTTCCAGGTCGGGTGGAGCCACGGTCTCGGGCGCAAAGGGACGCCCGTGGTCGTGCAACAGGATGTAAAAATCGTCGTCGGCTCGCCAGCAGCGTATGTCGAGTTCACCGCCTCGGCCGGCATAGGCATGTTCGATGATGTTCGTGATGGCCTCTTCGACGGCCAACAGAATCCAAAAGGTCTGTTCGTCGTCGAGACCGAGCGCATGGCAGCAGCCCTCGGTGAACGTCCGGATGGTGGACAGGGCCGCAGGGGTGGCGGTGATGTGGAGATGGTGGGCAGAGGCGGGTGCGTCTACAGACACGGGTTGTCGTCCGGTCTAAAAGTTGCCGACGGCCTCGACCTCGGTGGGAAACGTCTTGAACAATTCGTCCAGACCGGCCAGCTCCAGGACCTGTTGCACCCGCTGGTTGGGCGCAGCCAGGTAGAGGTTCCCCCGATTGAACCGCCGACACTCTTTGGCGATAGTGATCAGCACGCGCAATCCCGCTGAGCTGAGGAAGGTCACTTCGGCCAGATTGAGGACGAGCTTGTAACGACCGTTTTCAAGGACACGACGCAGGGCCTGTTCCAGCCGCGGTGCGGTTTCGCCGTCAACACGGCCCCGGATACGAAACAAGTCGCACCGCTTGAGCGGCTGATGCTCGATGGTCAGGCTATCGTTCGACATGATGACCTCCGGAGGGGTGGACGATGGTTTTTTTGTCTTGCATTGGTTGATGTTTGTCCCGGATCGAGGCCGATGACCGTGACGAAGGGTTTTCCGTCCGTCGTTCGTGCTTCGTCCCGGATCGAGGCCGATGGCTGGGACGAAAGACGAAGGACGAAAGACGAAGGGTTTTCGTCGTCCGTCGTTCGTGCTTCGTCCCGGATCGAGGCCGATGGTCGTGACGAAAGACGAAGGACGAAAGACGAAGGGTTTTCGTCATCCGTCGTTCGTGCTTTGTCCCGGATCGAGGCCGATGACCGTGACGAAAGACGAAGGGTTTTCGTCGTCCGTCGTTCGTGCTTTGTCCCGGATCGAGGCCGATGACCGTGACGAAAGACGAAGGACGAAAGACGAAGGGTTTTCGTCGTCCGTCGTTCGTGCTTTGTCCCGGATCGAGGCCGATGACCGTGACGGAAGACGAAGGACGAACGACGAAAGGTTTTCGTCGTCCGTCGTTCGTCGTTCGTCCGGCCTCAAAACCCGTAACGTGACAAATTCTACCAGTAACCAGTAACCAATTACTAATTCCCGATCACCAGCTTTCGCCGGTTTCCGTACATTTTCTCGTAATACTCGCGAAATTCACCCTCTTTGATGGGACGCCACCACCACTCGTTTTCCCGGTACCAGCGCACGGTGCGGCGGATGGCCGCCTCGCAATCGTGGCGCGGTTCCCAGCCCAGGCTACGGATTTTGCTGATGTCGAGCGCGTAGCGCCGATCGTGACCGGGCCGGTCTTCGACGTGCTGGATCAGGCTGGTCGGCGCGCCCAACTCGTCGAGCAAAATGTGCACCATGGTCAGATTTTCGATTTCCTGCCCGCTGCCGATGTTGTAAATCTCGCCCGGCTGCCCGCGATGGAGCACCAGGTCAATGGCCTCGCAATGGTCGCCCACCCACTGATAGTCGCGCATCTGGCGGCCATCGCCATACACCGGCAGAGGCTTACCCTCCAGGGCATTCGTGACGAAGAGCGGCACCACTTTTTCGGGGTACTGATACGGTCCGATGTTGTTCGACCCGCGCGTGATCGTCACCGGCAGACCGTAGGTCGTCCAATAGGCCAGAACGAGCAGGTCGGCGCCGGCCTTGCTGGCGGCATAGGGGCTGCGCGGGGCCACCGGATCGGTCTCGGTGGCATAGCGGCCGGGCGGGATGTGGCCGTACACCTCATCGGTCGAAATCTGGTGATAGCGTTCGATCCGATGCTTGCGCGCGGCCTCTAGCAGGACATAGGTGCCTACCACATCGGTTTGAATGAAAGCGCCGGGATTCAAGATCGAGCGATCCACATGGGTTTCGGCGGCAAAATTGACAATCGTGTCAATTGCGTAATCGCATATCGTCTGCTCAACCAGGTTCGCGTCGCAAATATCTCCGCGTACGAAGGCATAACGCGGGTCATGGCTCACATCGGCCAGATTGGTCAGATTACCGGCATAGGTCAATTTGTCATAGACGATCACCCGGTAATCGGGATAGTGGGCCAATAGATACCGTACGAAATTGGAACCGATAAAACCGGCGCCGCCGGTAATGAGAAAGTTTCGCATAATGATTGGTGATTGGGAACTGGTGACTGGTGATTGGTAAAATTTGTCTCGCTATGGGTCTTGAGATCGGACGAACGACGGACGACGAAAATCCTTGATCCGGGACGATGGACGATGGACATGGACGATAGACGATGAAAACCCTTCGTCCTTCGTCATGGCAATCGGCCTCGATCCAGGACGATAGCCGATAGACCATCGTCTATCGCCCCGCCAAAGGCATTTCGGAAGCAAGCAAATCGAAACTGCGGGCCAGGGTCAGGGAGGGAATCCGACGGAAGAGGTGAAGCAGGTCTTCATCGCCGGAAGGCAGACTGGGCAACTGGCGCTCACGTTCGTCCATGGCCGCTGCCGCCAACAAAAAGGGCACATCGCCCCGCTCGAAGAGCAGCTCGCCGGCCGCCGCGATCTCCTCGCGGGCCTGCTCGAGACGGCGCTCCATGGCTGGCAACACCTGCCGGGTGAGATGCTCGGCAAAGGCCGAATCGCGTGGGGAACGCCCGGCATGATAGGCCGGACAAAACCGCTCGGCCCAAAACCGCTCGGCCATGCGAAAGGCCGGCGACAACAGGTCGGCATACACCGTCACATCGAGGGTGGCGCCCAGGCACTCGCTGCGCACCATGGCCCGCACCTGTACCGGCCGCAGGTCGAAATAGGCGCCGGGATCGAAATGCTGCCAATGTCGGTAAGCGGTCGGCAGCCGATGCAGGCGTTCGGCCAGCAAAGCCACGGCATCGGCCAGACGGGCGACCCGTTGGGCGCGGCGACCGTGCGCAGGCACGTGATAGGCCGGTACCAGCGGCGCCTCGAGCAACAGGCGGGCGGTACTCCGGCAGGGCCATACGCGTTCCGGTTCGGCCAGGGCCGCAACGAGCGCGGGCAGCGAGCAGGGCACGGGTCAGATGAGTCCTAACCGTGAGTTGTCGCCCAGCGTCAGTTTCAGCGCGCGTGGGCGCAGTTCGGAACGGCGCACCTCGACATGACGGCCGATCAGGCTGTCGGCGATGCGCGTGCTCACGTTGACGATGCGACAATGTTCCAGGACCAGGCTGTGCTCGATCTCGGCGTTTTCGATCAGGCAATCGTGGTAGATCGAGGTGAAGGGACCGATGTAGCTGTTGACGATGCGGGTGCGTTCGCCGATGATGGTCGGGCCGCGTACGACGCTGTTGATGATCTCGGCGCCGGCCTCGACCGTCACCCGCTCATCCACCTGCGAATCCCGATCCACAAAACCGGCAATGTACGGTTTGAGTTCCTCGAGCACCTTGCTATTGGCAGCCAACATGTCAATCGGTTTACCCGTGTCAATCCACCAGCCGCGGTGGATGTAGGGCCGCACCCGATACCCCTGGTCCACCAACCACTGAATGGCATCGGTGATCTCCAATTCCCCCCGCCACGAGGGTTTGATCTGGCGCACGGCCTGGTGGATGTGGGGATCGAACATGTAAATGCCCACCAGGGCCAGGTTGCTGCGCGGTTCCCGCGGCTTTTCCACCAGCCGTTTGATGCTCTGGTCGGGATTGAGTTCGGCCACGCCGTAGTGCTGCGGCTCTTCCACGGGCGTGAGCACGATCTGGCAGTGGTAATCCGAGTCTTCGAACTCGCGGATGAGACCGCCGATGCCGCCCTGGATGACGTTGTCACCCAGGAACATGACAAACCGTTCCTCCCCCAGGAACTCACGGGCGATGAGCACACAATGGGCCAGGCCCAGGGGCGCCTCCTGGGGGATGTAGGTGATCTGTGCCTGCCAGCGCTGACCATCGCCGACGGCCTCTTGCACCCGGCGGCCGTTTTCATCCTTGCCGATGACGATGCCGATGTCGGTGATGCCGGCCTCGCGCACGGCCTCGATGACGCGAAAGAGCACGGGCTTGTTGGCCACGGGGATGAGTTGTTTGGCGTTGGTGTAGGTGAGCGGATACAGACGCGAGCCTTTACCGCCGCTGAGAATCAGGGCTTTCATAGACCTGCACAGACGAGAGAAGACTTCCGCCTGCAGTGGAATTGCGGAAGTCTTCCGAGAACCGAACGAGATGCCATTGAAGACAACCATCGCCGCCGATCGGCAACGATGGCCGAGCGTTCAATTCTGACCATAGACGCCATAGGCGGCGGTGTCCACGGCGGCGTTGGTGAGCACCGCGCCGATGAGACGAGCGTTGACCTTGGCGAGGAGGTCGCGGGCCCGTTGGGCGTGTTCGCGGCGGGTCTGGCCGGCGCTGACAACCAGCAAGACGCCGTCCACCTTGGCCGCCAACACCACGGCATCGGTCACGACGATAACCGGAGGCGCATCGAGCAAGACCAGGTCGGCCTCGGCCACAAGGTGGTCCAACAGGGCCTTCATCCGCGCCGAAGCCAGCAGGTCGGCCGGATTGGGCGGCAGCGGGCCGCTCGTCATCACCCGCAGGTTGGGCACGGTCGTGTTTTGCAGGGGCAGCGGCGCTTCCGGGTTGAGAATGGCCGTCGTCACGCCGGTGTTGTTGCTGAGGCCGAACAGCTCATGCAGCCGGGGGCGGCGCAGATCGCCGTCGAGCAGGATGATCCGTTTACCGGCTTGGGCGTGGATGACGCCCAGATTGGCTAGGGTGGTGGATTTGCCTTCGTCCGGGGCCGGGCTGGTCACCAACAGCGTGCGCAGGGGATGGTCTAGGCTGTAAAATTCGAGGTTCGTGCGCAGGCTGCGGTAGGCTTCGGCCTGGGGCGAGCGGGCATCCGTCAGAGTGATCAACGGGGAGGTCATGGGCGCAGCTCACGTTTGAGGGAGGGCGCGACGGGCGCGTGCCAGGCGGCGGGCCGGACGGGTTGCATCGCCGGCGCCGGGTGGAATGGCGCCGAGCACGCTCAGACCCAACACACGCTCGACATCCTCAGGCGTGCGCAGGATGTCCGCTTCCATCCACTCCAACAGAAAGACGATGAACGCGCCGGCCAATGCGCCCAGCAGCAACCCCACGAGCAAATTCATGCGCAGGTTGGGCCGCCATAGGGGCGCATCGCGGGCGTTGTCCACGATGGAGACGTCAATCCGGTCGCGCTTGTCCTGTTCCTGGTTCCAGGCCTCGCGCTCATCCACGAAAATCTGGGCCATGGTCTGAACGATGGTGATGGCCGTGCGCGGGTCCGCGTCTTTGGCCACGATCTCGATCAGAAACCGGTCGGGTTCGGGATTCGCCTCAACCTCGGCCAACAGCTCGTAGGAGTTCATGTCGAGCTGAGCCTGATCGATCACCCGTTGCGCCATGCGATGGGTCAGAAGCTGGGTCTGGAAATTGCGCAACAGGTCCTTCGTCGAGTTGCTCAACCCCCAATCGGCGCGGGCAGGCAAAACGCTGACCAGGATACGGGCGCGGTAGATGGGCTGTTGGAAACGGCTGAAGCCGAACGCGGCAACGGCAGCCACGATGGCCGTCAACAGGATGATCCAGCCGCGACGGCGGAGGATACGAACATAGGCCTGAATTTCCATGAAACGAAACTCCTTGACAGAAAGCCTCGGCCCGCTTCGGGCCGGGCAGAGTGTTCTCATTCTATCACAGAATGACCCCGCACGCTGCAAAGGAGTTCCCGGCGGGGGGAAAGGAGGGGGAGCTTGGGGGAGTTTGGGGGAGCTGAGGGGAGCGGTGGCTCCAGATGGCATCCGGAGAAACGTGGGGAGGCTTCTTCCGTTCCGTTCTCGGCCTCAAGCCGCGCTGAAGGCCGAACCGGTTACCGGTTACCGGTTCCTTTCCCTCGCCGCGGGATTTCGCCCAGCACGGGAATGCCCAGGGCCTCCAGATGGCTCCGCTCACGGATCCGGTCGTCGAGATACTCCCACAAAAAGGCCAGAAGCACACCCGTCACCAGGGCCAGGACGAGCCGCAAAGGCAAGTCCAGGCGCTGACGCAGGCTCGGCCCTATCGGTGCAGCCTGGCCGCGGTTGACCAGGGCCACGGCCCCGCGCTCGGCCAGCAGCCGCGGCATGAAGAGATGGCCGGCTTCGGCCATGGTGGCGATGACGGCGTCGGCAATGGCCTCGAGCTGAACCGGATCGGGCCCGACAATCGTCACCTGGAGGATGCGATGGAGCTTGCCGGTTTGGGTGGAACCCTGGATGACGCCCGGCGCCACCGTGATCTGCCGGTCGGCCAGCCGCCGCGACACTTCGGCGGCGAACTCGGAACCTTTGACGATTTCGGCGAAGTCGTCAATCAGATACTCTGAGGCCAACGCCGTGTAGTAGCCGTCGTAATCGTAGCCTTCGACGGTCGGGGCCGGACGAATGCCCACGCTAAAGGCCATGCCGAGGGCATAGGTGGGCGGCCGAGGCTGCCAAGGCCGGGTTATGAGCAGGCTGAAGGCCAGGGTGAGCAGCACAAGGGCCGTCGGTATCCACCAACGCCGCCGCAGGATGCCGAGGTACGTGCGCAGTTCCATCGTCGGCAAGTGTGGGCTATGACGGCACGGCTGTCAAGTTCGCACTCGGCGTTATCGGGCCGCTGCGGCGGTCGTTTCCTCCACCGCCACACACCCCGCGCCCAACAGACGCTCCAGATCGGCCACCAGGGCCGGACAATAGCCCGTGGTCTCATTGGGGAAGGCACATTCGAATTCGTCCCCCAACCGGATGACAAACCGGTCTCGGCCCGTATAACGCCGCAGAAGCTGCACCACCTCGATCAGACGCCGGCTGTCGTCCTCGCCGTTGTGCCGACGTTCGAAGCGGATGCGCAACAACCGCGACGCGGCCATCGGCTCCGGGCCGCGGGGCGCAGCCTGGGAACGGCCGTTTCTCGGCTCATCCGTCGGCACCGCCATCGGCCATTCCGGTGGCGGTCCTTCTGCCCACGGTTCCTCGTCGGTCTCTCCTGTCATGTACGAGGGTTCTGCCATTTCCCACAAGGCTGCGGCCGGAGGATAGGCGAACTCGGGCGTTGTGGTTATCTCGTGGACCGGCGCCGCGTACTCAAAGCTATCCGTGATCTGTTCGGCTACCACCCCGGCCCGGTCGTTGCGCACATCCACCTTGCCCCGCACGAGCACTACGGCGCCTTCCTGCAGCAGTTCGGCCGGGGTGGCTTGGAGAACACGCGGGAAGACGGTGACATCGCACTTACCCTGCAGGTCCTCCAGCGTCAGGAAGGCCATCGGCTCGCCATTCTTCGTCTGCAAGCGGCGCACCCCGGCGATCATCCCGGCCAGGGTAACCGTCTTGCCCTTGAGGGCGGGCGTCAGCTCGCTACAAAGGCACGTCACCACACGGCGGTAATCGGCCGTGACCCGGCGCAGGGGATGGTCGGAGACGTACACGCCCAGCAGTTCTTTTTCCCAATCGAGCTTTTGCTTGGGCGATACCGGCTGGATATCGGGCGGTGGATCGAAAAGGGAATCCACGACGGGTTGCTCGACGCCGAGATCGGCCAGATCGAACAGACTGGCCTGGCCGATGGTCCGCGCTTCCCACACGCGGGATGAGAGGGTCATCATGCGGTCGAGCACGGCCAGCGCCCTGCCCCGCTCGCACAGGGTGTCGAAGGCGCCGACCTTGATCAGACATTCCAACACTCGCTTGTTGAGCAGCCGCAGGTCCACCCGGCGGCAAAAATCCTCCAACGAGGTGAACGGCCCACCCTCGGCCCGTGCCCGCAGGATCTCGGCGATGGCGCCTTCGCCTACGTTCTTGATGGCGCCCAAACCGTAGCGGATGGCCGCCCGCGGGGGCACGGGGAAGGGATACCGCAGCTGCGGGTCACGCTCGGCAGGCGGCGCGTCCGGCGGCAGCTGCTGGAGGGTGAAATCCATGCCGCTTTCGTTGATGTCGGGCGGCAGCACCTGAATGCCCATCCGCCGACACTCGTTGATGGTGTTGACAACCTTCTCGGTCTTCTCCCGCTCGACCAGCAACAGCGCGGCCATGTACTCGAGGGGATAGTGGGCCTTGAGGAAGGCCGTCTGCACGGTGATGAGGGCGTAATCGGCGCCGTGGGCCTTGGGAAAGCCGTAGCGGGCAAAGGCCTCGATGTCGTCGAAAATCTGGTTGATGGTGGCCTCGTCAATGCCCCGTTCGATCGCACCCTTGACCATCTGGCTGCGGTGCTTGAGGAGGTCCTTTTCCTTCTTTTTGGCCACGGCCTTGCGCATGAAATCGGCCTCCGAGGCCGTGTAGCCCGCCAGGTCCGTGGCCACCCGCATGATCTGCTCTTGATAGACGATGATGCCGTAGGTTTCGGCCAGGATCGGTTCCAACAGGGGATGATGGTAGCGCACCGCTTCCTGGCCGTGCATGCGGCGGATGAAGTTGGGGATGTACTCCATCGGCCCAGGCCGGTAAAGGGAGACCACGGCCATGATGTGCTGGAAACGGGTGGGCCGCATCTCGGTGAGGATGCGCCGCATGCCCGGACTTTCCACCTGGAAGATGCCGGTGACCTCGCCGCTGGAAAGGAGCCGATAGGCTTCGGGGTCGTTGGCCGGGATGTTCTGGAGGGTGTACTCGATGCCGTGGCGTTCCTTGATCAGTCGCGCCGCCTCGCGCATGATGGACAGGGTGGCCAGGCCCAGGAAATCCACCTTCAGCAGGCCGAGAGACTCGCAAATGGGAAACTCGTACTGCACCACCGTATCGGTCACCACGGCCTTTTGCGGCCGCATCACGGGCACGAGTTCGGTCAGGGGTTGGTCGGTGATGATGACGGCGGCGGCGTGGGTCGAGGCGTGACGGGCCGTGCCTTCGAGCTGCATGGCTGCGTCGATCACGCGGCGCACCCGCTCGTCGCGCTCGTAGAGCTGCTTCAGCTCGGCCGAATAGAACTCGCTCTCCGGGTCCAGGCAGCTGGCCAGGGTGATGTTCTTGCCGGGGATGGCCGGGATGAGTTGGGCCAGGCGGTTGACCTCGGCCGGAGACATCTCAAAGGCCCGTCCCACATCGTGGACGGCCGCGCGCGCCTTCATCCGACCAAAAGCGACGATCTGCGCCACGTGATCGGAGCCGTACTTCTCGATGGTGTAGCGGATCATGGTCTCGCGCGAATCGTCGGGGATGTCCAGGTCGAAATCGGGCATGGAAACGCGGCCCGGATTGAGGAAACGCTCGAAAATGAGGTCGTGCTCTAGGGGGTCAATGAGGGTGATGCCGATGGCGTAGGCCACAATGGACCCGGCGCCCGAACCGCGCACGTTCCACCAGATGTTGCGCTCTTTCATGGCCCGACACAGGTCCCAGACGATGATGAAATAGACGTCGAAACCCATGTCGTGGATGATGTTCAACTCTTTTTCGGCTCGTTCCACCACCACCGGGTCGTTGGCGCGCGGGCCGTAGCGTTCGCGCAGGCCCTCGTAGGTGAGATGGCGCAAGAACGACTCGTAGGTATGGCCGGGCGGGATGGCGATGTCGGGCAGGTGGAAGCGGCTGTCCTCGACATCCACATCGCACATCTCGGCGATGAGGAGCGAGTTCGTGAAAGCTTCGGCCGGCAGATCGAAATAGGGCCGGAACGCGGCCTCGAGCTCGGCGCGCGATTTGAGATAGTAGCTGGGATCGGCGTAGCGCAGCCGCTTTTCTGCGCTTTTGAGCGCGCCGGTCTGTACGCACAACAGGGTGTCGTGGGCGTCGGCGTCGGTCGCTCGCACGTAATGGACATCGTTGGTCACGACCAACCGCACGTCATGGCGTTTGGCCCACTCGATGAGGGTGCGGTTGACCCGCCGCAGATGGGGGATGTTGTGCTCTTGCAGCTCGACGAAAAAGCGGTCGCGGCCGAAGAGGTCGCGAAAGCGCCGGAACCATTCCAGGGCCTTTTTCTCGTCGGCCGGACCGTTTTCATCGTTCAGCAAGGCCGGCAGGGTCGCGGCCAGACAACCCGTCGTCGTGATGAGACCGTCGGCATGGCGGGCCAGACAGTCGAAATCCACCCGTGGTTTGTAGTAGTAGCCCTCGGTCTGGGCGAACGAGGCGAGCTTGATCAGGTTTTTGTAGCCGGTCTGATCCGCGGCCAGCAGGAGCAAATGGTAGTTGTCCTTGTCCAGTTCGGGATCGCGTCCGCTCATGGGCCGGCCTGGCGCCGTGATGTAGGCTTCCATGCCCACGATGGGCCGGATACCGGCGGCTTTGGCCGCCCGATGGAAGGGGATGACCCCGTGCATGACGCCGTGGTCGGTCAGGGCCAGGGCCGGCTGTCCCAGCTGGGCGGCCATGCCGACCAGGTCGTTGACGTTGGCGAGACCGTCGAGCAGCGAAAACTCGCTATGGACGTGCAGGTGGACAAAATCGTCGCCGGACATAGGGCCAGGTTCCGAACGAGAACAGAGACAACGCGCCGCGAAACACCCGTCTTCGGATTATAACCGGGACGGCGGGGGAGGGGTAACTGGGTACTGGAGACTGGAGACTGGGCTCCTCCACGCTCCCCTCCATCACCTCACCAGCCCTTCCGGCGTTTGTTCGCACGCCGCGAGGCTGCCCGGCGGGATGGCTCTACGGTCGGAGCCGGTGCCGGGGACGGAACAACGGGCGCAGGCCGTGGAGAGCGCAGATGCACCGGTTCGACCTCGAGCCGCCGCAGGCGGATATTGAACATCTCGACCATCACCGAGAAGGCCATGGCAAAGTAGATGTAGCCCTTGGGGATGTGGAGGCCCAAGCCGTCGGCCACCAGGGTGAAGCCGATGAGCAAGAGGAAGCTCAGGGCCAGCATCTTGACCGTCGGGTGGCGATCCACAAAGGCGCTAATAGGATTGACCACTACCAACATGATGAACACGGCGATGACGACGGCCGTGACCATCACCCAGAGCTGATTGGCCATGCCCACGGCCGTGATCACGGAGTCGAGGGAGAAAACGATGTCGAGGAGCATGATCTGGGCGACCACCTGCCCAAAGCGCGCGACCTGGGCCACGCGGCGAGGGTGTTCCACGCCTTCGAGCTTGTCGTGGATTTCGTAGGTGCTTTTGGCCAACAAGAACAGGCCGCCGCCGAAGAGGATCAGATCGCGGCCGCTGATCTCATGGCCCAACACGGTAAAGAGGGGATGCTGCAGCCGGATGATCCAGGCCAGCGAGAAGAGGAGCAGGATGCGACTGCCCATCGCCATCAGCAGGCCCACCTGTCGGCTGCGAGCTTGCTGTTCGACCGGCAGTTTGGATGACAGAATGGAGATGAAGATGATGTTGTCAATGCCCAGGACGATTTCCAGGGCCGTGAGGGTGATCAGAGCAATCCAGGCGTCAGGTTGCAAGAGGGCGGACATAGGCAGCTGGGAAGAAGGATGGGAGGGTCCCCGTTTCGAGTTTTAGCCGACATCGGGACGGAGGACGAACGACGGATGACGTCTCCCTTCGTCCATTTCCGTCGTTCGTCTTTGGTCTTCCGTCCTTCCGGCACACGACGGGGTAGGAATTGGAGCCATCGCCGTCATCGGCCTAAACGGTTACACCGAATCCACAAAAAGACCGGCCTCACAGCGGAGGCCGGCCCGATGCAGGTGGGGCAGGGCCGGGGGAGAACGACCCTGCCCCGGAAACAACGCTTACGGCAGGTAGGTCACGGTGAGTTTGGCCGGAGCCGCGGCAAAGGTCTCCAGGCTGTCGAAGATGACGCGACCCGGCAGACCCGCCGCCGACACGGCCAGCTGGCCGACGGTGCTACCGCTGGCCTGCGCACCCGCAGCATCCCAGGCCATCACCTGCGCCTTGACGTCGAAGTTGACCGGGCCGACGACGGCCGGAACCGGCGTGCCAGGGTTGTAGGTCAACGGCGCCGTGGCGTAGGTGACCGTGGCCGAGTTGAAGGGGTTGACGTTGTGGGCCGTCAGGGTCTTGCCCGGAGCACCCGACTCACCCGTCATGCGCAGGGTCAGCGTGGCACTCTGAATGTTGGCGCCGACCGGTAGCAAGCTGCGGTCGAAGGTGAGCAGGACGTTGTCCAGGCCGGTGGTGCGAGCGATGAGGGCGGCGAAGGTGTTGTAGTTCGTGCCCACCGAACCGCCGTTGACCCAGGTGTCGGCCACCAGCGGCAGCTCCACCGTCACCGGTCGCGGGGCCGGCTGGACGACCCGACCGTCCACCACCGCCGTCGCCACGCCAGCAAAGAGGCTGCTGGTCATCTCCACCTTGTTCGTCCAGGCGCCCAGGCTCGTGCCGCGGGCCCGGTAGGTGATGCGGTGCGTCTCGCCGGGCTGGCCGGGGTCCGAGACCACGCGCAGCTCATCGCCTTCCTCCGGAGCCATGCCTTCGCCGTTGTAGAACCAGCTCTGGCCGCGATTGCCGAACTTGTTCTCTGCGCCGACGGCCAGACCGGACTCGGGATCGCCGCCACTCACCCGGCCATAGGTGAAGCTGATGTCCTCCTCACCGTTCAGACCGATCCAGAGCTGGAACGAGTTGGGAGCCCGATCGCTGTAGTTGGCCACGTTCTCGAAATCGAACACGACCCAGCGCATGGCGCCGTCGCGCAGGATGGCCGCCCGCAACGCGCCGCCGAAAGCCGGGTTCAGGTCGGTCCAGTAGGGCGCCAGGACGTTGTTCGGTGGGACCGGATTGGGCATCCGCTGCGGGATGAACAGGACATCGGCCGTCGTACCGCCGCCGACCACGGCATAACCGTTGCTGGTCACGCCGATGCGGGTCCAGTTCTCACCGCCGAAGACAAAGGCCGGGATGTTGAAGTTGAGTATGGTCTCGTCGCCGACGCCGCCGATAGGAGGCACGCCGAAAGCCGAAAGCGGCAGATAGCCGGCCGGGGTCGTGCCGGTGCCGTCCACCACCCTCACATTGGCCGGTTCGGCGGGATAGAGGCTACCCTGATAGGTCAGGTCGTTGCCGGCGGCGTTGGCGCCGACCACACTGCCCGCCTCCAGCGTCAGCGGCTTGGGCAGGAAATCGGTGACTTTGACCACGGCCTCATCGAAGCCGGTATTCGTCAGCGTGATCTCACAGGCGGTGCTGGCCCCCAGCTCGATGGTCGTGGGCGTGCAGGACTTGCTCAGGGTCACCGGGGCATTGCGCCGGACGATGGTGATGGGGAAGTGTAGCGGCGGCAAACCGATGATGTTCGGGGTGAAGGTGAGCATCGCCATGCGCACCTGGCCCACGGGCACCCGCGTGGCATCCACCTTGATGTCGAAGGTCGTCGTGCCACCGCCGGCCACCCAGAGCTGAGACGGCACACTGACCACCAGATCCGGAGGCGCGGACACGGACACTTCCCATACACTCAGACCGGAGAGATGGCTGCGAACCGTGCGCTGCACCGTGATCCAACCGGCCAGGGCAGGCACATACAGGCTGGGATAGTTGGCGTCCCACAGGTGGGTGGCCTTGTCCAGGTACTCCTGCGGCGAGGCATCGAAGGTCAGGGCGGCCATGCCGGCGACCGAGAGGTCGATGCGGCCGGAACCGTAGTCGAAGGCATCGGCCGGGGTGACGCCGTTCTCCTTGGTGACCCCAACGGTCTTGGCCGTGGTCATCAAGGCCGATTTGATCTGACCGGGTGTCCAGTGGGGGCGAAGGGCCTTGAGCAGAGCCGCAGCGCCGGCCACATGGGGGCTGGACATGGAGGTGCCGTTGATGACCTGGAAGAGTTCGCCGGGTTTGCCGCCCGCCACCGTGGCCGGGAAGGGCGTATGGCCGGCCAGGATCTGCACACCGGGCGCAGTCACGTCGGGCTTGCTGATGCCCAGAGTCTGACCGGGACCACCGCGCGAGCTGAAGGCAGCCATCACGTCGCCCTGGGCCTTGGCCGGCGAGCCGTCGGTAAAGGTGCCCACCACGTTCGTGTGGTTGGCCAGGAAGTTC
Source organism: Caldilineales bacterium (assembly GCA_026417535.1). Taxonomy (GTDB): domain Bacteria; phylum Chloroflexota; class Anaerolineae; order J102; family J102; genus SSF26. The sequence continues at coordinate 17,011 of JAOADB010000028.1, forward strand.
CAAAGCAACTGGGTCTGGTCAACCTCGATATGGACGGTGGGCAGGAAGTGGTTGTCCGTGGCCAAGCCCTGCAACGCCGGGTTGTACAGGATCATGCCGCCGGCCCCGCCGACCATGACGTTGTAACCCTTCTCGACTCGGGCAATGATCCCGCGTCGGCAGACGACGATCTCGCCGTTGAAAGTCCCTGGCGGGAAGGGCGTGTTGCACATCCCCTTCTCCGCATGGTTGGCGGGCAGACCGTCGAAATCGGCGGCCAGGACAATCGGCGTGGGGGTGCTAATGCCCTTGGTCAGCGAAGCGCCGACCAGGGTTCGGCTCACGACTTCGCTGGCGCCCACTTCGCCGGTCCGGGTCGTGCCGGTGATGGTGATCGTGCTCAGGAAGGTGCGGTCGGTGGTGCTGGCGCCGACCGTGGCCACCCAAGGTTCGCGATGGTTGACCGTATCGAGGCCGGGGCCGCTGTTGCCGGCCGAAGCCGCCACGAACACACCGGCCGTGTAGGCATCGAGGAAGGCCAGCGAGACGATATCCTGATACGGGTTGGTGCCGCCGCTGATGGAGAAGTTGATGACGTTGACCCCATCCAGGATGGCCTGCTGGACGGCGGCCGCCGAGTCGGTAGCGAAACAGCCGGCGTCGCCGCAGACCTTATACATGACGACATGGGCGCGCGGAGCAATGCCGGAGATGGGGCCCTGGTTCACGCCCAGGAGGATGGCTTCCACCCCACCGTTGCCGGCGGCGGTGCTGGCCGTATGGGTGCCGTGGCCGTCGTCGTCACGGGCCGAGACGAACTCGCCGGGCAACAGCTCCGGCCCGAAGATGTCGTAGGTCAGCATGAAGCGTTAGGCGCCCAACAGCTTGTTGTTGCAGGTGAAGGGCGGGTCGTTGGGGTTATCGCTGCCGAACTCACAGGCCGTCCCCCGCCAGTGGGCCGGTCGGGTGTAGCGCTTGCCGGAGGGATCAGGGTCCGAGAAGGAAGGATGCTCCGGCCAGATGCCGGTATCGAGCACACCCACGATGATACCCTCGCCGGCGTTTTCCTGTCCGCCCAACGCGTCCCACAGGACATCGGCGCCGATGAATTCGGGGCTGGTATCGGTTAGGATCTGTTCCAAGCGGTCGCGGTAGATGCGCACCACGCCGGGAAGACGGCTGAGGGTTGCCAGTTTGGAGGCCGGGAGGATGACCGACGCGCCGCCGATGACGGCCGTGTAGCGATGGACGAGCCGGGCTTCGGGGATGGCCGCGGCCAGACGGGCGGCGAAGGCGCTGACCTGAGCGTCGGCATAGGCCAGATAGGCCCGGCTGGCCGGCGAAGAAGCGTCCAATGCCGTAGCGCCGGTCACATCCGGGCTGGTGGGCGCCAGTCCTTCAACGCCGCCCCGGTACTGGGCCAAAGGAGCAAAATCGAGTTTGACGACGACGCTGACCAACTCATCCGAGGTCACCGGGGCCGCTTTCCCGTCCACAGCCGTGTCGAACACCGTCTCGGGGGTGAGGGGAATGACCTCGAAACGAGGGCCCGCAGACTGCGCTACGGGTTGCGCCAGGGCGGCAGCCGGTAAGGCCGCTATCAACACCAACACAAACAACAGGTTGAACAAGGTAAGGCGTTTCCGCGCAGGCATGGGGAGACTCCTGGGGAATGAAAGGGAGCGAATCCGGGAGTGAACAAAAGGACAACGTGTGATTGACACCTGGCCGATACACAACCTCCTTTTCCAAAGCAAGGGGCGCTTACTGACCCCAACGACAACCGCAACCGCATTTGCACTCCCCAACGGTCAGGTGTGGGAACGGTTGCGAGAGAGAAGGACGAAACGACAACCTCGTGGTTCCTCTATTTGGAAGGCACAAAGTCGAACCGCGCTGATGGCCACAATGAGTGTAACCACCACAATGGAACGCTCAGCATTCTAACGACTGGCCGAGTGCTTGTCAAAACGGTCGGCGAGAAAAGACCAGGCCGGCTCAGCCGCAGAGCAATCGCCGACAGAACGGACAGGTGACGAGGGTGTCCCCGCGCGCCTGTTGTTGCACGGCCGTGGGCAACGACGCGCCGCAGCCGCCGCACACTCCGTGGTGCACCCGCGCCACGGCCAGGCCATCCCCTTTCTGGCGTAGGGCTTCGTAGCGTTGGACGAGATCGGGGGACAATTGGGCGCTCAGGCTTTGGCGCCGGTTTTTGAGCTGGCGGGCATGGACGATCAGCGCCTCGCGTTCGGCCAAGAGCTGCGCCTGGGTTTGCTGCCAGGCCGCCTGCTCGGCCTCCAGATGGGCACGGGCTTGGGCCACATCCCGTTCGGCCTGTTCCACCTCTAGGATGGCCTCCAGGGCCTCTTCCTCTAGCCGCCCCAGCTGGCGTTTCAGCATCTCGACGTTCTGTTGCAGGGCCACCTGCTCGCGCATGTCCTTGATGCGACCGCCGTAGAGCTGTTTCTCCTGGTCGCGGATGCGCGCCTGCTGGTCGGCCACGGCGGTTTCGCGGCGACGGCGTTCGCGTTGCCAGCGTTCCAACCGCGCGGTGGCCTCGTCCAGGGCAGCCTGCGCCTGGCGCAGCGACTCCGGTTCGTGCAACGCCTCTTGAATGGCGGCGTAGCGTCGGCGGTCGGCGTCGAGCTGACTGTCGAGGGTTTGCAAGGCGGCCAGTTGTTCGATCAGGCGCGTCATTGGGTAACTGGTGATTGGTGATTGGTGATTGGTGATTGGTAACTGGTGACTAGTGACTAGTGACTAGTGACTGGTAATCGCTAAACAGTGCTTATCTTGCAACTTATAGCTTATAACTTGAAAACCGACGATAAACACCGCTTTGCGTCTAATCACCAGTTACTAGTTACCAAAATCCCACCGTTTTCCGTCACTTCGCCGATTTCCCACAGATCCTGGCCACGGGCGAGGGCCTCTTGCCGGGCGGCTTCGGCCTGTTCTGGCGGTAGGGCCATGAGCAGGCCACCCGACGTTTCCGGGCTGAAACAGAGCACCTGCTCCCATTCGGCCAGGCCGGAGTCGAAACGGACATGAGGGCCGAAGTACCGGCGGTTGTCGTGGGCGCCGCCGGGATAGACCCACTCCTCGCCCAGGCGCCGGGCGCCGGGCAGCCAAGGCAGGCGGTCGTAGGCGATGCGGAAACCGACCCCGCCCTGCCGGACCATCTCGACGGCGTGCCCCAACAGACCGAAGCCGGTGATGTCGGTGGCGGCGCGGGCCTCGTGGGCCAGGGCGATGGCCGCGGCCGTGGCGTTGAGCCGGAGCATGCTGGCCGTGGCTGCTGCCACCTCGGCCTCCGTGGCCAGATCGCGCTTGAGACCGGTCGTGACGACACCGGTGCCCAGGGGTTTGCTCAGGAAGAGACGGTCGCCGGGCCGGGCGCCGCCCTTGCGCAGGATGCGCCGGGGGTGCACCAAACCGATGGCCACCAGGCCGTATTTGGGTTCGTTGTCCTGGATGGTATGGCCGCCGGCCACAAGGATCCCCGCTTCGCGGGCCTTGTCGGCGCCTCCGCGCAGGATGTCCGCGCCGATGGACACGGGCAACGTCTTGGGCAGGGCGGCGATGTTGAGGGCCAGGATGGGCCGCGCTCCCATGGCATAAAGGTCGCTGAGGCTGTTGGCCGCAGCGATGGCGCCGTAGGTGTAGGGGTCATCCACAATGGGTGTGAAAAAGTCCGTGGTGATCACCAGGGCCTGCTCATCGTTCAACCGATAGACGGCAGCATCATCCGCACCTTCCAGGCCGACCAGGAGGTTGTCGTCGTGCAGCTCGGCATAGACCTGTTGGAGTGGGCGCAGAACCTGCGCCAGGGCCTCGGCGGCCAGCTTGCTCGCTCAGCCGGCGCAGGCCGCCAAGCTGGTGAGGCGGATGCGTTCGCGTTCGCTCATGGGGGTACGATCTGCGGGGAACTCAGAGGGTTGAGGGCGCTTGACAAACTTGGGGAAACTGTTTTCGTCTTCCGTCATTCGTCTTCGTCCCGTTGTGGGGCCGACTCTCAGGACAGAAGACCAACGACAAGGGACAAAACCTCGGCCCTTCGTCCTTTGCGGAACCCAAGTGTACAAAACCCGGCGTTCGCTGTGCAAGCGGAATACGACGAAAGCGTGTGGCTGCGAGTTTTAGCCCCGCCGAGTGGTAGCTCCGAATGCCATCCGGAGCCATGCGTCGAGCTTGAGGGAGCTTCGTCCTCCATCTACGCCCATCCTCCATCGTCTATCGTCCATCGTCCACCGTCCATCCTCCCGCCCAGGCGATGAACACCTCGGCCGGTCCCAACCCCACTTGCCAAGGTTCGGGTTCCGGTTTGGGGTGGGCGCGGGCCACCGCGAGCGCCCAAATCTCGCCGGCGCCGGCCTCGTGCAAGGCTTGGGCCGCCGCCTGCAACGTAGCGCCGGTCGTACACACATCGTCCACGAGCAAAAAACGGCCGCCCGCCAGCACACCCGGCGCTGTTGCCGCAAAGGCATCCTTCACATTGTCCAACCGCTGCTGTCGGGTGAGATGGACTTGCGGCGGCGTCGCCCGCCTGCGCACGATCACCCCTTCGTGCACCGGCAAGCGCAGCGCCCGGCCCACCTCGCGGGCCAGCAGCGCACTCTGGTTGAAACCGCGGGTGGCCTCCCGTTCGGGATGGAGCGGCACAGGGACCAGACCGTCGAAGGGAAGCGGATGAGTCTGCAGATAGGCGACGAGGTAGCCTGCCAATGGCCGCGCCAGTTCCGTCATGCCCCGGTACTTGAGGGCATGGATGGCGAAACTGACGGGACGGCCGTAGAACACGACCCCGCGCATGCCCCGCAGCGGGCCGGCCGGCGTGCGACGGCAATCCGGGCACAGACAACGCTCCGTCATGGCCTGCCCGCAGCGCACACACACGGCCTCGCCCACTGGCGTCGCCTCGGCCTGACACCGCCGACAAAAAGGAGTACCCCACCGCCGGCAAAACACGCACCGCGACGGGAAAATCAGCTCGACCAGGGCGGACCACAACCGCTCACGCCACATACCCTCTACCTCCGTGCCACCCTGGTCATCGGCGCCGGCGGCGACCGTCAGGGTGTTTCCGGCGGAAACCAGGTGCGCAACAGGTCGAACACGAAAGCGCGCAGGTCCTCGCCCAGGATGAGCAGAATGGCGAGGATGATGATGGCAATGAGAAGAAGGATGAGCGCGTACTCGATGGCGCTCTGGCCATCGGACGCCGAGCAGGAATTTCGGTTCATAGGGGATGTTCGGGATCGGGAAGGCGAGAAGGCTGCACCGCGCCGTTCGAGGCCCGAAAAGCCAAGCGCATCACGGTAGCGCCGGCCTTGATGATCTCCTGCCGGGAGATTTTGGAGGCCCCCCGGCGCCGGTCGGTGAACATGATGGGCGTTTCCACGACGGTGAAGCCGGCCTGCAACACCCGCCACAACATCTCGATGAGATAGGAATAGCCATCGGCCCGGATCGAGGTGGGGTCAATGGCCTTGAGTACCTCGCTGCGATAGCAACGAAACCCGGCCGTACAATCGTTGACCTTCAGCCCCAAGAGCGACCGGGCGAACAGGTTGGCCCCGCGGCTGAGCAAACGCCGATTGAACCCCCAAAGCCGTACACCGCCGCCGGGCACATAGCGCGAACCGATGGCCACATCGGCCTGATCGGTCAGCTCGATCAGCGATGGCAGATAGCGCGGATTGTGAGAGAAATCGGCATCCATCGTTACCACGCGGTCGAAGCCATGTTCCAGAGCGAAACGAAAACCGGCCGTATAGGCCGTGCCCAATCCCAGTTTGGCCGACCGATGGATGACGTGGACGTCGGAAAAAGTTTGCCTCAGGCGATCGGCAATGACGCCGGTCCCGTCGGGTGAATTGTCATCCACGATCAAAATATCCAGGCCGAGATCGAGGGCCCGCAGGCTTTCGACCAGCGGCGCGATGTTCTCGGCCTCGTTGTAGGTTGGGATAATGGTCAGCACGCGAGGACGCGTAGGCACGGCAACCACCGCCAAAAACCGATCGCTCCGGTCAGGTTCGGAGAAGACAGTCTATTTTACACAAGACCGCACCGGGTCCACAAACCCACCGGTCGTCTTCGACCTTCACGACGACCCGGCGCCTTTGGTGCCATCGGCGCTTGCCGCCGGGCACAGCCGATGAAAGACGTACTCCTCGACCACCCGGCCCTGTCGCAGGTGCTCCTCGACGATACGGGCCACTACCTGCTCATCCACACTGTGATACCAC
>JAOADB010000283.1 GCA_026417535.1 Caldilineales bacterium
CGTCTTGCGTCCGTCGTCCTGGCGAGCGGCCGCTTACCAGTTACCAGTCATCAGTCTCCAGTTACCAATTCTCTCGCCTCGTCCCAATCGGGTCGGCGGCGGAGGGCCTCCTGGACCCAGCGGACGGCCTCGGCCCGGTCCCCGCGGGCCTGGGCGAGCTAGGCCCGGCGCAGGGCCAGGTAGGGCGCGTCCGGCTCCAGCGCCTCGGCCGCGTCGAGCTGGGCGGCCGCTTCGTCCAGCCGGCCGAGGGTGATGAGCTGATGCGCGTAGTCCCGTCGAAACATGGCGTCGTTAGGCGCTAGAGCAACAGCCTCGGCGTAGGCGGCCAGGGCCTCTTGCGGGCGACCGGCCTCCTGCAGAAGGTCCCCCAGGACGTTCATGGCTTCTGCAGCTTGCCCGTCGAGACCGATCGCCCGATAGTTATCGGCCGCGCAGCGCCAGGCGGCCATGGCTCCTTCGATGTCGCCTGCGGCCTTGCAGGCCTGCGCCAGCGTGGTGCAGTCGAGGGCCACGTCGTAGCGGCTGCCGGTGGCCTCGTGCAAGGCGATGGCCCGCTCGGTCCAACGCCGGGCATCCTCGGCCTTGCCCTGCGCCAGCGCCAGCCGGCCCAGGCCATGGTAGGCGTTGGCTTCGCCTTGCCGCGCGCCGATGGCCCGATAACGTTCGAGCGCCGCTTGGTATTGAACGTGCGCGGCCTCATAGTGACCCTGCTGACGCAGCACGTCCCCCTGGGCCTGGAGCACGTTGGCCTCGCCCAGGCGGTCGCCCACGGCCCGATACAACCCCAAGGCCTGCTCGTAGCACGCCAGCGCTTCCTCCCGCCGATCCAGAAAGGCCAGCACTCGCCCCTGTTCGAGGAGCACGTTGGCCTCGCCGCGCACGGCCTCCGGGGTGCCGGTAGGCGACTGCTGCAACAGGCGATACAGCTGCAGGGCGTGCTCCAGGTGCTCCAGGGCGGTCTGGGGGCTGTAGCTGCGCAAGGCAGCGTCGCCGGCCTGATAGCGGGCGTCGGCCTCGGCCGGGGTGTTGCCGCTGCGGGCGTAGGCGCGAGCGGCCTCGGCGTAGGCGGCCTCGGCTTCCGCCCACAGCCGCGGCATGCCCGTTTCGTACACGCCGGCCAGGTCGTACCAGGCGTCGCCGATGGCGTTGAAATCCGGCCGTGGCAGCGCGGCCAGCTCCTGAATGCGCCGCCGCAGGAAGTCCTCCAGCCGCCGACGCTCCCGCTCATCATTCGCCGGCAAATAAGGCCGGCGGCGGCCGGCCAGGCCGGTCCGATCCACCGTCGGCGCGGTCGTGCGCTCGGGCAGGACCATCCCTCCACCTTCAGCCCCCGCCCGGACGCCGCCGGGGAAGTAGAAGATCCCACTCAGCCGGGAGTAGAAGTTGGGCGCCCGCTGGGCCAGCTGCCGGCGCTCGCCCTCGGTCACCCAGAACAACAGCCGATGGGGATAGCCGGCCAGCCGATCGCGCTGGATGTCCAGAAAGCCGGCCAGCTCGTCCAGACGGTGGCCCACAGCCGTAAAGGAGAGAACAGGCGCGTCGCCCTCGGCCTCGCCGTCGTAGCGGAGCAGGATGCGCAGGGGGTCGGGCGACGCCTCCTGCAGCAACGAGAGCTCGACCAGCGCCAGCGGCGCGATGGCCCGGCGCAGCTCCTCCACCGTCTGTTGGAGGACGGCGCCGCTTTCGTACACGGCCAGCGCCCATGCGCCGGGCGCCAGCCGCAGCAGGGTCGCCAGGCGGCGCAGGCTCGAGGCGCGCGTCTCCAGGACCTCGGCCGGGCTCAGGGTCGCCGAGGAGGGGATCAGCTCAGCGGTCGCCGGCATGAGGCTCGCCATTCTCATCCTCGCCATACCGTTCGAGTAGGCCCCATAGCATCGGATGCACGTCGCACCAGGAGGGGTCGTTCGAGTACTCGATCAGGGCGCCCTTGTACAACAGGGTTTCGATCGCCGGTTCGTTCGTGAGCCGGCGATCCCCGTGTCGGGCCTTGAGCAGTCGCCATTCGGCCAGCGAGAGGTTGGCGGCCAGCTCACGGCGCAGCTCTTTGATGGCGTTTTGGGCGTCACCGACCTCGATGCGTTGAGCCGTATCGCTACGCTCCAGCGCAAAGAGGGCGGCCTGGTTGACCAGTTTAACCAGGTCCACGGCAATGCCGCCGCTGGCCATGATGAGCAAAGCCAGGGCCTCGGGGTGGATCAGGTCCTCGTTCAGCCGGTTGAGCACGAGGCGTCGCAGCGCTTCTTGCCCCTCGCGATCGTCGCTGCCGTCGGCATGCCGCAGGCGCAGGTTGGGCAATAGCACGTGCTGGTCGAAGTGGCGCTGCACGGCCTGGTAATCTGGCGAGTAGCGCAACGACAAAGGAAAAGTGTAGATGGTGGAGACGTTCAGGGCGGTGATGGTGGCCGCGCGATCGCGGAAGAGATGACGGGCCGCCTCCAGGTCCACCTTGTCCAGGCCCTCCACCACCAGCAGCAGCGACTTCGGGTTGAGGTGCCGTTCGGCCTCGGCGATGACCCAGTTGAGCCATCGCACCAGATCGGGCATCTGTCGATCCACCAGCTCATTCATCTGTTCCCGGGTGAAGGCCGACTGGCTGACGCCGATCTCGATTTCTCCTAGCAGAGTGCTCAGGGTGGCGATGGTGCTCAGCTCGCGGGCCGCTTTCAGGCTGAACCCGGCCACCATCTGGCGCCACCAATCGGCCAGGGCCTGCCATCCTTCGCGCAGCGGCTCGGCGGCGGGACGGCCGATCAGACCGTCGTCAATGCAGCGCCGTGTCACCTGGGTGGCAAGGGCCAACATCAGGTCCTCGTAGCGCATGTTAGACCGGCCGATCACGGTGAGCGCGTCGAAGCCGATGGTGTGAAAACGGTCCTGGATCTCCTCGGCCAACTTGTTGAGCTCGGTGCTCTTGCCGGTGCCGCGATGGCCCACGAACAGCACCTTGCACGGCCGATGGGGCTGCAGGAAATGGGCCAGTCGCCGCCGCGGGGACCCGGCGCGCTCCACGAACCAGGTGCGCAGGTACTGCCCCTTCAGGGCCTGTTTGGGGTCGAAGAAACGAACTGCCTGCGAGAGGTTGATGGCTTTCACGGCCTCGTCTCCTGGGGTGGCGCTCCAACCGGCATTCTGGACGACATCCGGATTTGACCCGGCCGAATCGGCCGTTGGCTCCCCGGCTCGCAACCCTCAGTTTACCCCAAACCCTTCGCAACCCCAAACCCCCTCGCGCCAAGGCATGATGGACGATGGACGATGGATTAAGGCTCCCCCAAGCTCCCCCAAGCTCCTTGCGAGTTCTCTTTCGTTACGTTTTTCCGGATGGCATCCGAAGCTACAGCTCCCCCAAGCTCCCCAAACTCCCCCAAGCTCCTTACGACTTCTCTTCCGTTACGTTTCTCCGGATGGCATCCGAAGCTACAGCTCCCCTAAGCTCCTCCAAACTCCCTCTTCCCCTCCCCCCACCACGAAATGGAACCGTTGTTCGTAACGGCGCAGCAGCCGCAGGACCGGCGCGCCGAACAGCACGATGAGCACGGCATTGCCCACCCCCCGCCAGAAATCCCACCATAGCGACGTGGCCAGGTAGAAAAGGGCGTAGCTGCGTAAGGCGGCTGCTGCGCCCTGCCCCGGTTGCCAGTAGAGGTGGGCCTGCGACGGCTGGAACACGAACGGCCAGAACCACAGGTTCATCACGGCGCCGTAGAACAGGCCCAGGATAAAACCCGCCGCCGCCAACACGACGATTTCCACCCGCTCGTTGGCCCGAGGACGGGGCAACAACCCCCCGGCCGCAGCCGTCCAGCCCGAAGCGAACATCTGATAGGGCAACCAGGGGCCGACCCCGCCGGTCATAAAGGCCGAGGCCAGCAGCGTGAGCACGCCGACGAGAAAACCGAACTGCGCGCCGAACACATAGCCGGCCAGGATGGGCAGGAAAAAGACGGCCGAAAACCCTGCCGGCCCGGGCACGAACCGCAACACCGCAGCCACGGCGGCCAGCGCGCCCAACAGCGCCACCGTCTTGGCCGACATGCGACCGCTGCGCACGTGCGCAAACACCGCGGCCAGGGCCAGCAACGTCAGCACCAGCAACACGAACAGGGCATCCTGGCTGTGGGCCATGACCATGCCCTCGCTCTGTGGCAGCGTGGGCGCAAAAAACGGCGACAAAAACGCCGCCACCCCCACCAAACTGGCCAGGATCAGGATCAGCGCCGAGGCGGACACGCGCATGGGGTAGGTTGAGGG
>JAOADB010000284.1 GCA_026417535.1 Caldilineales bacterium
GCCATGGTGCCACGGGCCGAAATCGAAGTCCAGATGGGAGACGTCCACGGAGGGTTGCAAGCCCGGTTGGTGAGCCAGGCCCTGCGCAAGCTGAGCGGCGCCATCAAGCAGACGAACACGGTGATGATCTTCACCAATCAGTTGCGGCAGAAGATCGGCGTCATGTTCGGGAATCCGGAAACGACGCCGGGGGGGATGGCCCTGAAGTTTTACGCCTCGGTGCGGTTGGACATCCGGCGGATTGACGCCGTGAAGGTGGGCAACGAGGCGGTGGGCAATCGGGTGCGGGTGACCGTCAAGAAAAACAAGGTCGCACCGCCTTTCCGTACCGCCGAGTTCGACATCCTCTTCAACGAAGGCATCTCCAAAGCCGGCGATGTCCTCGACCTGGCAACCGAAATGGGCATCATCGAGAAGCGCGGGTCCTTTTTCAGCTTCGAGGGGCAGCGTCTGGCCCAAGGTCGTGAGAACGCCAAGGAGTTCCTCAAGGCCAATCCCGAACTGCTCGCTCGCATCGAGGGCCTCATCCGTCAGCAGGCCGGTTTGGGCGCCGTTCCGCTACCGACGAACGGCCGCCGTGCGGCCGAGGGTGTTCCGTCCGATTTCGCGGATGTGCCCCTGGCCGAGATGCTCGATTGAGCCGAAAGGCCGGCGAAAGGTAGCGCAAGATGGCATCCTGCGCTACCTCTTTCGTCTGCCTGGGATGGAACCCTGTCGGAACCTGAGCCATCATCGTCATCGGCCTGAGTCGTTACGAGCCGGACATGTTCATCTGGCGACCGGTTTCGTCGAGAGGAGCCTAACGGGTTACCAGGGGCAGATAGGCTCTCCAGGCGGATGGGGCATCACCCAGCCGGATCTCGGAGCGGGCTTCGTGCGCCGCACGATAAACACCGTTTTCGCGCACCAGGAGTTCGGCGCGGAGGAGGGCAATGCCGAAAGCATGCGGGCCTTTGGTAAAGGTCGCCCTTACCTGGCCCCCTGCATCGGTCATGCCAGAGATAACCTCGCTGCCGTTCAGGGTGCCGGCCTCGCCATCGCCGTCTACGCCGATGCGCACCGGTTGCCCTGCGAGCGGCTCGCCCCATCCATCTCGAACCGTGACGACTACGGATGCCGTGTGGACCCCGCCCGACAAATCGGCCGGCGTTACCGTCATCTCGATGCGGGCCGGCAGCGTCGTGGCGATGTGAACGGTCGTGGTGGCGCTCAGGCTGCCCGTCTGCGCCGTCACCAGGGCATCGCCGGTCTCGGTGCCGGCGGTAAACATCACCACCAGCCGACCGGCGCGGGTCATCCCTTGAGTGGGCGTGACACGGCCCAGAGACGTGCTTATCCTCACCGGTGTGCCGTCGGCCACATTCACACCCTCCTCGTCGCTGACGATGACGGTCAGGGGCACGGTGTCGCTGCCGTTAGGCCGCAGATAGGTGTGCTGGCTGCGGTTGTCGAACGTGATGAAGGCCGGCGCGCGACGGCGGGAGAAGGTCACTGCGGCACTGTCGCTAATGGCGCCCAACTCGCTCTCAGTGAAGGCCACCGCGATCCGGGCCTGGTCACCGCTAGAGGCATGGTACCAGGCCGGGTAAATGGTCAGAATCTGGGTGCGCGACCCTGACGCGCCCACCCACAGGCAGCCGAGCAGGTCGAAGTCCCAGGCATACGACCAGGTGTCGGGAACCTGCACATCTGGGTCGTAACAGTGGGGAACCCCGTCCAGGTTCTCGAGAGTCACGTGTAGCTGGACCGGGAGGTCATTGTCGCTGGCGACGTCGGTCTCCTGGACGGTGAGGCGGAAAGGCTGAAAGTTGAAGGGTACCGGATCGGAGCGGACGAACTCCGTGCCGTCTATACGGCCACGCACCCAAAGATAGCCGGCGCCTGTACCCGGCGGGGTGAAATTCGGCAGGCCAAACAGTCCGTCGTTGGGCAGGCCATCGCCGTGGGCACCGTCATCGTAAAGCGCAAACTCACTGCCGAACAGGGCGCCGTTGGGCTGCTGCAACCAGCCGGTGAGCATTCCGCCATCTGCGGTCCGCCCCAGATTGGCCAACAGTACTGCCCTTCCCGCCGAGGCCATCAAGCGGTTGCTAGGGCTTTCAACCCGGAGATCACCGATGGTCAGGGCGGTGAAGGTGAAGGTTCCCTGACCGCTGGGGCCGGCATCCACTGTGGCGTGCCAGGTGCCGGTGCGTCCGTTGACGTTGGCCTGCACGTACTGCACTTTGCGGTCGTTGGGCTGGCTATTCAGGGTCAGGCAGAGCACGTTGGCCACATCGTTGCAGTTCACCGGGCTGCCATCAGGATAGGTCACGTTCAGTGGCTCGAAGTCGCCGCTATACCCGGTCAACAGGAAGCCAACGGCCTCGATCAGCGGATCCACGGCCACGGCGTAGGTTTTGGTGGGCCGGGGTGGTGCGGGCACGAACTTGTAGCCCATGCCGTTGTAGGCGCCATTCGCATCGCGGTTGCTGACGAGGAGTTTGTCCTCACGGGTGGTAGGAAAGAGGAAGGTACGCTGCAGTCCGATCTCGGCGGTGGCGGCCTCGTTGCGAACGCGGTAATACTGGAAGCGGATTTCGCCGGTCCGAAAGTTCAACCAGACCTGATAGGCGCGCGGTGCCTGGTCGCCGCTGCCGTAACTGGCCATTCCCTGGGTTGAGATAATGTACCACTCGTTGATGCCCAGTCCGGCTGTGTAAACGTGTACCTGCGGCCCGTATTGAGCGGGTTGCTGGAGGCCGGCGGGGGCGTTGGTCCTTGGGGGAGGCTGGATATACACCCAGGTCATGTCGGTGTCCAGGATATCCAGATAGTGCCGAGAGATCTGGAGGCTGTTGCAGAGCGGGCTGAAGCATGGATTCATGCGAATAACGCCATCTTCGGAAACGGTTACGGTCGAGGTAGCGGCTCCATAAAAAGAAAAAGGCAGTGGCAGATCGACGCGCAGCCATTGCCCACTGTAAAGCTGGCCGGCATCCTGCCCCAACGATTCGGCCGGAAACCACTGGTATTCCCAAGGCAGCAGGCGATCCCAGCGATAGGTGAAGCGGTCACTCACGTAGTCGCTCCAGCGGCCGGCCCCGGCGCTGTTGGCCAGTTGGGCGCGAAGGATGTCGGCGGCGTTGCCCAATTGATCCGGGTTGACGAACAGGAACTGCCCGCCGCTGCCCAGAGCCGTCAGCAAATAAGGCACGATGCCGGCCGGCTGGCTACCGTCGGCAGCCAGTTGAAGATAGGTCAACTCCTCACCGCTCACGTCGGCGGGGGTGCGGGCTGGCGAGCTACAACCGCCCAGAAGGGCAAAGGAGGCCCGGACCTGGCGCTCGTTCAACAATCGTCGGATGGCCGGCGGGCTGGGATTCTGATACGTGTCGCCGTCGGTATAAACCCAGGCCTGGCCCCCACGTTTGTTCGCCACGGCTTGGGCCAGGGCCTGCAGGGCATCAACCTGACACCCGAAGTCGAAACCGGGGATGGTCGTCAGGCCGTTGATGGCAGGCGTGATTCCATCGGGGAAAAATAGCCCTTCCAAAACCGTGTTCAGCGCAGTGGAGGTGTTGTCGAAGGTGTAGAGACTGACCTCGACACCCTTGGGATCGAGCGCTACGACGTCATTGACCTGTTCGGTCATCAGCGTTTTGACGGCATCCAGCTTGCCGTTGTCGGCCATGCTGGGGCTGTTGTCCACAATCATGGTAAGCTGGCGCCACCAGCGGAAGTCCTCGGGCCTGTATTGGGCGGAGCTGAGCGCAACCCCTTGTGCAACGTCGCCGGCTGCGGCCGTGGTCGCCGCCGGACGCGGGTTCCCACCGGCGAAGGGGTTGGCGCGGCCGATGTTTTTCTGCACGGTTTCCGCTGTGGCCGGGTCGGTGGGCTTGCGGAGGTTCAGCCACGACCAGAGGTAAACGAAGGAGGTGCAGGTATCGTCGAAAAGGTCGCCGTTGGACTCGAAGAAGGGGTCCGTGTAAACTTCCTGGATCACACGATGGCCCAGGCTGACCCGGTCGGTGGGCGGCGTGGGGGTTCCGCCGACCAGACGCGGCTCGTTGCTGGTGTCGAACAGGTCCCACAGCATGGCAGCGATAGCCATCTCATTGCGTTCGCTGAGCAAAGTGGCCAGTCGCGTCGAATCGTAGGTCTCCAGATCAAGCGAGATACCGGGCATGCCGACGCCGTTCATGTCCAGGTAGAAACTGGGATCGGGGTGTCTGGTCAGGCTCCGCACGGCGC
>JAOADB010000285.1 GCA_026417535.1 Caldilineales bacterium
AGATGTGTATAAGAGACAGGGTCGTCAGCGTGGCCAAGCGTTACATCGGCCGCGGCATGAGCTTGCTCGATCTCATCCAGGAAGGCAATCTCGGCCTGTTGCGCGCGGTCGAGAAATTCGATTATCGCCTGGGCTTCAAATTCAGCACCTACGCCACTTGGTGGATCCGACAATCCATCAGCCGCGCCATTGCCGACCAGGCCCGCACCATCCGCATTCCCGTCCACATGGTGGAGACCATCAACCGCCTGTTGCGGGTGCAGCGCCGTCTGACCCAGGAGTTGGGCCGCGAGCCGACGCCGGAGGAAATCGCGGTCGAGATGGATTTCATCGAACCGGAAGAGGAACGGCTGGCCATCCGTGAGGCGCTGTTCGCCGGTCGGTCCCTTGATCCCGTGCAAAAGCGCACCCTCAAGCGGGCAGCGGCTAAGGTTCGGCGCATCATGCGCGTCTCCCAAGAGCCTATGTCGCTGGAAATGCCCGTGGGCAACGAGGAGAACAGTTCGCTAGGCGATTTTATCGAGGACGACAGCCTGCCGCCGCCGGCCGATGCGGCTTCACAACAGCTCCTGCGCGAACAGATGCAGGAAATCCTCGAACAACTCAGCGAACGCGAGCGCAAGGTGCTTGAAATGCGGTTCGGCCTTCTCGACGGCACCAGTCACACCCTGGAAGAGGTAGGCCAAGAGTTCGGTGTGACCCGCGAGCGGATTCGCCAGATCGAGGCCAAAGCCCTGCGCAAGCTGCGACACCCTATCCGCAGCCGCAAATTGCGCGATTACCTGAGCTAATGCTGAGAGGGAGGTTGGAGAGCTGGAGGGGGTTTAGGGGAGTTTGGGGGAGCTTGGGGGAGCTTGAGCAACCTTGAAATCGGCCTCGATCGCTTTTGACCGCAAGGCCGAAAGTGGGTATAATGACCTTCAAATTTGTACAGACCTTGTGCTGTACTTTGCCAAAAGGGGGCCCTCCCTTGTTGCCCCGTTCGATAGCGCCTGTTTTTGTTCCGTTTGGTTTCTTCGGCAAAAGCGGCCATGAAAATCCTTATTATGGGTAGCGGCGGCGTCGGCGCCTACTACGGCGGGTTACTGGCGCGGGCGGGGCACGATGTGACGTTCGTGGCGCGGGGAGCGCACCTAGAGGCCATCCGAAATCGGGGACTCATCGTCCGGAGTGTCCATGGCGATTTCGTCGTTGCGCCAGCGCAAGCAACGGATGACCCGGCCACAGTAGGACCGGTGGACCTGGTGCTGTTTTGCGTGAAAACCTACGATACGGAGACGGCTGCGCATGCCATCCGTCCGACGATCGGGCCGCAGACCCTGGTCCTGAGCTTGCAAAACGGCATCGACGCGGCCGAGCGTATCGGCGCCATCGTCGGAGCCGAACACGTCATCGGCGGCGCGACCTGGCTTTCGTCGGCGATTGCCGAGCCGGGCGTCATCCGGCAAGCCTCTCAGTTCCGGCGGATTGTGCTGGGGCCCCTGGACGGACAGGTGACCCCGGCCATCATGGCCGTATACGAGGCGCTGCGGGAGACCGGCATCACGGTGGAGCTGAGCACCGAGATGCCCAAGGTGCTATGGACGAAGTTCGTTTTCATCGCCAGCGTCAGCGGTATCGGTTGTCTGACCCGGCTGACCATGGGCGAGTACCGCGAGGTTCCGGAGACGCGACGCTTAATCGAAGGCTTGATGCGGGAGGTGAAAACGG
This sequence comes from Caldilineales bacterium, assembly GCA_026417535.1. GTDB lineage: Bacteria > Chloroflexota > Anaerolineae > J102 > J102 > SSF26. The sequence goes on from JAOADB010000285.1 coordinate 1,711, forward strand.
TGGCCGAGGGGCATGGGGTGATGCTGGATGGGGATGTGGTGGAACGCTCACTGGCTTTCATGGACGGGGCCGCGCCGGGGATCAAACCCTCGATGCAACTCGATGTGGAGGCAGGCCGGCGCTTCGAGCTGGAATCCATGATCGGCGCCATCGGCCGCAAGGGCCGTGAGGTCGGGGTACCCACGCCCATTGCCGATATGGTCTACGCCGTGCTTCTACCGCTTTGGTGTAAAGCCGTGCGGGAACACACCGGGAGGTCCTCATGAGCAAGCCGCTCTTGGTAGAGGTCATCGCCTATGCGCCAACGACCTTTTACCATTGCACCCATTGCGAGGTGGCCTGGCGCACCATGGGCAAATCGGACTTGGTGCAGCGGGAGCAGCTGGCCAGCAGCCTGCCGCCCGATCTCGCCCAGGAGTATCTGGCCGTGTCGAACTGGGTACGCGAACAGCTCCGGCGACACTGCGACCGGATCGTGGTCAAGGTCATTGACGCCGCCTCGGTCGAGGGCGTGTTCAAGGCCCTGCGCTACAACGCCCGTCGCTATCCGGCGGTGATCGTGGACGGCAAAACCCGTTTTGTCGGGGCCAATGCCCTGGAGGCTGCGGCGCAGGAAATCGGCCGCCGCCTGCAGGGCGAGGTCACGGCCATAGCCGCTTGAAAAGGAGGTGAGCGACCGGGAAAGCCGCACGAGTCCCCATTTCCCCCTGCTGACCGTGGGCGATGGCGACATGGTCGGTGGCCCATCCATCTCTGCCATCGGTTTTTTTATCGTTTTGTGCAGAGGAGGCCAATAATGAACACGTTATGGATCGTCATTCTCGGTGCCATTGTCATCTACGTGATGTACAACTTCTATGCCCGCCGCATCGATCGCAACGTCATCCAATCCGACGCCAAACGGGCAACGCCGGCGAAGTTGTACATGGACGGCGTGGACTTCATGCCGACCAGCCGCAACATCCTGTACGGCTATCACTTCAAGTCCATCGCTGCAGCGGGGCCGATCGTAGGGCCGATCACGGCGGCCAATCTGTGGGGCTGGCTGCCGGCGCTGCTGTGGTTGCTGATCGGGGTCTCGTTTATCGGCTGGGCCAGCGACTACAGCGCCATCATGGTGGCTGTGCGCAACGACGGCAACAGCCTCAGCGCCATCAGCCATCGGCTCATTGCCCCGCGCACCCGCACCATCCTCTTCAGCTTCATCTTCTTCTACCTACTCCTGGTGGCCGGCGCTTTCATGGGCATCATGTCCTCGCTCATGGCGGCGCGGCCCGATGTGCCCTTGGGCCTCATCGCCTTGGGCGTGATGGGCGTCTTGGCCGGGCAGATGTTGTACCGTTGGAAGATGGACCTGATCGTCGTCACGATCATCGTGGTGGCCGTCACCGTGGGCGCCATGCTCATCGGGCCTTTGGGTACGGCCACACCGGACGGCAAGATTGACTTCACGAAAGGCCCCATCAGCTCGGCGGTGCTGAGCTTCAACAAGGCGGTGGACGGCCTCACCGGCGGAAACGCCGTGATGGTCGTGACCGACCCGACCAATGCCGACCCACGCGTCCCGGCTCCTGGCCCCGACGGCAAGCGGCCGAGCACGGCCCTCTATAACGCCGAGACGGGCGAGATCAAGACCATGCCCTCCTACCTCTTCTGGGCCTTGTTCCTGCTCGTCTTCTCCTACCTGGCGGCCACCTTGCCCATCTGGCGCTTTGCCCAGCCGGTCAACTACATCGGCTTCTGGGTGACGCTGCTGACCATCGTCCTGGGTGCTCTCGGCGCGGTGCTGGCGCCGTTCATCAAGCCCGAGGTGGGCGCCTTCGCGCTGGAGGCGGTCAAACCCGTGCCCTGGTTGCCGGCTGCGGGCAAGCCCTGGCAGCCCCTGTGGCCGATGCTCTTCGTAACCATCGCCTGCGGTTCCATCTCCGGCTGGCACGCCCTCATTGGCTCCATCGGCACGGCCCGCCAGCTCGAGTATGAGACGGATGCCCTGCCCGTGGGCGGCGGTGGCATGTTCTCAGAGAACACGCTGGCCTTGCTGGCCCTGGTGGCCGTCTCCATCAGCGGCACGGGCGGCGGCGCCGGGCGTTTCGCCGCCGGTGTGGGCAGCCTGATGAGCGTCATCTTCGGCGAGGGCTTCCGCCTGTACGGCACGGCCCTGGGCTTCGGCGCCTTCATGGTCATCGTCCTCACCGTGACGCAGCTCATCTTCCGGGTCATGCGCGTCACCCTCTCCGAATGGGTGGGTGAGGTCGTCCCGGTCCTGAAGAACATGCACGTCTCCACGGTGACCTCGATGCTGTTGACCATGTTGTTGGTGTTGACGGGGACGTGGGTGTATTTGTGGCAGCTGTTCGGTTCGGCCAATCAGCTCATGGCCGCTCTGAGCCTGCTGATCGTGACCTGTCTCTTATACACATCTGACGCTGCCGACG